>CAYODK010000279.1:0-6118 GCA_964402695.1 uncultured Verrucomicrobiota bacterium
AAGCCGGCGTAGTCGCAGTAGATCCGGTTCGTGGGCACCCCGGCGTCCGCCAGCGCCAGCTTCATGTCCGTCGGCTCGTCGTAGCCCTTGATGTGGTTGTCCCCGCTGACGATCAGGTAGTCGACCTTGCCCGCTTCAAAGAGCCGTACGGCGGCGTTCATTCGGGTGATGAAGAAGAGATTCCGCCGCCCGTCGGGCAGCGTACACGAACAGCCGAGCACGAGCCCGACCCGCCGGTACGGGACCTCGTCCACCTCAGAGTATGTCCTCCCCTTGGCCGCCAGCCGGATCTCGGCAGCGGCGCTCACCATGGCGACGATACAGGCCGCGCCAAGCCACACAAACGCCCAGGCGATCCTACGTAGCGTCCAATGTCGGCGATCGAAGGCGCGTGCGGTCGAGCGGGCGATGGTGTGAAGCCCGCCGATCAGCGCCCTGACAGCCCTGCGCAGCATGATCGCGACGGTACTCGCCACCTCCGATTTCGTCGAGCACCTCATGGCGAACGCCGAGATGGACGGCTCACTCTGTGCCCGTGTCGCGCGGGCACAGATTAGGGAAGGCGACCTCCAGTGCCCCTTCTTCTTTAGCACGTGGTCCAGAGGCCCCCGCATTTTGGAACGCGTTCCAAAATCTCGACGGCTTGTTGGGAAGCGATTTCGTGGCGAGGAACCTCAGCCTCCGCATGCCTCTGTGGAATGCACGGCCGCCGATGCCGCAGCTGCAGTTCGATCCCGTCCGGACAAGACGACCGTACGCCCGCTCTGCCGAGATCGGTCATGGGGTCACGGCGCCAAGGCCCGCGGCTTGAATCGACCAGCCCGCGATCACCGCCCCCGCACACAGCGGAAGCCGTGGAAGTTGCTTTCGTAGTCGGGGCTATCGCTACCGCGGCGCGCGGCACGAATGTGCCCCGGCACAGTACTCCAGGCACCACTACGCAAGACGCGGTTCGCTCCATACTGGCCTGCGTCCGGGCCCCGGGGGTTCACCTGATATGCTGCCGAGTAGTCTGCAAACCAATCCCAGCACCATTCAAAGACGTTTCCGGCCATGTCATAGAGGCCGTAGCCATTCGCCGCGAAGCTGCCGACCGGACTGGTGTACGGGGTTCCTCCGGTCATGTAGGTGGGGTGGTAGCCCATGGTAGGACTGATGTCGTACGAGTAGCTGTTCGTAGCGAAGTAGTTAGCCTGGGCGTGCTGGACGGTGTCGCCACCCCAGGGGAATAGCCGTCCCTGCCTCCCACCCCGGGCCGCCTTCTCCCATTCGGCTTCCGTCGGGAGGCGGTACCCGTTCGCATTCCAGTCGACCCAGCCATTGGCGACGTCCTGCGTTCCGGCCGTGTAGAGAACGACGTGCGCCGGGTCGAGGTAGTAGCAGGGCCGCAACCCCTCCCGGGCACTCCTCGCGTTACACCACTTGACGCAGTCGTACCAGTTCACCGTGTGCACGGGATGGTTGGCAGCCTTTGCGGAGCCTGCGTTATCAAACACGTATCCGTTGTTGGTCGCCCAGAGATAGACATCGTCCCACTTCGCCTTCGAAACCTCCATTGCGTCCATCCAGGACCCGCTGACGAAGTTCGTATGGACGGGCACGGCGATACCGGACTGCCCAAGCTCAACATCCCCGCCATCCACCCACACCATCCCGATGGGTGGTGGATTCGTCTCCATCACAACCCGGAAGAACATGGGCACATCGACGGAGAACGCCGTACCGGTAAGCGCATCCAGCGTCCTGAGCCCCTGGAAGGTCTCCCTCCACGGCCCCTCGGCAGATGCGGCCCACTCGACCCGGTAGAGAGCGTTGGTATTGACTTCGTTGGTCCAGACCAACCGTCCATTCCCCGCGAAGGAACTGATCACGGGGGACTGTCCTGCGACATCCAGTGCGGATACGAACGCCAACGCCAGCGCCGCCCATACCGACCGTGCCTTCATAATCCCTCCGTACCCGGGGCCGGCCACCGCCATGCGCTTCGTACTTCGGCTCCGCGGCCGCCGGCAGCCCATGACGACATGCAGCATGCTCCGATATCGGAACCATTCTCGGCCGGCGGCATACTACCGTCAAGCTCCGATGGCGGAGCAATCGGCACAGCAGAACATCGTCGGACCCCAGGTCGGCCGGCTGCGGCAGGCCCGCGGCTGGTCACAGGACGACTTGGCGGGGCACCTGCAGCGACTCGGGTGGGACATCTCGCGGGGCACGCTGGCGAAGATCGAGTCGCAGATCCGGTGCGTCACGGATCGCGAGCTGCTCCGATTAGCGCAGGCCCTCAAGACGCGAGTCGGCGATCTCTACCCGTAGCGGGGAACCGTCGTTTGGCGAGACCGGGTCGAACGGCATCGGCCGGGATTCACAACCGCCGCACGATCATTCCGACGGATACCCGGCGCGCCCGCATCCGAAGCGAGAGCATCTCGCCCCCGTGCTCGGAACGCACTCATATCCCTGCACCATCCCTGTAGGTCTCTGATTGGGTCTTCTTGCTCTTGACGATGCCCATGGGGTGTGTGAAGCCGATGATCCCGCGTGCGAAATCCCTACCGGTCCGCAAACGCCACTGGGCGGCGGTCTCCCCATCGTGGGCTTCGGTGGATATGTAGAGACGCGGCGGACTTTCACGATGTGCTGCGTCACGCTTTCTGTCTCTGCTTGGTTGCGTCGTCATCGCTCACCCTTGGTGACTGGCTGGAGGCAGTGAAGTACCCGATCGCGCAGTCTCCTGGCCGTAGACGGCCTGTGCGTGCGTAACGACGTGCGAACCCGCTCCTTGGTGTGGTCGGCGTGGTGCACCGTGTAGTGCACGAACCACGTGCCATTGTTGTTCCAGAGGTGGTGATTCCGGTTGTCCGGATTGACCCTGATTCTGACCGCTTCCGTCATGTGCGTTGTCCTTTCCAACGCACCAGGAGCCGGCGCCCAAACAGAAGAGGCCACCCCTAGCATCAGGATGGCCTCGTTGCGCCCGGGATTTGGTTCCCGCTCTCGCGGACACATCCCCCGGGATC
The DNA here is from genome assembly GCA_964402695.1 of uncultured Verrucomicrobiota bacterium. Classification (GTDB taxonomy): domain Bacteria; phylum Verrucomicrobiota; class Kiritimatiellia; order PWTM01; family PWTM01; genus VGWF01. The sequence goes on from CAYODK010000279.1 coordinate 3,021, forward strand.
ACCCGATCCCAAGGAGCCACCGTGGGTTCCCGTCCCCGGTTGGCAGCCCCGTCACCTGACGGAGCGTTCCTGATGCATGCGTGTAGTAGAGCATCCGGCCCGGGCTGCTTCAACAAGGAAGTGTGTCATAATGGACGGCTCCCCTGCCCCGCCCCCTTAAGTTCAACAACAGTGGCCCCCCATCCGCCCGCGTTGCCGGGGGCCAGGCCGAACGAGAGCGCGCCCGGCGCACGCCGCAGGATCGCGTGAACGGTCTCCCGCAGCGCGCCCGTGCCCTTGCCGTGGATGATGCGGACCTGGAGGATCCCGCGATCCCGGCATTCTTCCAGATAGGTCGGCACCAGATCCTTCACCTCGGCGGGGCGGAACAGGTGGAGGTCGAGGACGCCGTCGATCGGGATCGCCACCGGATCAGGCTCTGCGGGCTGTTGCTCGTCGTCCACGCCGCCTGCCTCCCCGGACTCACGTCGCCGCCGTCGGCCGTTTCTCGATGGCATGGAAGCCGAAGCGCCGGCACTGCGCGCATCGGCCAAACGTGTACTTCTTCCATGACACCGCGTGGAGGCGGACCCCGTACTTGCCCCAGGGCTCCGTGAATCCGCACCGGGTGCAGCGCACCTGCCAGCCCGGAGCACGCTTCTCGGGGTCCGGCGGCTCTCCGGGTCGTGAGCCGTCCATCAGACGACGCAGGAGCAGGCTCTGGAGGCTCCGACTGTGCTGATCTTTCATGGTCTACCGCGACGGTCACCCGCCACGCTGGATGAAAGGCTACTCGCCGTCGTGCGCCGTGTCATTCAGAACGCACCTCGCCGTTGCCGGGCTGAAACAGGCCACCGGCCAGGATCTGGGGGAGAACCTGGAGGCATGGCAGGCCTGGCGGGCTGCCCGAAAGGCCGAGCAGTAGCACGACGGGGGAAGATACCCACCTGTTCGTCCGGCGCCCGTCATCGGGATCGCGCTCGCCCTTTGCCTGCGGGTTGTGCGCGCCACAGCCCCATGTTCCAACTCCTGAACTGCGAGATCGCGCTCCGCCCGGACCCAGCCGAGATAGGGGAGGGGCGGCGCGCGCCGAGGAGGCTAGGGAGGGGGTCCCAGATGTGACGCGCGCCACCCTGAAACATGATCCCACGCAACGGCATGAAAGAAAGAGGAACTCTGCTTGAACGATCCGAGGCCGTTTGTACGTCTCGGCCCCCTACGATCCGATGGCTGGCGGGTGGTTTGCAGCGCCGCAGGGACTGTGCTACAGGGCAAAATGGCTTCGCCGCGCGTGTGAACGACCGTGGGGCGAAGACAATCAAGGGTGCGGCAGCGTGGCGCTGCCGCAGGACGGTGTGATGGTCGGGCCGCCATCCGAGACGACGCGCGCAAGGCGCGTATCACGGGTGGTGTGTCATGCAGGACCAAGCCGAAGTCCCGGTAAGCGGTGCCGGGTGTCTTGTACGTCTGGGCTGGATGCTGTTCGGGAACCTGCTTCTGTTCTTCCTGCTCGTTTCGATCCCGATGAAGCGTCCGGCATTCCCGTCGGCGGTCGATGCGGCATGCATGGCCACCGTCGTGCTGCTCATCGCCATCCGCTACGTAGACATCCGGTACTTCAGCGGCCTGACCGGCGATGGCAAACCAGCGACGATGACCCATTGGCGCCGCTACGCGCTGGTCATCGGTGCGGGAGGGACGGGCGCATGGATCCTGGCTCGTGCCCTTGAGTACTACCTGAAGTAGGTGACGGGCCGGGCGGCCGCAGGAGGCTTCGTCGCTCATGCCCGATCGCGCTACGTTCCGCGACCCGGCACCGGCCCGGCCAGGTCGGCCTCGGCCAGCGCCTCGCGCAGGCAATCCGGGCAATAGAGGATCGTCGCGTTGCATGGCTAGCCATTGGACTGCATCACGAGGCGGGCACTCGCAATCTGTTCTGCCGTACCGAGGATCAGGAGGCGATCCCCGACACGCAGCGGCATGTCCGGGTCGGGATTCGTGTACCTCTCTCCGCCTCGCTCGAAGGCAACAACTGTAGCCCCGGAACGCGCCCGCAGGCTGATCGAGCGAAGAGTGAGATCAACGCCCCCGTGGGAGAGGTCTGGAATCACGTAGGGCTCCATCTCGATGGCATCGGCCACGGGAGCGGACACTGGAGTCCCGTTCTCCGGCGGACTGGGAGAGAACACCGCGTGAAGAGCCGTCTCAGCACGGGAATAGACCAGGGACAGCCGTCGCCGGGCCCAGATGGCACCCGCCACCGCAACGACGGCCAGCAGGATCAGGATCTCGCGGGACGGCAGGAGCGCCGAACTGAGGATGACGGTCAGCAGGACCAGCGCCCCGACCCCGAACAAGGTGATGGCATGTGTCAGGAACGTCCGCACGTGCCGGGGCCATCCCCCCTTGAGGTCGAGGGGCAGCGCCGTCTCGGCAAGGAGCATACCCAACGCCTCGATCTTCCGGACAGTCACCACGTAGAGCGGCAGGCTGGTCGCCGCAGCTCCCAACCAGAGGATCGCGGCGAAGAGGCTCGGCCGCCCGATCCACTCCCCTCCCCTTGCGCCCATCGTCTTCGCCACGTACGCCGCGACGCCGAAAATCGCGGAGATGAGGACCACGTTGACGGCGACGATCGCGATGGAGCGCCGGATGACCTTACGGATGGCGCCCGTGCCGCTCCGTCGGCCGATGCTCTCGGTCCACCGGCTGTAGAACCGTGTCGCCGCCACCCAGCGATGCCACCGCGCGGTTCCGTCCAGCCGGGCAACGGCACGATCGGCACCCCGGATCAGATACGGGCTCAGGACGGTGGAGATGACCGCCGTGGCAACCCCGATCGGATACACCGAGTCGGCCCCGATCCCCAGCGTGAGGGACAGCGCCGCAATGATGAAGGCGAACTCGCCGATCTGAGCCATGCCGGCGCCGACCATGAACGCGGTGTCCAGACTATGGCCCGTCAGCAGCACGCCGGCCGTGTTGCACGTGAACTTCCCGGCGGTGACGACCGCGGTCACCCCCGCAATGACGGGCAGGTGATGCCAGATGGCGGACGGGTCGAGGCGAAGGCCGATCGTGACGAAGAAGACGGCGCTGAACACGTGCCGCAACGGGGC
>CAYODK010000280.1:0-6110 GCA_964402695.1 uncultured Verrucomicrobiota bacterium
CCCTTCCAGCACCCCACCCCACCGCCATGGCTACGGCGCAAGTGCACTTTTCGTGACAATATGATCCCCAATATGATGGTGTGGGATCACCGAAAAGGGCGTGAGTTGAACTAAAAACCATTTTCACATCGCAACTTACCGCGAGATCCATCCGGCGCAACCGCGGGGGATACTCAATTGATCTCAGAAAGGCTGCGGCGGGAGTTCGCAGATACCGACGAAGCGATCCCCTCCCCGCGCCGGCGCTCGCCCCCACAGGCAGACCGCAAGGCCGATCCTCACCGCGACCGACGCCGCCTTCACGATGCACCACCCCCGGGCGGAGATTCGACCTCCGGAAGGCAAGAAAGAGAACCGGATACCGTCGAAATCGTGTCCGCGAATTCGGGTGGATGCCGGAACGGATCGGGACTACCCTACGGGGAGCGGCGGGAGGTTCCTCATGCACCGGCCCTTGGATGTTCACCGTTGGGACGCGACGGCGATTCTCGACGCCCTGCCGGACGGCGCGTACATCACCGACACCGACCGCAGGATCCTGTTCTGGAACCGGGCCGCGGAATCGATCACGGGCTGGACGCGCGCCGATGTCCTGGGGCGCAATTGCCGCGACAACATCCTCGTCCACGAGGACAAGGACGGCCATCCGCTCTGCGGCCACGAGCACTGTCCCCTCCACCGCGCCATCGTGTCGGGCGAGGCCTCCGACGTCGGCCGCCTGGTCTTCGCGCAGACCAAGGAGGGCCGGCGCGTCGCCGTGGACGTGACCGTGGCGCCCCTGCGCGACGGCGACGGCGAGGTCAGCGGAGGCATCGAGGTCTTCCGCGACCTGTCGCCGACCATGGAGGACTTGAACCGGGCCCGGGCGATCCAGCGAGCCGCGCTCACCGCGAGCCTCCCGCGCGACGAACGGGTGGACATCGGCGTCTGCTTCACGCCGCACGACCTGGTGGGCGGCGACCTGTACCGCGCCGAGGCGATCGATGCCGACCGCTACGCCCTTCTGGTCGCCGATGTGACCGGACACGGGATCGCCGCGGCCCTGTACACGATGCAGTTGCGATCGCTGTGGGACGAAGGCCATGCCCTGCTGGGCCGGCCGGCGGAGTTCCTGAAGTTCCTGAACCATCGTCTCGGATCCCTCATGAGCGGCGGCGGCGACTACTTCGCCACCGCCGCCCTCGCCTGTTACGAGGCCGACAGCGGCCTCTGTCGCATCGCCTGCGCCGGGCACCCGCCGCCCCTTCTGCTCCGGCCCGACGGGACCTGCGCGATCATGAAGGCCGCCGGACCCGCCCTTGGAATGCTGCCCGACGCGGACTACGTCGAGCACACGGAACGCCTGGCGCCCCGCGACGCCATGCTCCTCTACTCCGACGGCGCCTTCGAGATCCCCGACGCATCGGGGACCGAACTGGGACCGGACGGACTTCGCCGCCTGATCGCGACCCTTTCCTGGGACGGAGTGGACGCGGCCCTGGAGCGGCTCGAGGAGGCCCTCCTCGTCCACGCGGGCACGCCGTTCCTGCCCGACGACCTGACCCTGCTCGCCGCCCGCCGGGTCCCGGCGGCCTTGCGCGATTGACCGGCACGCCACGGCGACGCATCCCCGGACCGTCGTCCCCTCATCCGGATCGTCTTGTTTCTCTGGCCATTTTGCGCTATCTCCCCGGCTGGCCCGCACGGAGGGTCCGGCAGGATGGGCGGAAGCCCCGGGAGTGGCAGCGTGAGATCGAGAGGGTGGCTCAGCGGTCTCCTGACCGCCGGCTGCGTGGCGGCGGGCGGATGCGGAGGGGATGTGTTCCTCGCGCCCAGCGAAGAGGCTGACGACCGGGTGGACGAACGCCGCGCGATGGTCGTTCACCTGCGACGCCTCGGCATCAACGACGACGCGGTCCTCGAGGCGATGCAGCGGGTCCGTCGGCACCGCTTCATCCCCGCGCCTTTCCGCGGCTCCGGCGACTACGGCGACCACCCCTGCCCCATCGGCCACGGCCAGACGATCTCGCAGCCGTACATCGTCGCCTACATGACGCAGCAGATCCGGGTCCGGCCGGGCATGAAGATCCTGGAGATCGGCACCGGCTCGGGCTACCAGGCGGCGATCCTCGCCTCGCTGGGCGCCGAGGTGTGGTCGATCGAGATCGTGCCGGCCCTCGCGGCCCACGCCCGCGCCGCGCTCGACGCCGAACAGTTCGAAGAGGTGCATACGCGGACCGGGGATGGCCACGCCGGCTGGCCCGAGGCGGCCCCGTTCGGTGCGGTGATCGTCACCTGCGCGCCGACCGAGATCCCGCCGGAACTCGTCCGCCAGCTCCGCGACGGCGGCCGGATGATCCTCCCCATCGGCCTCCCGGACCACCAGCAGTTGATCACGCTGCGCAAGGAGTCCGGCCGGATGACGCCGGAGGACAACATCGCGGTCCGTTTCGTGCCGATGGTGGACGGGAAGGACTGAGCTCCGGCAGAACCCGGCGGACCGCGATCCCGATTGCGCCCGGGGTCCGTGCGCGGGTATCCTCCGCGGCCATGGAATCCGCCGGCCTTCAGATCCGCCCGACCGCGACCACCGTGCTGGGACCGCTGCCCCTGGCGGAGGCGTTTCCGCATCCCGACCGGACGATGGAGATCGACATGGGCTGCGGCAAGGGGCGGTTCCTGCTGGCCCGCGCCCGGCGCCGTCCGGAGGTCAACTTCGTCGGCGTCGACCGACTCCTCGGCCGCCTCCGCAAGATCGAGCGCCGCGCGGTCCGCTCGGACATGTCGAACGTGCGGCTGCTGCGAATGGATGCCTACTACACCGCGACCTATCTCGTCCCCGCCGCCAGCGTATCCGCCTATCATATCTTCTTCCCCGACCCGTGGCCGAAGACCCGCCACCACCGTCATCGACTCTTCAACGAGGCGTTCATGGACGCCCTCGCCCGCACGCTCCTGCCGGGCGGCGAGGTCCACCTGGCGACCGACCACCTCCCCTACTTCGACGAGATCGCGGCCATCGTCCGCGACGACCGCCGCTTCGTCCCCGCCCCCGTGCAGCTTCCGACGGACGAGGAACGGTCGGACTTCGAACTGCTCTTCCTGGAGCAGAAGCCGATCGGACGGCTCTCGTTCCGCCTTCTCCCCCCGGCGTCACCGATCGTTTCCTGACGGCCGATTCCGTTTGACCCCGCGGCGGGCCATGCGTACTCTTCGCCCAGATGGAGTCGGAGGCCCGATCATGGCGAGTGAAAATACGAACGGGGCAAACGGCGCGGACTCGGCAAGCCCGATACCGCCGAAGATTCGGTTGAATCTCGGCCAGTCCGGCCCGAAGAAGCCGGACACGTCCCGGATCGATCTGGCCGCGGCGGAGCCGCCGGCGGTCGACGCCGCGGATGCCGGCGAACCCCTCAGCGTTCGCGACGTCCTGAAGACGGCCCCGCAGACGACCGTCCGCCCGCCGGTCCAGACCACGGTCAAGGCGCAGACGTCGCGCATCAGCATCCATGATTCGCAGCCCGTCGCCGCCGGCGACGCCGTGCCGGTCGCCAAGGCTTCGACGTCGCGCATCGCCCTCCGCGATTCGCAGCGGGTGTCGCTGCCCGGCGAGGGCGCCGTCCCGAAGGCGGCAACCTCCAAGGTCGCCACCGGGGCGATCCCGCCGTCCTCCACCGCCAAGGCGGAGCAGGTCGCGCAGCAGGCATCCCTGGGCCGGACGGCCCGCATCATGATCGACGGTCCGGACGAGGCGCTTCCGACCGGAGGTTCGCTGGGCGACACCGGGAAGATGACGATTCCCGCCGAAATGGCCGCCAAGGCCACTCCGCCGAAGACCGTCCGGCTGCAGCGTCCGAGCATCGCCCCCAAGACGGTCATCCTCAAGCGCCCCGACGCCGGGGCCGCACCGAAGACCGTCGTGCTCAAGCCCCCGAGCGTCAGCGCGGAAGCCCCGGCGCAGACGATCGTCACGCCGCCGACCCAGGGTCCCAAGACGGTCCATCTTCAGAAGCCCGGCGAGGGCGGTTCCGCTCTCGAGGAGAAGGGGGCCACGGCCCGCATCTCCATCCCCGAGGGTTCGCTGGACTCCGCGCCGCCAACGCAGCGGAAGACCATCCGCATCAAGCGCGGCGGCGAAGGACCGTCCACCGGGGCCAAGACCCTGGTCCTTCAGCGTCCCGTCGCCCGCGAAGAAGCGGAGCCCGGCGCCGAGGGCGTTCCGGGGGCGCAGATCGCCGAGGCGGAACTGAGCCGCGCGCTGGGGATCGAGGAGGTCGACGAGCCCGGCGTGGGCTACGCCATCGTCGCCATTCTCGCATTCCTCGTGGTCGGCACCCTGCTCTACGCCTTGCTGGCGCAGACCTATCTCCCAACGCTGCCGATGCCGGGTCCGATGGCCTAGCCTGGCGGCCGGTTCCGGGACCTGGGCTCCGTGCGGGCCGGTCGGGCGTTTCCGACGGTCTGTCTTCTGTTTCTGTGCCGCCTCACGTCTCGCCGGCGGCGGGTTTCGTGCGGCCGGTCGCGACGAGATAGCGGCGGGTCTCCTCGACAACCACGCCGCTGAGCCCCAGCAGGCCGATCAGGTTGGGAACCGCCATCAGCGCATTCAGGACGTCGGCCAGATTCCAGAACAGATCGAATTCCTTCGCCGCGCCACCCCAGGCCTTGGCCGCCCCGCCGAGCCCGACCGCGACCACCCACAGCCAGCGGTACGGCTTCACCGCGCGGATGCCGAACAGGTACTCCGCGCACTTCTCGCCGTAGTAGGCCCATCCGATGACGGTCGAGTAGGCGAAGGTCACGATCCCGAACGTCAGGAGCATGCCGCCCCACTGACCGGGCAGCCCGACGGTGAAGGCGTGCTGCGTCGCCTGCGCCGCGCCGCCGCCCTCGCTCCAGACGCCCGTTACGATCAGCACCAGTCCGGTCATCGTGCACACGACGATCGTATCGATGAAGGTGCCGGTCATGGACACCAGTGCCTGCTCGCCGGGATGGCTCGTCCGCGCCGCCGCCGCCGCGATCGGCGCGCTGCCCAGGCCCGACTCGTTTGAGAACACGCCGCGCGAGACGCCCTTCTGGATCGCCGTCATCACGACCGCCCCGGCAAACCCGCCCGCCGCCGCCGTGCCCGTGAACGCGTCGTGCACAACCCGCCAGAGCGCCCCCGGGATCGCCGTCACGTGGAGCGCCAGGATCACGAGACATCCGAGCATGTAGCCGACCGCCATGACGGGGACCAGGACGCCGGTGAACTTCCCGATGCGCTTGACGCCGCCCAGGATGACCAGTCCCGTCATCACCGCCAGCACGAGGCCCGTCAGCCGGTGGTCGATCCCGAAGGCCTGGTGCAGGTTCTCGGCGACGGCGTTGGCCTGGACCATGTTCCCGATGCCGAAGCCCGCCAGCGCGCCGAAGACCGCGAAGAGCACGCCGAGCCACTTCAGTCCCAGCCCCCTCTCGAGGTAGTACATGGGGCCGCCGGCCATTTCGCCCTTCGCATCGACAATGCGGTAGCGGACGGCCAGGATCGCCTCCGCGTACTTCGTCGCCATGCCGACCAGCGCCGTCACCCACATCCAGAAAAGCGCACCCGGCCCGCCGACCGTGATCGCCGTGGCGACCCCGATGATGTTGCCGGTGCCGATCGTCGCGGACAGGGCCGTCATCAGCGACTGGAAGTGCGAAATGTCGCCCGGTTGGTCCGCCCGACGGCCGGCGGGCGTCAGGCTCAGCCTCAGCGCCTCGCCAAGGCGTCGGAACTGAAGGCCGCGCAGGCGGAACGTGAGCACGACGCCGGTGCCGACGAGAAGCGCCAGCATCGGGGGGCCCCAGACGATCGAGCTCAGTTTCCCGAGAAGGCTGTTGAGAGCGTCCATAAAGGGAAGAGGTGTCAGGTTTCAGGTGTCAGGCAGGAGGAGTTCCAAGTTTCAGGCTTCGAGTTGGCGTCCTCATCGGATTCCGACCGGCTCCAGGCGCATGCGGTGCTCGTAGACCGTGCCGGGCTGGATGCAGTACTCGGGGTGCGTCCGAGCCCCCCACGAGTTGTCGCCTCCGACGCCCATCTGCCGATGGTCGAGGCAGAGCGTCACCGTCTGCCGCGCCGGCATCTCGTGCGGGTGCGCCGGGCC
>CAYODK010000281.1:0-6072 GCA_964402695.1 uncultured Verrucomicrobiota bacterium
CTTCCCAAGCTGAACGTCGCGGGTTCGATCCCCGTCTCCCGCTCCACCTTTCACCAGCCGCTCTAGGCGCTTTTTCTCGCTTCCAGAGCCGGTCTCCCTGCACTCGCGCCATCGCTCGCGCGATGCTCGTTAGGTGACAGCAGATGGCCGGAGGTGGCGCGAATCCGTCGCAGAACCGTCGCAGGCGTGAGGGCGAAGAACCGCCTGCCATCTGCCGGTGTGACGAGTTCGCGATAGTGCCGGTACAACATGTCCGTGTCGCCGTGGCCAAGTTCTGTGGCAACCCGCCCGGCGTCGCCCGTGACCGCGAGACGATAGGATGCGTAGGAGTGTCGCAAAGCGTTGCGGGGCCATCCGTAGCCAATCCTCTTGCGGATCGCCGCTAGTTCCCGTTCCAGGGTGCTTTCCGAAACCGGCACCACCGGTCCCACCCCCACCCTGCCCGACAACCAGGCCAGCAGTGGCGCGTGGATGGTCACCAGCCGACCGCCCCGCGTCTTGGCCTCGGCAGCACCGACCCGGACAAGACGGCGCCGGAGATCAACTGCGGACCATTGGAGACGGCAGATCTCAGCCACACGAAGCCCGGCAAACAGCCCGAAGGCAAAGAACGGAACGAGATCGTGCTTCCGCTGCATGGCCACAGCGAGAATGGCGGCAGCTTGGTCAGGCGTCACGATTCCTGGAGGCTTCTGTTCCTCTGTCGCCCTGGTGATGGCTTCGAGTGGGTTCTTGGATGCCATCCCGGCCCGGATCGCCCAACGCCACAGTCCGGACCATGCCCGGCGCAGGTTGTTCCGCGCGATCGCAGACGGGGCCAGCGTCGTCAGGACCCCGGCCAAGTCGGGGGCCATCACCACGTCGATGCGCCGCCCGCCGAACGCACCTGTCAACCGCTTGCAGCAGTAGCGGAGCTGGTACAACGATCGCGGCCTGAGGTTCGCCGCGGCCTTGTCGGCCTCGAACGCTGCGACGACGTCCCGGATCAGCGGGGCGGGCTGCGGCGGAACGTAGGCGCGGACAGCGTCGAGGATGGAGACTCCTGCCGGAAGCATCTTCTGCGCCTGCCGGACCTCCATCAACTCGGCAAGCGTGAGCGGCTCGGCGTCGGCCGCGATCTCGGCGCACTTGCGTTTCAACCACGTACGAGCGTCAGATTCGCTCTTCGCCCGATGGGCCTTGCGGCGGCCGTACCCCTCAAAGATGGCGTACCATCCGCCATCCTTCAGCCGGTGGATGCGCCCTGGTGTTTTCATGGATAGCTGGCCGGAGGGGCACAGAACTTCCTCACCGTTGACTCCGCTCCCAGGACGGTCGTGTACGAGTAGGTTCCGTCAGGTAGCACTCGTTCGGCGAAGGCCTCGCCATCCGTGTACCCCGAGAAGCCGGTCACGTAGACGCGATCCGCAAGGTGAACAGGGACCTTCTTCTTGTTCATCTTGATCACGCCAACCACGCGGTCGTCCCTCACTTCAATCTCCTCGATCGAGACGACGTCCTTGAGCAGCAGCCCCCCATCTTCCTTCGCCTGTAGCACGACCCCGGCGATCTCCATCAACGCCGACTGAATCACGCCGTCACGCTGTGCGTTTTCGACCTGGCGGACTCGTGCCGCCTGCTGTGCTGAAACGAATCGCGACCGCGCAGCGGCCGTCGATGTGGAGTAGGCGGTCGCCTTCTTGGGATCGTACCCGTAGCGCTGTTGCCACTCGGCCGGCAGCTCGGCGAACGAGTACTTCGTGAGCCCGGCCGCGTGCATGATCGTGACGCCGTCAGGCTCGACACGGGTGACCTTCCGCACTTCGACGGTCTTTGTTCCGACGACCAGCGGCACCGGGACGTTCGTCTGGGCGATTGAAACAGTGACGATTGACACTGCAAAAGCAGCAGCGATGTATGCTTGCATCGTAGCAGCCCCCAAAGACAACAGTTTTGTTCAGGACGACTTTGATTTTTGAGTCGATCGGGTCTTCACGGTCCCCTTGTTCACTCCGATGGCGGCACCGTTCGACGCATGCACCTTCCGGATTTCGAGATGGTCGGCGCTGTCGATCTGCCTTAGCGCGAGATCGACGATCTCCGCGAGCGGCTTGCCGTACTCGTCCGCGAGCCTGCGCAGGCGTGCATAGGTCTCTTCCCTCATCTTCACTGACTTCTGTGGGCTCATACACGTCTCCGGTTCGATGGTGCCTAGGGTAGGCCCAAAGTGGACACTTTTTCAAGCGGGTTCTTTTTCGGCTTGAACGGTGTCTATATGGTGCCTACTCTAGGCACCATGAAAAGGAACCAACGCACGATCAAGGTCTACGACACCTCCCACGCGCTGGCCTCGAAACTCTCGAACCGCTTCGGCGTTTCGATGGCCGCCCTGGTCGAGATCGCCATCCGGAAGCTCTCCGATGCGCGCACCATCGAACTCCCCGCACGCGACCCGCGCGGCGGGAAGATCAACGCGCGGAGGGCGCTGGCGTGAACAGCCACGCCCGACACGACGCAGACGACCGCGACCCGCCCGACTGCCCGGCGTGCGCCGGAACCGGCGAAGGCCCAGCAGGGCGCATGTGCCCCTACTGCGGCGGACGCGGCATCCCTCCTCGAAAGCGAGGCGACGATGAGCAGCCCTGACGTCATGACCACCTCCGAGGTCGCCAAGTACCTCCGCGTCCACATCCGCACCCTCCGCCGCCTTATCGCCCACCGCGAGATCCCGCACATCCGCGTCGGCCGATCGATCCGGTTCTTCCGGTCCGAGATCCAAGCCATGGGGAGGCGGCCGTGAAGAGCGACACCCCTCTGATCGACCGTACCTTCGACGCCACCGGCGCCGCCATCCACGACCAGGACGGCCGCCTCGTAGCCGCCATCATCTGCCCAGGAGAGCAGGACATCGCCCGCCGACTGGTGACCTGCTGGAACGCATTTCGCGGGGTCGCGACGACTGACATCGAGCGCGGCCGCGTCGAGGTCCACCGCGTGAACGTCGCGGTGGGCGTGAACAAGGGAAGCATCCAGATCGGGGGACCGAACTGACCTCCGGTCGCAACCGCAGAGAGGAACACCATGCCCAAGGCCAAGAAGAAGCCCACCCCCACCGCGGCCACGGCCGCGTCCGCCGGCGACCGGCGGATGATCCCAGCCGACCTGATCGACCAGAACCCGTGGAACGGCCACCGCGCCGCCGACGATGACCTGATCCAGAGCGTCGCGCAGAAGGGCGTCCTTCAGAATCTGATCGTCCGGCCCGTCGGTGATCGGTTCCAGGTCGTCAGCGGCTCTCGGCGACTCGACGCGGCCCGCTTCACGGACACGGAGGCGGTCCCCTGCCTCGTCCTCGACCTCGACGACCGGCAGGCTCGCGAGATTACGATCATCGAGAACCTGCAGCGCGAGAACCTCCACCCCGTCGACGAGGCGAAGGCCATCGCCGAGCTCCTCGCCGACGGCCACACCAAGGAGGAAGTCGCCGCCCGCATCGGCAAGACGCCGGCGTTCGTCACCCGGCGGGCGAAGCTCGCCGCTATCTCGCCCGAGGTCATCCAGTCCGCCGGTGCCGACATCGGCCGCGCGTCGATCCGCGCCCTCGAACTGCTCGCCACGCTTCCGCCGGCAAAGCAGATCGACATGTTCGACGGCCTCGGCGGAGTGACCATCGATGCCGACGACATCGCCGACGAGATCGCCCGCGAGTCGAGCCTGGTGAAGGACGCGCCGTTCGATTGCTCCGACGCGACCCTCGTGCCCGAGGCTGGCGCCTGCGCGAACTGCCCGAAGCGCACCGGCGCCGAGCCGCTACTCTTCGACGACTTGTCCGTCGTCGGATCCGGCGACCGCTGCCTCGACCTGGATTGCTACGAACGGAAGCGCGACGCTGCCATGGCCAGGCTGGAGGCGAAGGCGCGCGAAAAGCACGGTGACGCGCTGATCCTCGTCGCAGACGACATCCCGTACGGCGAGGCGGGTTCGGCGTTCCGGAAGCGCGGAGTCAAGCAACTGTCCACGTCGTGGCATGACACCGGACTCAAGCGCTGCAAGAAGAGCGAGAGCGGCGCGACTCCGGCCTTCATCGTCCGCGGCAAGGGCGAAGGCACCACGACCTGGGTTCGCCACGTCAGCAAGGTGCAGACGCCCGGCGCCGAGGACGACGGCGAGACCACGGCCGCCCCCGCCGGCTCGATGGAGTCGAAGCGCGAGAAGCTCGACCAGCGGCGCTATGCGTGGATGGCCTCGAAGCTGAGCGGCATGGTCGGCGGCGAGGACGAGGAAGGCAACCGCCGGCTGCCGGCCGAGAAGTACTGCAACGACGCTGCGATGGTCCGAATCGCCGCCGCGTTCGGAGGCAGCACCCTGATGGCTCTCCGCCCCGGCGACGAGAAGCGATATCACGAGGACGACTGGGACTTCTGGAAGGCATCGGTCGACGTGCCGACGTGCGACCTGTTCGCGCACATCTGGGACGCCGCGGCCGGCTCGCTCCGTCGCGGCATGACCGTCCTCAAGGTCTCCGACATCGACGAGGACTTCGTCGCCCGCTGCAAGGCCGTCGCCGACCTGGTCGGCCAGTCGTGGGATGCCCTGTGGGACGAGGCCTGCACCGAGATCCCCGAACCGAAGGCGTGGAGCAAATGAACACCCTGCGCTGGTGGCTGTGGTCGATCGCCCTGCTGATCGCCGCGGTCCTCGACGCACGTGACGAAGCGAAGGAGCAACGCGAACCATGAACATCATCGGACGAACCACCGAAGGCGACCTGATCGTGCAGATGCCGCTGGTCGACAATGACCGCCTCGCGAAGGCGATCGCGACCATCGAAGAAGTGCTGATGGGCGGGCCGAAGCCCGCGCCGGCTCCGGCCACCCCGGCGCCGACCGTGCCGCCGGCAGCATCGACGATCCCGCGAACCACGCGGAAGCCGAAGGCGAAGAAGGGATGCGCCAGCAAGCATGGTCGCAGCCCTGCGACCGCGTGCGCACGCTGCAATGCCCCGCGGGCCACCACCCCATGGCCGAAGGCAGGGCGCTTCTGCAAGGCGTGTGCCGCTGCGATCGGGCGTGAGCGCTACGCGGCATCCACCGCGGCCGCCAAAGCCGCCGTGAAGCCCGGTGCCACCATGCGCGCCGCAGTGGCGCGCGACGTGGCCGCGGCGCGAACGAAGAAGACCGCCCAGCCGACCGCCAAGCCCCACGGCGCGGACCGGATCCGCGTCGCGATGGCACGCATTGAGGCCGGTGATGGGCTCCCGCGGGAGGGCGGCCGGACGCTTCCGATCCTGGCTGACTGAACAATGCACGCGAGCTTCTTCATCCCGTGTCTGCCGCCGAAGGCGACGAGCCAGATGAAGGGCGCATGCCGGGTCGGAAACGGCATCCGCTTCTTCAAGAAGGCTAACGTCGCCGCGGCGGAACGGGACCTGGTGAGTCTGCTGACCGCCCACCGGCCGGCCGACTACTCCGCCATCGAGTCCGGCCCGGTCCACGTGTCGGTCCTCTTCGTGTGGCCGTACCGGAAGAGCGAGCCGAAGAGGCGCACGACCGACGGCGCGCTGCTCGACTGCGACACCCGCCCCGACGTGGACAACCTCGCGAAGCTGCTGCTCGACGCGATGACGCGCTGCGGCTTCTGGCGCGACGACGGGCAGGTGTCGGACCTGCGGATCGCGAAGCTCTGGGGCCCTGACCCGGGCATCTCCATTCGGATCGACTCACCAACGAGTCGTGTCGAGGCAAAGCAAGAGGGCGGCGCCCGCTGACACGGAACGCCGCCCAGAACCGAGGAACACAGAGAAGATGAGCGAAGAGACGAACCAACGCAAGCGGGAACCGCTGACGGCATCGCGCATGGGCGCGCTGCTATCGTGTCCCCGCAAGCACTACTGGGCCTACGAGGTCGGCCTGCGGAAGAGCGGACAGGACTCGGCGGCGCTGCGCTTCGGGACGGCCTGGCACGCCGCGATGGAGGCCCGCTGGCGTGGCGAGACCTACCAGGGCGCACTGACGGCCGCTCTCGACACGACGACGGGCAACCTCGTCGACGAGATGCAGGCAACGATCTTGGCGGCCCTGCTCGCCGGGTACT
>CAYODK010000282.1:0-4890 GCA_964402695.1 uncultured Verrucomicrobiota bacterium
GGCGGCTGGGCCGACGCCTTGACCGTGGTCTCCGGGCGTCCCCAGGTCTCGTCCAGCAGGTCCTGGAGCCCGCCCGGGGCGTGGTGGCACGAGGCACAGGCCCCGCCGGCCTTGAGGGCGGCGGTGATCTCGGGGATCGTGCGCAGGTTCAACTCGCGAATCCGGCGGCGCAGGTAGGGCTCGGAGATGCTGAAGCACTTGCAGACGATCCGGCCCTCGTCCTCGTCCTTCATGTGCAGACGGATCCCGAGGGCCTCGAGATCCACGCCGCGCTTGACCGACCAGTTGAAGACGGCCGCCTCGAGCGCCTCGGCGCCCATGACGGAGCAGTGGATCTTCTGCGACGGCAGTCCGCCGAGGAACTCGACGATGTCCTGGTTGGTGACCTTGAGGGCCTGGACCGGCGTGAATCCCCCGTGCTCGATGATCGCGCACAGCGCTTCCGAGGCCGCGATGGCCGAGGTGCAGCCGAAGGTGAGGTAGCGCGCCTCGGTGATGACGTCCTTCAGCGGGTCGGCGGGGTCCTTCCGCACGCGGAACGTGAACCGCAGCGCGTCGCCGCACACGATCGACCCGTGCTCGCCGAACCCGTCCGCGTTCTCGATCTCCCCCATGTGCGTCCCCGGCTTGCCGTGGACGGCGTCCATGAAGATCTGCTTCGTCTTTTCGCTGTATTCCCAGCCCATGCGGGTGCTCCGTAAATCGCGATACTGTACGGCAACCGGGCGCGGAATCCAATCCGCAGGCCGGGTTGGCGGGCGCCGGGGACCGGCCCGGGGCCTCCCGCCTCACCGTGCCGCCGGCACCGTGACGGTGGCCGTGTTCGTGCCCCGCGGGTTGAGGGCGGTCAGCGTGTAGCGCGCCTCCGCCGCCGGCCGCACGGTGACGGTGCCGGTGTCGGCGGCGAGAAAGCCGACGTCCGGATCGATCCGCAGTTCGGTCGCGCACGACTCCGGTGCGCCGCCGGCGGACCACGAGAGCGCCGTGCCGCCGCCCGCCGCGGGCGATGCCTCGAAGCGGGCGATCGACGGCGCCGCGCGGTAGAAGTCCGTCTCCGCGTCCGTCGGCTCGACCCACCCGGCCTTGACGTCGCGGGTTGCGAACCACCGCGCGTAGAAGTCGAGATGGGTCGCCTCGGCGTAGGGGAAGGCCTCGTACTCGCGGCCGCGGCCGGCCATGCGCAGGTCGCCCTCGGCGGCGAGTTCACGCTCCATCCGCGATCGCATCGCGTCGATCCGCGCGGCGCAGTCGGCCCGTCCGGCGAGGTTGGTGATGCAGTCGGGGTCGGCGTCGACGTGGTAGACCTCCTCCGCGGGCCGCCGGCCGAAGTTCATCTCCCAGAAACGCCACGCCTCGTCGCCGCCGGCGCGCCGCGCGTCGAGCAGGAGGGTCTTCGTCGCGCCGCCGTCGGCGTTGAGGTAGCCGGTCTCCGGGTTCCCGGCGGGCCAGCGCATCGGCTCGTAGTTGCGCAGGTAGAGCCACCCGTCCTGGAAGATGCCGCGCGCGGGATAGCCCCAGTCGTGCGGGCGACCCATGTCGTGGCGCTCCATCCCGATCAGCACGCGGTCGCGGGGCGGGCCGGCCGGGGCGTCGCGGAAGAGGTCGGCCAGGCTGCGCCCGGCGACCGGCGCCATTCCCGCGGCGGCCGGCGCGAGGCCGGCGAGATCGAGGAAGGTCGGGGCGAAGTCGATGAAGCTGACGTAGTCATCCACGCGCCGGCCCGGGGTGCGGATGCCCTTCGCCCAGCGGACGGCCAGCGGCATGTGGTTGGAGAGTTCGTACGCATTGCCTTTGCAGCGCGGGAACGGAAGACCGTTGTCCGCCGTGACGACGACGAGGGTGTTGTCGAGTTCGCCGCGTTCCGCGAGCAGGTCCAGCATCCGGCCGAGGTGGCGGTCGAAGTGCTCGATCTCGAAGGCGTAGTCGAGCAGGTCCGTGCGGACGGTCGCGTTGTCGGGCCAGAAGGCCGGGACGCGGTCGACCTCCGCGGGCTTTTTCCCGCCCTTGGCGACGGACGACCCGTACTCGTAGGCCCGGTGGGGCTCCGTCGAGCCGTACCAGAAGCAGAACGGCGTGCCGGCCGGCCGCGCGTCGAGAAAATCGCGGAAGTTGGCCGCGTAGTCGTTTCTCCCGATGCCGGTCGTCGGCGGCGGGGCCGTGCGCCGGTTGAACGGCGTGCCGGTGAGCTGCCGTCCGCCCGGGTTGCCCGGCGCCCATCCCTTCGCGGTGCAGCCGACGTGCC
The DNA here is from genome assembly GCA_964402695.1 of uncultured Verrucomicrobiota bacterium. GTDB lineage: Bacteria > Verrucomicrobiota > Kiritimatiellia > PWTM01 > PWTM01 > VGWF01. The sequence goes on from CAYODK010000282.1 coordinate 2,243, forward strand.
ATCCGTTCGACGCCAGCGCCTCGGCGTAGGTCCGGAACTCCTTCGGGAAGTGCGGCACGTGGTTCGCCGCCGCCCCGAGCTGCCACGAGTTGCGGCCGGTCAGGATGCACGAGCGCGACGGCGCGCACTTCGCGTTCGGCGTGTAGCAGCGCGTGAACAGAAGGCCCTCGCGCGCGACCCGGTCGAAGGCCGGCGTCTTCACCCACGTGCAGCCGTAGGCGCCGGCGTGCGGGAAGGACATGTCGTCCGCGATGCAGAACAGGATGTTCGGGCGCCCGGCCGGTCCGGCCGCCATCGCCGCCCCGCCGATCCATGCCGTCGCCGCCGCCCAAAGGATCATCCGCTTTGTCATGCTCGTTCCTCCGCACGCGACTGTAGGCGATGGACCGGATGGCGGAAACCCCAAAGAGACCGCCGGCCCGGGGCCGGTCCTCGGCCCCGTCCGCCTTCATCGTCCCGACTTCGTTCCTGCGCGGTCGCTCAGGACGATCAGCAGGCCGAGCATCACGAACGAGGCGGTCAGGTCGCTTCCGCCGCGGCTGAGAAAGGGGAGAGGGATGCCGGTCATGGGCAGCGCCTTGGTGACGCCGCCCAGGTTCCAGATCGTCTGTGCGGCGAGAAACGCGGTCAGCACGGCCGCCAGCACGCGTTCGAAGCGTCCGGGCGCCCGGGCGGCGGCCGCGAAGCCGGCGGCGAAGAGGGCGCCGTAGACCGCGACGAGCAGGGCGCACCCGATGAACCCGAGTTCCTCGCCGATGGCGGCGTAGATGAAGTCGCTGGCCGCGATGGGCACGGCGTGGGGGAAGCCCGCGCCGACGCCGGAGCCCCACCAGCCGCCGGAGTAGAGGGCCGATAGCCCCTGGAGGATCTGCCAGCCCGAGCCGGTCTCGTCGGCGAAGGGGTCCAGCCACAGTTCGACCCTGCGGCGTCCGTGCGACGTGAGGCGGAAGAGCGCGACGGCGGTGGGGATGGCGGCCAGCGCGGGGAGGATCCAGTAGGGGCGCGGCGTGGCGGCGTAGAAGGCGACGACCAGGGCGACGCCCATCAGGACCAGCATGCCGAGGTCGCGTTGGACGAGGAGACCGGCCATCGGCACCAGCCAGAGCGCCGCGCACGCGAGCAGGCGCAGGGCGTCGGGGTCGGAGGTGCGTCCGCCGTCCTGCGCCCGGGCGAGGAACCCGGCGGCGAAGACCGCCAGCAGGGGCTTGAGGATCTCCGTCGGGTTGATGTTGCCCGGCAGGAAGAGCGTGCCGCGGAAGCGGCGGCCGGCGACGACCACGAGCAGCATGACCGCGACGGCGCCCGCCCAGGCGGGCCAGCGGAACGCGGCGAGCGAGCCGGCCCGGCCGCGGCCGAAGAGCATGACGATCAGCAGCATCGAGGCGACACCGGCGGGGAAGGCGAGGAGCGAGGCGAGGGGCATCGAGAAGCTGCCGCTCATGCGGAATCCCATGGCCAGTCCGAGCCCCGCGAGGAGCAGGCCGGCCGGGGCCAGGATGGGGCTCGACCCGGGCGCGAAGCGGCGTACCACGGCCCACGAGGCGCCGAGGGAGATCGCGTAGACGGCGGCGAGCCCCGCGGCGCGCGCATCCAGAACCGGCGCCTGCGCGAACCGGACGAGCCATACCGATCCGGCGGCGGCGACGGTGGCCGCGAGCGCCAGCAGGTAGGCCACGGGGGAATGCGCGGCGCCGCGGGGGTTGGGCCGGGGCCGTCGCTTCATGGCGGCGTTCCTCCGGCGGCGTGCGCACGGACCAGGCCGAGGCGATCCGCCGCGCGGAGGATCGTCGCGGCGGCCGGGACGGCGGCCGAGGAGCCCGACCCGCCGTGCTCGACCACGACCGCGAGCACGATGCGCGGAGCCTCGACGGGCGCGAGACAGACGAACCAGGAGTGGTCGTCACCCCGGGGCGTCTGCGCCGTGCCGGTCTTCCCGGCCACGGAGAGCCCGGGCACGTTCGCGGCGCGGCCCGTTCCGTTCACGACCGTGTCGCGCATCATCGACCGCAGCCGGCGGGCCGTCGGGGCGCTGAAGAAGGGGTCCAGCCTGGCGGGCGGGGCCGCCGACCTCAGCCGCGGCGCCCAGGGGCTTCCGTCGGAGGCGACGGCCGCCGCGAGCACGGCCATGTGCAGGGGGGTCACCAGCCCGCGGCCCTGGCCGATGGCGAGCAGGGCGAGTTCGGCCGGCGGACAGGCCATGCGATCGGGAAACCGTCCGGCCAGGGAGGCCATGCGGCGGGACGATCCATTGAAGACGGGCAGCGGCTCCGTGAGGCGCGTGCGCTGCACCGTGGCGAGGAAGCGGTCCGCCCCCACCTGCAGGCCCAGTTGCGCGAAGTAGACGTTGGACGACCTGCGGAAGGCCTCGTTCATGCCGATCCGTCCGTGCCCGCCCCAGTCCCGCCCCTCGCGGCGGGCCGCGTAGTACTCGTGGTCGCGGATCGCAGGGGTGTCCCGGGACGGGCGGAATCCGGCGCCGGGGCAGGGAAGGACCGGGTCAAGACCCACCTCGAGGGCGGCGGCCGCGGTCAGGATCTTGAGCGTCGATCCGGCCGGGTAGAGGCCCTGGAGCGCCCGGTTGAGCGCGGGGGCATGGCCGGCGGCCCGGGGGCCGAAGGCCGTGTCCGGCCGCTCCGGATCGTACGAGG
>CAYODK010000282.1:4900-6060 GCA_964402695.1 uncultured Verrucomicrobiota bacterium
GCCGGCTGGCGAGGGCGAGGATGGCTCCGTCGGTGGGGCGGAGTGCAATCGCGGCTCCGGCACGGTCCGCGAGCGAGTCGAAGACGGCGCGCTGGAGACGCGCGTCCAGCGTCAGCGCGACATCCGCTCCGCGCGCGCGCGAGCGGTCGAGCAGGTTCTTCCCGAGGCGGACGAGATCCCCGGTGCCGGACAGCGACAGGCCGCTCAGGGCCTCGTCGTCGGCCGCCTCGACGCCGGCCATGCCGTAGACCGGGTCGGCGTACCCGACGACATGGGCGGTGGCCGCGCCCAGAGGGTGGCGTCGGGCCTGGCGGGATCCCGGCTGGTCGAGGGCCAGGACGGCGCCGCGGGCGTCCAGGATCCGGCCGCGTTCGACGCGGCCGGCGGCCTGCGTGGGCCGGCGGTCGTAGCGCTGCATGAAGCGGACAAACTCCGGACGTGCGAACCCGGCAAGCTGCCAGATCGCCTGGTGTCCCAGCAGGGCGGCCAGCGCGAGACCGGTCACGGCGCCGAGCCAGGCCAGCCGGGGCGCCGAGGCCGGCCCCCGGCGCCGGGAGCGGACCGCGAAGACCAGCAGCCCCGCCGTGGCGAGCAGCACGCCGATGTTCAACGCGCGCACGGCCGCAGGCAGGCCGTGGGACTGCATCCACTCCGTGATGCCGATCCATCCGTCCATTGCACGTCAGGGCGCGGCGGGGAGACCGGCGGGCCTGGACAGCTCCTGGACAAGCCGCCCGTCCACGTGGACGCGCACCCGGAACCCGTGGAACCGCGTGGTCTCGGCCTCGGCGGCCGCCTTGGCCACCGCGTACGGGATGACCACCGACTTGGTCTCCCCGGGGCTCCAGGAGCCCTGGGCCAGCGCCACCCGCCCGCGCGAGGGGACGAGGCGGCTGGGGAACACCCGGCCCGGGGGTTCGCTGCGGTCGTAGAACGTCACCTCGACGGCGACCCGGTCCGAGGGGAAGGGAACCCCCTCGGCGCCCGTGGAGAGAGCCACTTCGAGCACGCGGAAGTCCAGTTGCTCGGCGGGTGGCGGGAACCGTGTCATCTCCGCGCTCGCGATGCGGATCGAAGGGGCGGGGGGCGCGGTCGCCGGTTGCGGCGTCGATGTCGGAGTGGGGGGCGGGGTGGGCCGCGGGGCGGGGGTGGGGCGCGAC
>CAYODK010000283.1:0-6048 GCA_964402695.1 uncultured Verrucomicrobiota bacterium
GCTCCGCTGCAGGTCCAGGTCGCCAGCATCGACCACTCCTCGTTCCTGGGCCGTCTTGGCATCGGCAAGATCACGGCCGGCCGTGTCGCGCCGAACCAGCCGGTGATCCTCGCCACGGCCGTCGGCACGATGGAGCCCGGCCGCATCACGAAGGTCTACAGCTTCGAGCGCAACCGGAAGGTCGAATGCGAAGGCGCGGGGGCCGGGGACATCGTCGCGATTGCCGGCTTCGAGGGGGTTCTCGTTGGTGACACCTACACCGATCCGGTCGACCCGCGCCCGCTGCCCGCGCTGCCGATGGACCCGCCCACCGTCAGCATGAACTTCCTGCCGAACAACTCGCCCTTCGCGGGGCGCGAGGGGACGTACTGCACCGGCTCGCACCTGGCCGAGCGGCTGAGGCAGGAAGCCCTGCGCGATGTCGCCCTGCACGTCGAGGAGTTGACCGACACCGTCGGCTACAAGGTCTCGGGCCGCGGCGAACTGCACATCTCGATCAAGGTCGAGACGATGCGGCGGGAAGGGTACGAGTTCCAGGTGTCGAGCCCCCACGTCATCCTTCGCGAGGAGAACGGGGTCCTGCTGGAACCCTACGAGGACGTGACGCTCGACGTGCCCGACTCCTGCGCCGGCACCGTGATCGAGAAGCTCGGCGGCCGCAAGGGGCAGATGGTGGAAATGGTGCAGGACGCCGGCATGGTCCGCCTGCGCTACACGATCCCGACGCGCGGACTCTTCGGATTCAAGAGCGAGTTCATGTCCGACACCAAGGGCATGGGCGTCATGAACTACATCTTCCACGGCTATGCCCGCCACGTGGGGGAGATGAAGAAGCGCCGCAACGGCGTGCAGGTCTCGATGGACACCTGCACGACCGTCGCCTACGCGCTGTTCAACCTCCAGGACCGGGGGCGGCTCTTCCTCGGCCCGGGCGAGCAGGTCTACCGCGGACAGATCATCGGCGAACACTGCCGCGACAACGATCTCCAGGTGAACCCCGGCAAGGGGAAGAAGCTGACGAACATCCGGGCCGCCGGGCGTGACGAGAACGTCATCCTCACCCCTCCGACGCGTCTCAGCCTCGAGGAGTGCATCGACTACATCAACGATGATGAACTCGTCGAGGTCACCCCGAAGAGCGTCCGCCTCCGCAAGCGCCCCGGCCGGGCCTGATCTCGGTGGGCCGGGGCCGGGAGGGCCGCGCCCCGCCCGGCCGGGTCCCTGCGTGCCCTGCCAGCGGGCTGCGTGCGCAGCCGGTGACTCAAGTGCCGGTGCCGTCCTTGACACGGGGGCGCCCGGCGTGCATTAATATCCCTTCACTCACGTACACGAGGGAGCGCCCGTCATGTCGGTGCATTCGAGTTTGAAGGCCGGTGGAGGCAAGATCGCCGCAAAGCGGAACGTGCTCAAGCGTTTCGAGCGTGTCGACCTGCTCATGCAGCGCGGCAAGTGGAAGAAGGGCGATCGTGCCCTCGGCCTGCCCAAGACCAAGCCCTCGATCTGAAGTCCGTCTTCAGAAGTACCTGGCGGACTGCGGCTACGGCTCGCGTCGCGCCTGCGAGGTCCTGATCTCCGAAGGCCGGGTGGCGGTCGACGGCGTCGTCATCCGCGAGCAGGGGGTTCGCGTCGACCCGGCCCGCGTCGCCGTGGAGGTTGACGGGCGTCCGGCCCGGCAGGATCCGGTCGTCCACCTCGTTCTCCACAAGCCCGCGGGCTATCTCTGCACGTCCAGGGATCCCCACGGCCGCCGGACCTTCCACGACCTTCTGCCCCGGAGACTCGGCGCCCGCGTGTATTCGGCGGGCCGGCTGGACTGGGACAGCGAGGGCCTGCTGGTGGTCACCAACGACGGCGATCTGGCGAACCGGTTGATCCACCCGAGGCATCATGTCGAGAAGACGTACCGGGTCTGGACGGCGGAACCGCTGGCGCCCGAGTGGCTGGACCGGTTCCGGGCGGGCATCGACTCGGACGGCGAGCGCCTGGCGGTGCAGGCCGTGCGGGAGGTCGGGCGCGACCGACAGGGAGCCTACTACGAGATGGTCCTCCGCACCGGAAGAAACCGGCAGATCCGCCGCATGTTCGAGGCCGCCGGCGGGACCGTCCTGCGACTCCTTCGCGTGAGGTTCGGCCCGCTGGAGCTTGGGGATCTGCCGCCCGGCCGGTGGCGACCCGTCACCGCCGCCGAACTCTCCGCGCTGCGTTCCGCCGCGGGGGTGTAGGGACGTCCGGCCCGCCGGGCCTGCCGCCGCGATCCCCTTCGAGCCTCCGCGGGCCCGCGGTCACGCACCGCCCGACGCCGGCGCCCGCCGCCTACTGGTGATGCTGGGCGATGAAATGCTCGCGGATGTAGGCCGCGGCGTCCTCCAGGGTGGGGAGGATCTTGGTGCAGTACTTCACCATCCACGGGCTGCAGTCCTTGAAGCTGAACGGCGAGAAGGCGATGACGAACTTGTGCAGCACGTGCGAGGCGTAGAAGACCTCCATCGAGGTTCCCACGGAGGACTTGCTGTAGTTGACGAGGACGATGTCGGCGTCGCGAACGTCCTGGAGGTCGAATTCGACGATCTCGTTGGCGCTGTCGACCTCGCGGTCCTTGAAGTTCCGCCGCATGGGGTCGAGCATGAGGAAGTCGGCGGAAAGCAGTTCCTTCGCGCGGCCGCGCCACGCGCGCGCGTGTCCGTCGACCTCGTCCATGATCGGACCGCACAGGTAGATCTTCCGGGACGGCATAGGGGCTCTCCGGCTATTTCGCCCGCACGGGGGCGTCGGGCACTCCGAGTTCTGCGGCATAGGGCATGGACGGTCCCATCGAGCGCGCCAGCTGCATCGCGGCCTCGCGGAAGGCCGGGTCGCGCGTGCGGATGTGCTCCCCGACGAGCCACGCGAGCTTCTGCCAGGTCCACTCGTTGCGGAGGACCGCGCCGCCCTCGGCGGCGGCGTTCCATTCGACGGGAAACACCATGTCGTGCGTGGCGGCGCCCGAACGGCCGACGATCCGGACGGCGCTGGCGGCCGATCCGGCCGGGACGCGGCCGTAGATGACCAGGGGCCGGTCCAGGTAGAGGTGGGTCAGGAGGTGGGGATAGATCTCCGCCTTCTCGAGGCCCGAGAAGCGGTACTCGAGATTGGCCAGCACGGGCCGGGAGACCTCGCGGGCGAAGGCCTCGATGCCGTCGGGGATGGACGGGTTGTCCCGGACGATCCTCGATTCGCCGCGGTTCTTGTAGCTCAGGAAATCCAGCAGGAAGCGGTTCACCCCGGTTCCGCCGGCGAAGGCGAAGACCGATGCGCGGCCCTCGTTGGAATCGGAGTAGCGCTGGATGATCTCGAAGTTGTCCTGGAGGCCGATGGTGGGGCGCCCGTCGGAGATCATCAGGGCCACGAGCGGCCGCCCGGCGTCGCCGCCGATCCCCTTGAGCGCGTCGAGGGCGCCGAATACGTCGGTCATGCCCCGCGAGTCCATCTGTTCGACGAACCACGCGCCCTGCGCGCGGGCCGTCGGGGAGGCCGCCGTCCAGTCGCCGAAGCATCGCGCGACGCGGTCGCGGAAGCTCATGATGTCGAATCGGTCCTCGGGCGCCAGCGTCCGGAGGGCGGCTTGGAGACCCTTCTTGCAGGCCTCGACCTTGGGCGAGGTCATGCTGGCCGAGCAGTCCTGGACGAGCAGAAGGTCGCGGGGGAGCACCGGGAGCACGTGGTCGCCGGCCCGGCGGATGTTGAGGCTGAAGTAGAGCCACCCGGGATCGGCGGAGGCGCTGTGCGTCCGAAGGTCGAGCGTCAGCAGGTGCTCGATCGGCTTGACGCCCGTGACGTCCGCCCCCCGCTCGGCCATGACGGCGGAGGCTTCGCGGATCGGGAGCGGGGCGGCCGTCTCCGGTGTCGGCGCGGCCCGCTGCGGGGGCAGCGCCGGGGCGGGCGTGACGGGGGTGTCCGCCTTGGCCGCGAAGGGGCCCGACCCGGGGGTCGGCGGCGGGCCGACCACGACCGGCGAGGGGGCGACCGGCGGAGGCGAGGGGGCGACGAGGTCGGCTGCGAACTGAACCCGTTCCACGACGGGCGAAAGCCGTCTCGGCGGCGCCAGGGGATCCTCGCGAACCACCTGCCGGGTGATCTCCAGCCTCTCCATGCGCGGCTGCCAGTCGAGCCGCGCGGGGGACGGGTCGGGGACCTGGACCGGAGCGTTGTCGCCGGTGAGGTCGGGGGGCAGGGCCTGCGGCTGCAGCAGGGCCGGGTCCAGGGCCGTGATGAACTCCTTCGGGGATGGGCGTGCGAAGGACGGGTCCGGCCGGTCCGGGCGGAATTCCGCGGGACGGTCGGGCAGGGCGGGCGGCGGCTCCGGCACGACCGATTCCACCACGACGGGCTGCTTGGCGGGCGGCACGAGGGCCGCCGTGGCGCCCAGGGGCACGGGGGGAAGCTCGATCGCGGCGAGCCAGTGGACGCCCGCCGACACGACCACCGCGCTCCACGCCATCGCGGTGTGGCCGCGGCGGCGGGGAGGTTGCAGCAACCACTCGTTGTCCTGGAGCGCCTGGATCATCGTCCGTCTCCCGGACCCTGCGGCCGGCTCATCCCTGCAGCGTCACGAGGAACTCGAGATTGCTCCGGCTCTTCCGGAGCTTGTTGATCAGCAGTTCCATCGCCTCCACGGGCGGCACGCCGTTCAGCGCCTTCCGCAGGATCCACACCTTCTGCAACTCGTCCGGATGCAGGAGGAGTTCCTCCTTCCGGGTCCCCGACTTCTCGATGTTTATCGCCGGGAAGATGCGTTTGTCCACAAGATTCCGATCGAGGCCGAGCTCCATGTTGCCGGTGCCCTTGAACTCCTCGAAGATCACCTCGTCCATGCGGCTGCCGGTGTCGACCAGCGCGGTGGCGATGATGGTGAGGCTTCCGCCCCCCTCGATGTTGCGGGCGGCGCCGAAGAACCGTTTCGGCTTGTGAAGGGCGTTGGCGTCCACGCCGCCGGAGAGGATCTTCCCGCTGTGCGGCTGCAGCGTGTTGTAGGCGCGGGCGAGGCGGGTGATGCTGTCGAGCAGGATCACGACGTCCCGGCCGCATTCCACGGCCCGCTTGGCCATCTCGATGACGATCTCGGCCAGCTGGACGTGCCGCTCGGGCGGCTCGTCGAACGTCGAGCTCAGCACCTCGGCCTTCGTCGTTCGCTGCATGTCCGTCACCTCCTCGGGGCGTTCGTCGATGAGGAGGATGATCAGCTTCACGTCGGGGTCGTTGGCCGAGATGCTGTTGGCGATCTCCTGGAGGAGGACCGTCTTGCCCGTGCGCGGCGGGGCGACGATCAGGCCGCGCTGGCCCTTGCCAATCGGCGTCAGGATGTCCATGACGCGCATCGAGACGCTCCCGCCCTGCCGTTCGAGCACGAGCCGCTGGTTCGGGAAGAGCGGCGTGAGGTTCTCAAACGGGATCTTGGACCGGGCCTTGTCGGGGTCGTCGCTGTTGATACGTTCGACCTTCAACAGGGCGAAGAAGCGTTCCTTCTCCTTCGGCGGCCGGATCTCCCCGTCGACGTAGTCCCCCGTCCGGAGGCCGAAGCGGCGGATCTGCGAAGGGGAGACGTAGATGTCTTCCGGGCACGGCAGGTAGTTCGACAGCGGCGACCGGAGGAACCCGAACCCGTCGGGCAGGATCTCGACCACGCCGCGGCCGAGCATCACCGCGTTCTGGCGTCCGCAGGCCTTGAGGATCTCGAAGATCAGTTCGTGCTTCTGGAGCGCGCCCAGGTCCTTCAGCCCCACCTCGTCGGCCATCTGGTGGAGTTCGGGCACGGTCTTCCGCTGCATATCGTGCAGCTTGATGACCTGTCCAGCGAAGCTCCGGGGCGGCGGCAGATGCGGCTGGGCCTGCGGCTGGGAGTGCTGCGGGTGCGGGTGCGCCGCGTGCGGGGGGGGCGGCGGCGGGGGCGGCGGCTGTGGCTGCGGCGCCGACGCGGCGGGCGCGGGTTGGGGGGGGTGCGGAGGGGCCACGGCCGCCGGGGGCGCGGCGGGCGAATCCGCGGGTGCAGCCGGCGTCTCGGCCGGGGTCGCG
>CAYODK010000284.1:0-6000 GCA_964402695.1 uncultured Verrucomicrobiota bacterium
AACCGAGATTCAAGGACGTGACTGGAGTTCAGACGTGTGCTCTTCCGATCTAGATCCGCACCACCATCTGGGAACAGAGAGCCTTCAGTCTGGCTACCTTTTCGGACAAGGCCAATGGCCGGCGAGGATGCTCGATCTCGTCCTGCCACGTACTCCGGTCGGATGGCCGACTAGGCCGCTGCCCGATCATGGCGCTGCAGCCGCCCGAGTCTGCCTCGGTTCAGTTCAACGAGCAGCGTAGGCTGAGCTTGCTCGACCCGAGGGCGTCCAGCCAAGAACAGTTGACGTCGTGGCGCTCATCCCTGCCGCCATGCTGTCAGTTCTGCAACTACGACAGAACGAGCATCGCGCACTGGCCCCGCTAACGGTGATCTGCGGCAGGTCATCCGTTTCGACTCTCAGCCCCCCGCCTTGCGGATCGACGGCGCAAAAATCGCATCATCGATTCGGCCCCCTGTCCCACGGCTGCTCGAGTTTCTCTGCAAGCCGCCTGCAGTAGGCGCTCCGCTGAACCGGGTTCTGTTGCAGCTCGATGGCCGCACGGCAGATCTCTCGCAGACGGCACGCGTGTCGTGAGACATCGGGCGGTCGTGGATTCCAATCGATCTCCATGCTTGAGCCCGTGTAGACCGGAAGAAAGGGGACCAGGGCGCCGACCCTCGCATCATTTCTATCCGGATAGAGGAAGACGACCGGCGTCTGCATGGCGACGCAGGGAAGCGCACAGTGAACCCGGCTCGTAATGACCAGTCCGGCCTTGGCATAGAGCCTTAGAAGTGCTTCCGCCTCGGAGAACTTGGCCGCCCTCGTTCGCTGCGTGGGATAGTGAGTCAGGCGTGTCGCACGCTGCGCGATCTCTGACGGGATCCTCGGCAGCAATGCCCGGTCCACATCCACGACATACACATTGCTTGTCCGGTCGCTGTCATCCGATGACTCAAGCGTCAAAGTCAGACACCCAGAGAGATACGCATCGATTCCATGCCTCACCATGGCCCGCTTCGTATGCGGATCCCGACATCCGATCGGCCCATGCGCCTTCAAGTGCGATATCCCCTCCAAGGAGAAGAGGTCGTCTCTCGAAAAGTGCACCGAGATGTAGAAGGGCTCAATGCAGGGCGACGGGGGAAAGGCCCTTGCATTATGGATGTACCATCCATTCGCCATGAGGAACACTCCCTCCGTGGACCGGAACTCGTGCATCTCCTCACGCTCGACGTAGTCATCGACACGAGGCAGCAGTCTGGCGGCGGCGATGCTCTGAATCTCGTCCCCAAGGTTCGGGGTCTGGTAGTACTTGAAGACGCCATGCCTCATGCCGACCACCCTGTCGTCCCTAGCGTCCGGACAGAATTGCGGGCAGAATTGGCAGTTGCTTCCACCCGTCGCTGCCTTCACCGCTACCCCGCCGGTGACCGTCGCTTATCCGTATGTACTTCATGATCTCATGATGCCCAAAGTCGAATAGTCGGCCGCCCTGCTGGCCTAACAGGTCACCCAGAAGTAGATCGTCCTGCCTCTTCACCATCCCTCTGTCTGGAAACTCGTGCTGTCGAAGAAACGCCGTCCGGGCCAGCCAGAGCCCCCCCGTAGCAAACCAGACCCGCTTCCGCCAGTCGTCATTTGGATATGCCTGCGCGCCACGCCACCACCGGCGCTTCTCCAGAAACGACTGGTACTCGGCCGATCGACCGCTGAAGAAGACATGGCCGGCCACGTCGAACGGGCCGTGCTTCAGGAGAACGCTGCGGATCGCGCCATCCCAACCTAGCAGCAGATGCGAGTCGTCATCCATCCACATCAAGTACTCGGTTTCCGTCCGATCAATCAACAGCCGCATCATGGGGTCTTTGTTGATGTTCTCCCGAGATTCGAACAGGCTGACAATCTGTCCGGAATCGAGTAGAGCTCGCAGACCCGACAGGGTCGCCATCGAGCAGGCATTGCAGCCAACATGAATCTCGACACCATCGATGCCGACGACGCTATGAACAGCTCGCAGGGAGTACTGCGGAAACTCTCCATAGCAGCCTACCAGCACTGACAGCCAAGGCGAAACCCCATCATCCATGTTCACTCCCTTCGCTCGTCTAGTACCACAGTCCCAGCCGCTGACACATCGCGATGTCCAATCCAAGCGTCGACAGGGCGTCCGCAACGGCCTTGCCGTGGCGGTTGACCATCGCGGACGGCTTTCGGTCGTTTGGATTGGCCAGCCAGTGCCGCAGTACGACGCCCGACGCCATGTCCTGCCCCTGCACCAAGCCATGTTCATTCAATGCTACGCCCGACAGCCCGCGGCACGCGAGCGCGATATTGAGGAGGGTCTGCTCTTGCTGATAGGTATGGCTCGCCAGCTCGGGGTGCATGACGGCGATGCGCAGGAGGTCCCTCATTACGTTCCGAATCGCATCTGTGGGCCAGAGAAACAGTACCCCCGCATTGAGATACTTGTGCTCCCGAATCCTCTCCTCGCTCACGCGCCCGCAGAAGAAGTAGTCCAACTCGCTCTTCAGCGTCGGTGTCATGTCCTGATACACCTTCAGGGCGTTCTGCCAGTACTCCCAATAGCCGCCGATCCCCTTCGCGCGCGACAAGGCCAGGATGCTGTCATAGGCCCCTTCCGTCAGTGTGTCGGCATCAAGAAACGCGCAGGTCTCGATCTCAGCTTCACGGGCGTGCCCCAGGATCCAATTCCAGGCGACCACCTTGCGGTACATATGACCGCTGGTGCCAAAGTGCCACTTGTTCCAGAGCGACAGATCCACGGGGCACATCTCCGTGAATGCCGTGTCGACATTCATGATGATGACCCCAGGGATGAACCACCATCGCTCCGGTTGCTTGACGAAGAGGTACAGGCTCGCATCCGGATTGTGGCGCTTGGCTGACCCGAGAGCGATGAGAGCATTCATCACCAGCGGGCCATCGGCATAGACTACGGCGGCTGTCTTCACTGGGGCCTCTCAGCAACGGGTGTTGTCGGTCGCGAACCATGTCGGGCAGCCTTGGAGTCAGCAGTCATGCTTGCATGCACCCCACGTCGCCGCCGGATCGAGCGAGGGCCGAGTGAACGCCGCGGAGCTGCCCCTCCGTGAGATAGCGGACCACCCCGGCGAAGTACATCTCGATTCGACGGATAACCTCGGCCGCAGTGATCATGTCCATGCATCGCGGCAGGCCATCCACCACACCGACACACAGGCTTTCAGGGCGATCCTTATCGCTTCCATCGCCCAATCGGGCTGTGCGCGACTTCCAACAGCCTCCGTTGTCGCAACAGGGAAGCGCGCCAACGGTGTGGATGAACTGATGGTGAGAATATGCCTCCCAGTGAGGTGGTTCTCGTCCGCCCGCAACGACGACGCAGGGGCGGTTCTTCGGCATTCCCGCTTTCACTTCCACGGCGGCTGCAAGATGCATGAGAAGCGTCACCGGGCAGAGTATGCCCTGGGCGTGGTACACGAGGCGAACCAGTTGGCGCAGGTCAGTCTTCCCGCGGAGATCGATGACGCCGCGCAACGGAGGGTGGTTGTGACCCTTCTCCCCCACCTGAACGAAGAGAACCTTGTCCTTGAAGTGGTCCACGACCGATTGGAACCTGTCTGGGTGCCACCACTTGATCGTGTAGTCGGACTTGCCCCCAGCGACGACGACCCAAAACGGCGTGTCCTCCCCGGTCATTTCGTGCACCTGGGAGATCCACGACTTCTCCTTGGGCGATATGTGGATGTCGCCCTTGAAGGCCGTCGGTCGGATGTTCAAGTTGAGTTTCGTGTTGAGGAAGTCGATAAACCCATGGATGAAATGATACGGTCGCTGGTTGCTGGAGTGAATCAGCGGGTACTCGCACGTCAGGCAGACGGCATCCGGATCCTCATCGTCCAGCGGCGTGATGTACGGGTTATTCTCCCAGAGATGCGGGCAGGGCGTGCGCACGTCGCTCAGGAACTGGCCGGGGTAGCACTTGTGCAGGTCCCGAACCGCTGCCGTGAGCATTACGATGTCGCCGGGGGAGAGCGAGTTCCGCAGGATTACCTTTCGTTTCTCGGTCACTTGAGTTCATCTCCCACATCGCCGGTGCGAGTCGTGATACCGGCAAGCTATTCCCCAACAATGCTAGCCGAGAGCGAGAAGAACTCAAGGCTGAACGCTTGATTGGACTACCCGATCCAGTACGGCGTCCTGCCGGTGGAGCTTTGATGCTACTGCTGACGGATCTGGATCTGACGGAGCCTCGCGCGAGAGCCTCTGGCAAGTCGTCGACCAAAACGAGACTCAGAAGAACAGCCCCGAGTCTGGCGGCACAACGAACGTTGGCTTCGCGCGGTCCCAGAACTCACGAAGGCGCCCAACCGAAGGCCTGTCCCAAGGCTTGTACAAGCGTGCCTCAACAGTCATCCCCGGGGGCACGGCCAATCCCAGCTCGCTGCATCGTTCAGCTCCAAGGCAACTGCCGATCTGTGCTTGAGCCCATCGGTAATCGTCACCCTCCGCCGGGGCTGTCTCGATCACAGACACACTGGCCTCAATCAGTTCTCGCGCCCACTCAGCGCGGTCAGCAGTCGTCCTTGCCCGCCACCAACTCACCACACCGTCCAGCTTGTCCTCGCGAAGGCAACGGATGTTCCGTGTCAACAGGAGGAGTTCCCAGTTTATTCGGGGCGAGACATTGCTGGCCAACGCCTCGGATGAGAGGAGTTGTAGCTTCTTCCCCGCCCACATATCACGAAGCGGAACGGCCCTCCCCTCATTCTTCCACCACTCCGAATAGCCTTCTGCATCCTTCCGCCCAGCAAAAGTATACTCGCCTAGCAGAGACATCGGCGTAACCCCCATGCGGTCCATCCATTGGAGCCGAAGAAACGGGCTGCGCCGCGCAATAGCCACCAGATTTGTGACAACGAACTCTTCCTCACTCTCCTTTCGCCGATTGATATCCATCGTCCCGGGGTGTTGAATGCACTCGATGACTATCTGCCCCGTCAACGTGTCGAGGACTTGCTGGGGCGCCACCCTATACACGTCACAAAGATAGGCTCTACCCTCCGAAAACCGCACCATCATATCGCGCATCATGTAGCCGATCACTTCGCGCGGGTTACTTGGCAGGACACTATTCGTCGACGCCCATACTCGACCATGATGCATCCACGGAACGGCAACTACTCCGCAGGCTGCGGCCAGAATCCGTAGGCGGTAGTGACTCATGGTTTCTCCGAGGAAGGGAGGAGAAGGCGCATGACTTCCGCCCACATTTCGCCGAGCCCAGGTGGTAGTGCGCCACCGATAGCATCTATGACCCACTGGCGCACTTTCCGGGGATCATCAACAACCTCAATATTCATATCGCCCCGCAATACACGGTAGAGCTGGCCCATTTCGGTATGGTCTCTTCTGCTCGTAGTAGTCTTCCAAGCACAGACCCAAACAGTCGAGTACACAGTGCCATGTGGAATCCCGTAGCCGCCGACACCCGGACCATAAACATATATTGAATTCAAAGTCTGGCACTTACATTCGCATATCTGCTCCACTTCCCACACCTCAAAGACATCCTGCACCCACGGCCGAACAACGAAATTCCCGGTGCTCAGCCCGGGCAAAGCGCCCAGAATGCCAACTAGATCGCCCAGAATCCCGCCAACGCCCGTCGTTTGTCCCGCGGACGAGAGCAGCTCTGCCACCTTTGCAGCCGTTGCGTTTGGGTCGTCCATGGCCACAGGAAGCATCGTCTGCTGTTCGCGCACGAACCTGCGCACTGAGCCTTTCCACCGTGTCCCTTGATCTGACGCACTGGCGCACCGTGGTCGTGACGGCGAGTAGCTTGTCGTCCTATCACCTGCACTCTCCGCATCACGTTCGATCAGTCCGAGAGCATCAATGGCTGAAACTGGGCGATTGCCTGCAAACCCATAGAAGCGCAGAGCATGCCCGGCCGACCACGGGTCCCTCGTGATCCAGCACCCGAGTCGGGCGTGGTAGTACCGGTAGCGGACG
>CAYODK010000285.1:0-5993 GCA_964402695.1 uncultured Verrucomicrobiota bacterium
AAGGACGTGACTGGAGTTCAGACGTGTGCTCTTCCGATCTCGGCTCCGTGTACGCTGGCCGGCGCGTGGCTCGGAGGCGCCGGCGACTCGTTGTCGCTGGTCGGCGTCGGGACCAACTGGATCGAGACCGGAAGGAGCAACAACTGATGAGCGCCGTCCCCACGGTCGAAGTCTACAAGGGCGACGCGAAGGCGCGCATCAACGTGTCAGACTTGGCCGAGTGGAAGCGTGCCGGGTGGAGCGACCAGAAGCCCCAGCTCCAGCCTGCTCCCGTCAAGGTCGACAAGCCGTCCTGATTTCGCGCCCCGGCGCGGCGAGGATCGGGTGCGTTCCTCCCCGCCGCCCCCGCGCCGGGGCCTCTCATTCTCGGAGGTCTCCCATGGGCGACGAAGTCGGAAACGGGGTCACGTGCGCCCTGCACGGCCAGCGCCTCGACTCCATCGAGAAGAAGCTCGACGCGATCATCGAGCAGACCACGGCGACCAACGGTCGCGTGCGCGCCTTGGAGCGATGGAGACTCGGGTTGACCACCGCGCTTGGCGGGCTCATCGCCGGCAGTATCGGTGGGAGTGAGTTCGTTCAGCGCATCATCGCCGCCATCCTGGGAGGAAGCTGACCATGCCTCCACTGTGGGCGAGGTTCTCGGATAAAGGGCGGCAGCGGCTACTGGCGTTGGCCGTTGCCGCCCTCGCCGTTGTGTGCGCCGTTCTTCTCGCGCTCGGGACTGGCGGGTGCGCGACGCTGTTCAACAAGGGCTTCCGGCTCGGCTGCCACGGCATCGACGAGGGCCGGGTCGGCGGCTGGTGCCGTTGGGTCGAGTCCAAGAGCGGCCGGACATTCGGCGACTTCCGCCTCACCGTCCACGCGACCGTCACCGGACACGAGGCGTGGGCGCCGTCGCTCGGGCGGAACGTCGGCGTGTTCCGCGAGGCGACCGAGTGGAACGGCATGGCAGGCGGAACAAAGGGGACGCGCAAGTCGGCGCTGATGCGGCTGGCGCTCGCCGGCGACGGGTTCTTCCCGGACACCTACGGGCAGCATGAGGCGGCACACGCCTTGGCCTGTCACCTGTTCGGCTCGCCGGATCTCCCCGAGGCGTGGAAGGCGTGGGTCCCGTACTGGCATCCATGACCCGTCGCCTCCATCCGGACGAGATCACGCGCGAGAAAGAGCACGCGCGCATCCTCGCGAGCTTCGAGCTGTTCAGCGTCCCCGACGACGAGCGTGCCGAGATCCTGGAGGCGCTCAAGCCCGTCGAGCAGCGTCGGCGCGAGGCCCTCGACCGAGGCGAGGATCCGGATCTGGTCCCCGACTGGGACTGGTTCCGTGACTGCGACGGATGCACCTGCGTCTCGGAGGACTTCTGGCCGACGAAGTACTTCCCGCCCTGTCTGCGGCACGACTTCGACTGGGCGGTTGGCAACCCGATTTTCCGGTCGAACGGCCGCTTCTACCGTCTCAGCCGTCGCTACCAGCTCACCAAGGCCCGGGCCGGTCTCCGGTGGTTCGGTGTGACGGCAGCGTGGTTCCTGTACTTCCGGTGGACCCCTAGGAACCGCGCCAGGCGGCGAGCCTTGAAGGCCGCGCAGAGGTAGAGACGCGGCGCGCCGAGGAACCGGCCGCTCTGCCTGCCGCAACCTGTAGGCCGGATGACAGGAGAGGAACCATGAAGAGACTGATCACCGCCATCATCGCCGCGCTCGTCGCGTGCACCGTTTCCGGCATCGCCGCCGAGAACGCCAGGTCCGACCGCCCCATCCTGACCCCCGACGTTCGCGTGGCGAATGGTGCGCGCAGCTTCGGCGTGAAGGTGGACCTGGTGAGCCTGGCCCGGGCGAAGCGGCCGACGAAGACGGTCTACGTCGAGGAGGCCGTCGCACTCTGGCGCCCGGCCTACGGCGAGCAGATCGCCGCGGCGGGGAACGTCGAGGCCGCGGACGTGAACGCGGCGGTGGCGACGAAGGAGACCGTCGTGGAGAAGGGCGTCATGGAATCCCTCTCGGACCACTTCAAGCGGAACTCGGGCAAGTACACGGCAAGCGCGATCCTCGCGTTGGTGGGCGGGGCGGCCTGGTACCTGTACGACGACGCGCAGAGCGACGGCGACATGCAGGCGCGGGCTTCCATCCCGTCGCAGCAGTCGCCGACCGGATCCCAGTCCCCGGCGATCGTCGTCAGCGGAGTCAACCTGGCCCCTGGCGCGACGATCAACATCAACATCGACCAGCCCTACGCCTCGGAATGACTGATGGCGGGGCGGCGGCTGGCGCCGCGGGCGGGTCCATGCCCCGCTCAACGGGTTCGATTCCCGGCCCCGCAACCAGTCCACCCGGCCCATGCACGGAGTGTGGCCGGTGGGTCGAGATCGGCGAGTTGTTCTGGCGCGACGGCCTCGGCCGACTGGTGTGCATCCCGTGTCGTGACGAGAGCTGGAAGCCTCTGATACAGTCCCGCGCGTGAGCATCTCGCGCATCGTTTCAGGCGGCCAGACCGGCGCAGACCGTGCCGGCCTGGCCGCTGCCATCTACGCCCAAGTCCCCCACGGCGGGTGGTGCCCGAAGGGGCGCCGCGCCGAGGACGGCCGGATCCCCGACGAGTTCGAGCTGCGCGAAACCACGTCGGCCGACTACTTGGTGCGGACCGAGGCCAACGTCGTCGACTCGGACGCCACGGTCGTCTTCACCTTCGGCACTCTCGCCGGCGGATCCCTGCGGACCGCAGAGTTCGCGCGGAAGCACGGGCGGCCGTGTCTCCACGTAGACCTGAAGGCGACCGGGCGGATGAAGGCGGCCGACTCGATCGAGGGCTGGCTGCGAGGGTGCCCCAACCCCTGCGTCCTGAACGTAGCCGGATCCCGCGGCTCGAAGCTACCGGCCTGGTGCGAGCACCTGATCATGGCCGTCGTGGTCGACGTGCTGATCTCGGTGAACCCCGGCCTGCGATCGGTCTACCCCCTCCCCGACGCGCCTACGACGCGGAACTAAGCCCGATCCCAGCGGGGGCCCTTCCCCTCACCCTCGGCTTCACCCTTTGTGGCCACCACGAAGCTCCCAGACGGGGTCTCGTGCATCCTCCATGGCAGGCCTTGAAGCGCAGGCGGCTTTCAAAGCACCCGCAACCACGGGGGAAGAGCCATGGCATACGAAGAGACCAACACGTTTGGGGCGACCGATGTTCTGGGCCTCGCGAACGCATCATTCGAGTTCGTCGGCAACGAGATCGCCGGATCCAAGGACAGCGCGATTCCGAAGAACGCCACCGGAGAGTTCATCCCGGCCGCGCATCAGGCGTTCAACGAGAAGGAGGAGTTCACCGCCAACTACGTCGCCAAGGCGGTCGGTGCCGTCACCCCACCGACTGTCATGCTCGGTATCGACGTCAACGGCTACCACATCACCGGCGCGGAACTCGGCGGGAACAACACCGGTCATGTCACATTGAAGGTGACCGCGCACAAGCACATCGGAGGCCAGACCGGCACGGCGCACGTCGCCAACTCGCATACGGTCGTCTGGCCTGTTGGCATCAACGGATTCGGCGCATTCGATCCGTTTGATGACGGTGTGACTGACTGCGGGATCGAACCTTCGCAGATCCAGTCCTGCTCGTACGGCGCGACCATCGAACACGTCGATGCGCAGGACAAGGACGGCAACTTCCTCGTCGGCCGGTCGCAGGGGCTCAAGGTCGAGGCCTCGCTTGAGGCCGTCACGGACGAGGAGACAGTCGCGGACCCGACCGGCTGGAAGATCGTCGGGAAGGACAAGAAGCGAGGCAACGACAACTTCTATGGCCTCAGCCTCCGTGGCGAGATGTACCCTGGCGACACCTGGGAAACAGCGTGAGTAAGCCATGATCCGGACGCTTTCGCTCTACGTCGACATCGACACCGGCGCGCTGCTCGATCCGTCGACGTGGTACGCGCTCAACGAGATCCCCACGGCCAAGCGCGGCGACACGGTCGAGGTCGAGCTCAACTTCAAGCGGGTCACCGCCTCCAACCCGCGAACGGTGGAAGACGTGACCCTGGAGGACGTGGGCGCGTTCTTCGTTGGGATCAAGCAGTGGAAGGAGTTCACTGCGACCGCCTTCCTTGCCCAAACAGAAGTCGTTGCGGTCGAGGTCGCGAAGCTCACCTTCACGATCGATCTGACATCCAATGCGCTTGCCGAGAAGCTGACCGGCGCCGCGGAGAAGTGCCAGACCGTCTTGGAAGTCGAGTACACCGACGGCGACGGCAAGGACACCATTGCGTACTTTCGAGTCGACATCCTCAACGACTACATCAAGGGCACGGAGGGAGTTCCGGCTCCCAGCGCGCCCACCTACTACACCGCGGGGATTGTCGACTCCCTTTTCGTTCCGCGCGCGGAGGACGCCGCCAGGTGGAGGTTCCGTAACGGCTGCTGGGAGGGCTACTGCGCCGACGACGACACCTGGCGACCGATCGTAATCAAGCTCGTGGACGGAGTCCCGGCGCTAGTGCCGGGCGATGCCGTGGAGGAGTGATGAAGACGATTTCCGTGATTGTGGCGGCCCTGCTTTCCGTCTCCGCCCAAGCCGCATTGGAGCTTGGGCCGGTCTCGGCCGACACCAACGCTACGCGGACCACCATCGACGTCATCTGGAGCCTTGCCGGCACGAATAGCACGGCCCCGACCGTCACGGTCCACTGGGCGATGAACGATGTCGGCACGAACGGCGGGTCATGGGCCTACTCCAGCAACCTGGGCGTGAAAGCCGTCGGTGCCTACACGAACCAGCTCGGCGCTCTGACACCGTCGCGCCCTTGGTACGCGCGGATCTCGGCACTGGACGAGTCCAACACAGTCTGGACGACGAACTACGCCTACTCCGCCACGCTGGCAGGCGCGCCGACCAGCGCAGCGCCGGGGCACGCCTACGTGCCGATCATGGTTGGCACCAACGGCGTGATCGTCTCGCCGACCGGCATCGTCGACTTCGTGACGTCCGGAGGCGTCAGCCTCACGAACACGGACGCCATTGCCAGGCGGACGATCACGAACCAGATCGCAACGACTGACGCCAACATGGTGTGGGACGTGTCGGGCCGGATCCCCGTGGTGACGGACGAGTCCAGCGACGCACGCTATTTCGTGGCCACGCAGGACGCGCCCGGAGCTCCGTTGCAGCAACTGTCGCCGGCCGATGCGAGGGCGCTGATGGAGCTAGGCACGGCGGGAACGGCAAACCTGGCAGGGGCGACGTGGGCACAAGGCGAGGTGCCGCAGGCCGGGACGAACACGATCACCTACAGCGGGCTGGTGGTGTACGACGCGGACTCCGGTCACGTCCGGCAGGGCACGATCGACGACGCGGCGAGCATGAGGGCATCGCTGGGGCTGGGCACGAGCGCGGTCGCGCCGAGCGGTTCCTACGTGCGAGTGGATCGCCAGTGGATATCCCTGGGCCAGCCGTGGCTGAACACGTCCTATGCCTCCGTCCCTGGAGGCAGCGTATCGAGCGTGGGGTTCGCGTTTCGGACCAACGGATACACGAACGCCAAGTGGTTCATGCCTCAAACGGTCGGGGCCACGGGGGCGCTGTTGAGAACCGAATGGGCGGCTCTTTCAACGGAGCCGACGCGCACGTTCGGTATTGAGTTGTACGCGATGTCCAATTCTGCGGCGGTCGGGACGATCGTGCTAAACCCGACCAACGTCACGATCAAGCACTCCAACGGCTGGGGCTACATCGCGTTCACCAACATGATCGCGCTGCCGTTCGGGGCGGACTCGTGCACTTTGAGTCTGCAAAACGGAAACCCCAACGGCGCGACGGTATCGAACTACCTGATGTCACCTCCCGAGGTCAGGCTGATTGGACCATGACGGGCCTCGGGGAGCGGTTCTGGAACCCGTAGCTGCCGTGAACGGAGGCACCTCCTGGCCCGTGTAGCCGTCGTGCGCGTTCGCCGTAAGACCGGCGAACGCTTCGACTTCTTCGCGGCCTTCCACTGGCTTCGGACACTC
>CAYODK010000286.1:0-5971 GCA_964402695.1 uncultured Verrucomicrobiota bacterium
AAGTTCCGCGACGAGTTCCATGGCCTGGTCAACGAGGAGGTCGAGCGCCTGCAGCGGATCGTCGACGCGATCAACAACTTCGCCCACCCGGCCGAGTCGAAGTGGGGTCCGGTGGACGTGCCGCGGATGCTCGCGGCGGCGGTCGAGACGGCGCGGGGCCGCGTCTCCGCGCCGGGCGCCCGGCTCGAGGTGTGCATCGCGGAGAAGGCGCCGTCCATCGTCGGAGACCAGGCCGCGCTGACCGAGGCCCTGGCGCATCTCGTCACGAACTCGATCGAATCGGCCCGCGACCCGAAGACGCTGCACGTCGTCGTCGCGGCGGATCCGCTGCGGCAGGCCGGCGAGGATTTCCTGATGCTGATGGTCCGCGACAATGGCTGCGGCATCGATCCCGAGGTGCGCGAACGGATCTTCTCGCCCTTCGGCACCACGAAGGCGCAGGGGCTCGGGCTCGGTCTGCCGATCGTGCGCCGCGTCGTGCTGGACCACGGCGGCCGCCTGCAGGTGGATTCGTGCGAGAGCGGAACGCGGGTGACGATGATCCTGCCGCTGGCTCCGCTGCGGCCGCGCACGGAGCCGTCGGCGGTCAGGGATTCCGGGGCCGCGTGACGGCACGGTAGCCGGGCGGCGGCAGGTCCGCGGCCCCGACGGCCTTCTGGTTCTGCAGCCAGCGCCTCACCGCGTCGCGCGTGTCCACGGGCGTCAGGGTGAAGCGCGACTCGGGCTGGAACGCCAGCCGCCGCACGGTCGGGAACCGCCGGCCGCCGGTCGCCAGCACGTGGCTGTTGAAGGCCGTCAGGAACCGCTGCCGCGCGTGAGGCGTGCGGCCGTCGGGCAGGACCAGGCGGACGACCCTGCGTCCCGCGGGGGCCGACGCATCCACGTCGCACCGGAGCCCGGTCACGCCCATCACGGGCCGGTCGCCGGGCTGGGCGAGGGCCTCTTCGAGAATCTCCCGCAGGTCGCCGGCCGTGAGATGGCAGAGGCCGATCCGGTTCTCGTAGGGCACGATCCGCCAGACGTCACGTTCGGTCAGGGTGCCGGGGGCGGGTGTGTGGCCCGAGAGCCGCGCATGGATCACCACCTCCGCGCCGGAGGCCGCGGCGATGGCCGCCCGCAGCATTCGTGCGACCGCCTCGTCCCCCGGGGCATCCGCCGGGGCCGCGTCCAGGGGCCCGCGGATCGAAGCCCGGACGCGGTCCAGATCCCGGTGCGACGCCTCCAGCGCCGGGCCGAGGGCCGCGGCGAGGTCCGGGTCGGGCGCGAGGGAGCCGTCGATCGGCAGCAGCACGCCCGCCTTGCGCACAACCTTCCGTGCGATGGTGTCGTACAGGAGGTCGACGCGGCCCAGGAACGCGCCGTGGCACCCGGCCTGCGCGTAGAGCGTGTTCCCGAACGCTCGCGACGCGACCGCCTCGTGCGAATGGCCGCCGAGGATCACGTCGAACTCGGGGAACTGCGACGCGAACGCGCCGGCGCCCGGCGACGCGGCGTCGGCCTCCTCGCGCGCGCTCTCGTGGAGCAGCAGCACGAGGATGTCCGGCTTCGCCGCGCGCACCGCGGGAAGGACCGCGCGGACCGCCTCGATCGACGATCCGATCTCGGCGTCGCCGAGGTAGTCCGGCAGGAGCCAGGAGGGGATGCCCGGGTGCGTCGTGCCGACGAAGGCGATCGTCACCCCGTCCGCATCGCGCAGGGTCCACGCGGCCGCGCCGGGCAGGGCGGGTCCCGCCGCGCCCGCGCGCGTGACGAGGTTCGCGGCCAGGACGGGGAACCGCGCCGCCCGGACCAGTCCGCGCAGGACCTCCAGGCCCCAGTCGAACTCGTGGTTGCCCGGCACCCAGGCGTCGCACCGGAGCGCGTTCAGGGCGTCGACCATGATCCGGCCGCGTGTGTGCAGGCTTTCCGGCGTGCCCTGGATCGTGTCGCCGCAGTCGACGTAGACCGCCTCCGGGCAGGCGGCGCGGATCTCCCGGATCCGCGTCGCGATGCGCAACAGGCCCGCGTCCGGGCTGTCGCCGCCCGTCGGGATCGCGTTGACGATGCGGCCGTGGAGATCGGTCGTGTGGAGAAGGACGACCGGCACCTCGCGGGCGCCCGCGGCGAGCGCGGCCGCCGCGAGCATCGCGACCCGGGTCGCGGCGCGGCGCGGGCTCATGCGCAGTGCGGCAGGGAGGGGCTCGGGCGGCGTTCGCGGTCGAGCCGCGTCGCCACCAGGGCCTTCGTCACCCGGTAGACGCCGCCCCGTCGGTCCGGCGCCTCGTACATGACGTCGAGCATGACCGCCTCCAGCATGGAGCGCAGGCCGCGCGCGCCCGTGCCCCGGCCGGCCGCCCGACGGGCCATCTCGCGCAGGGCCTCGGCGGAGAACCGCAGGTCGATGCCCTCCATCGCCATGAGCTTCTGGTACTGCCGCACCATCGCGTTGCGGGGCTCGGTCAGGATCCTCAGAAGGTCGTCCTCGGAGAGGGCGTCGAGCATCGTCACCACCGGGAGCCGCCCGATGAACTCGGGAATCATGCCGTATCGGCGCAGGTCCTCCGGTTCGACCTGCAGATCCGTCCCGCGCGGCTTGGCCGCGCCGTCGCCGTGGAAGCCGAGCGCGCCCTTGCCCATGCGGCGGCGGATGATGTCCTCCAGCCCGACGAACGCGCCTCCGCAGATGAAGAGGATGTTGCGCGTGTCGATCTTGATCATCTCCTGCTGGGGATGCTTGCGGCCGCCCTGAGGAGGGACGTTGGCCACCGTCCCCTCGAGGATCTTCAGCAGGGCCTGCTGGACGCCCTCGCCGGACACGTCGCGCGTGATCGAGACGTTCTCGGTCTTCCGGCCGATCTTGTCGATCTCGTCGATGTAGACGATGCCCCGCTCCGCGAGGGGGATGTTGCCGTCCGCCGCGTGGATCAGCCGGAGCAGGATGTTCTCCACGTCCTCGCCGACGTAGCCCGCCTCGGTCAGCGTCGTGGCGTCGGAGATGCTGAACGGCACGTGCAGCATCCGGGCGAGGGTCTGGGCGAGCAGCGTCTTGCCGCAGCCCGTGGGGCCGAGCAGGAGGACGTTGCTCTTCTCGATCTCGACGTCCGCGTGCGGCCCCGTGTCCGCGGGCCGGCCGGGCCCCTGCGTCGCGATCCGCTTGTAGTGGTTGTGCACCGCGACCGACAGCACGCGCTTGGCGCGCGCCTGGCCGATGACGTAGCGGTCGAGGTGCTCGTGGATCTCGCGCGGCTTCGGAACGTCCAGCGGCGGCGGAGGGCCGGGCGGCGCCGCGGGGGGCCGCGGAGGGGGCCTGGCCGGCTTGGTGTCTCCGGCGAGGATCTGCTGGCAGACCCCGACGCACGCGTCGCAGATGTGCGCGGACGGCCCGGCGAACATGCGGGCCGCCTCGGCCTCGGTGCGGCCGCAGAAGGAGCAGCGGATCGGTCGTTTGCCGGCCATGCGGGTCTCCCGTCAGGTGCGCGGGCGCGGGAGGACGACCTCGTCGATCAGGCCGTAGTCCTTCGCCTCCGCGGCGGACATGAAGAAGTCGCGGTCGGTGTCCTTCGCGATCGCCTCGTGCGTCTTGCCCGTGTGGTGGGCCAGGATCTCGTTGAGCCGGTCGCGCAGGCGCAGGATCTCCTTCGCCTGGATGCTGATGTCCGAGGCCTGCCCCTCCACGCCGCCCCACGGCTGGTGGATCATGATCCGGGCGTTCGGCAGCGCGAACCGGCGGCCCTTCGCGCCGCACGCGAGCAGGACGGCCCCCATGCTGGCCGCCTGGCCGACGCAGTAGGTCTGTACCGGGCACTTGAGAAACTGGATCGTGTCGTACATCGCCAGGCCGGCGGTCACGGACCCGCCGGGCGAGTTGATGTAGAGGCTCACCGGCTTCTCGGCGTCCTCGCTCTGCAGGAAGAGCAGCTGCGCGATCGCGAGGTTGCTCACCTCGTCGGTGATGGCCGTGCCGAGGAAGATGATCCTCTCCTTCAGCAGTCGCGAGAAGATGTCGTAGGCGCGCTCGCCGCGCCCCGTCTGCTCGATCACCATCGGGATCAGGATCTGCGATCGCGTGTCCATGGGGTCCTCCCGGTCACTGCGCGCTGGCCAGGTCGACGACCAGGTCCAGCGCCTTCGCCTCGCGCAGGTCGCTGCGCACCTCGTCGAACGATCCGTCGTCCTTCATGCGCTTGACCAGGCCGGACGGGTCGACCCCCGCCTGCTGCGCCTGGCGCATGATGTCCGCCGCGACGTCCTCATCCGGAACCTCGACCTTCTCCGCCTCCGCGATCCGGTGGAGGATGTAGCGGAGCTTCAGCATCTCCGCCGCGCTGCGGCTGGCGCTCTCGAAGATCTTCGACTTGTTCTCGACGATCTGGTTCTCCACCGCGCCCTGCCGGATGCTCGACCGGACCAGGTTGTAGACGTTGCGCTCCGTCTGCCGCTGGACCAGCGACGCCGGGAGGTCCATCTGCGTGCGCGAGAGCAGGTGCGCGATCGCCTCGTCGCGCCGGCGGGCGCGGTCGCGGGCCTTCGCGGCCGCCTCGAGTTGCTCGCGGACGCGCGCCGTGAGGGCGTCGGCCGACTCGACGTCGAACCGCTTCAGGAATTCCGCGTCCATCTCCGGCAGCACCGGCTGGCGCAGCCCCTTGACCGTCACCGTGTAGTCCGCCGTCCTGCCGGCCAGCTCGGGCACGGGGAAGTTGTCCCGGTAGACCGAGCGGATCGTCCGCGTCTCGCCGATCGCCGCCCCCTCGAGGCCCTCGCCGAAGCCCGGCGGGAACGCGTCGGGATCCGCGCTGACCCAGTGCCCCGCGCCCTTGCCCAGCCCCTTCGCCTTGCCGCCGATCTCCTCGATCGGCTTGCCGTCCAGCACGCCGTCGAAGTCGACCTGCACCAGGTCGCCCCGCTGCACGGGCCGGTCCGTCACGTCGTCGTACCGCGCCGCCTGCCGGCGCAGCCCGTCGATCGTCTCCTTCACCTGCTCGTCCGTCACCGCCACCGCGGCCGCCTGCACCGGGATGCCCTTGTACTCCGGCAGCGCGAAGTCCGGCGGAACGTCGACCGTCACCGAGAAGGCGAAATCCTGCAGCGGGTTCGCGGGAGGCGGCTCCTCCAGGTCGACGACCGCCACGGCGTCGATCTTGTTCTCCTCGAGAGCCTTATGGTAGCTGCTCGGCACCAGGCTGTTCCGCAGTTCGCCGGCGATGTCCTTGGCGTAGCGGCGGGCGACGATGTCCCGGGGCGCCCGTCCGGGGCGGAATCCGGGGATCTTGGCGCCCTTCGCAAAGGCGGAAAGAACCTCCTCGTACTCCTTGGCGACGTCCGCGGCCGGCACCTCGATCCGCAACTTCTTCCGGCAGGGGCCGGCATCCTCAACGACAACCTTCACGGGGGATCCTTTCTGATGGAAACAAGCGCGAAAGAATAGGCTCCGCCCGCAGGCGGGTCAAGCCGCGTCGGGGGCGTCTTTGGGCTTTCCGCCGCCGCCCGCCCGCGGCTATGGTGTCGCCCATGCGCCGGACCGCCATGGCCGCCGGATGCGCGATCCTGATCGCGATGCCCGCGGCCGTCCCGGCGGACGGGCGACAGGCCGGGGCGCCCGGCGACGGGCCCGCCCTCCGGAGCGCCACGCCGGACTGGGTCGCGGCCGCCGCTGCCGCGGCGGATACCGTCCGCGCCGGCACGGAGGCCGCGGAGGCCCGGGGTCCCGTCGCGGCGGTCGATCCGGAACTGACCGCGAGCCTGGAGGCCCTGCTGCAGCCGGGGCCCCACGACTGGCTCGGCGCGGACGGCGTCGCGGCGGTACGGCGGGCGCTCGCGCGACTCGCGGATGGCCTGCCTGTCCCCGGGGACGCCGCGCCGCTTCGGCGGGCGGATGCGGAGGGGCGGGGCGACGTGCGCACGCAGCTCGATGCCTTCGCGAGGGCATGGGAGCGGGTCCGGCCCGCCGCACTCCGCGGTCTTCCGCGCATCGCCTGCGTCCGGCGCAAGGCCT
>CAYODK010000287.1:0-5941 GCA_964402695.1 uncultured Verrucomicrobiota bacterium
CCGAGGAACTCCGCGTAGATCTTCTGGATGTACGGGTTCTGGTGCGAGCAGCGCTTCGCGCTCATCGCGTCATCCTGGTAGATGCCCGACGCGCGGCGCCGGCGGACCTCGTCGTCGGCCCCGTAGGGCTGACCGCCGCCGCCGACGCAGCCGCCGCGGCACGCCATGACCTCGATGAAGTGATACGGGGGCTCCTCGCCCTTCGCGCGGGCGGCGCGCACGCGGTCGAGCACGATCTCGATGTTGTTCATCCAGTGCGCGACGGCGATGCGGATCTCCTTGCCGGCGACGGTGAGCTTCGCCTCCTTGACTCCCTCGAGGCCGCGGACGGCCATGAAGTTGACGTCCTCGAGCTCGCGCTTCGTCACGAAGTAGTGCGCGGTGCGGAGCGCCGCCTCCATCACGCCGCCGGTCGCGCCGAAGATCGTGCCCGCGCCGGTGTAGTTGCCGAGGATCGAGTCGCATTCCTCGTCCGGCAGCTCCGCGAAGTCGATGCCGCACTCCTTGATCATCCGCGCCAGCTCGCGCGTCGTCAGCGAGACGTTCACGAACGGCCGGTCGCCGTCGTACATCTCCTTCGACCGCGTGATCTCGAACTTCTTCGCCGTGCACGGCATGATCGACACCATGTAGATCTTCGCGGGGTCGATGCCCATCTTCTCGGCGTAGTAGGTCTTCGCCATGGCGGCCAGCATCGCGTGCGGCGACTTGGCGGTGGAGAAATTCGTGATGAAGTCCGGCGCGTACTTCTCCATGTAGTCGGTCCAGGCCGGGCAGCAGCTCGTGATCAGCGGGAGGTCGCCCTTGCCGTGGACGAAGCGCTGCACGAACTCGCTGGCCTCCTCCATGATCGTGAGGTCGGCCGCGAAGTTCGTGTCGAAGACCGCCTTGAAGCCGAGGCGCCGCAGGGCGGCGTAGGTCTTGCCCGTCAGGACCGTGCCCGGTTCGTAGCCGAAGGCCTCGCCGATCGCGACGCGGACGGCCGGGGCGATCTGGACGACGGGGTAGCGCTCGGGATCCTGGAGCACGCGCCAGACGCGGTCGGTCTCGTCATGCTCGTAGATCGCGCCCACGGGGCAGTGCGCGCTGCACTGGCCGCACTTGATGCAGGGGCTCTCGGCAAGCTGGATGTCGCCCGTCGGGGCCAGGCGCGTGTTCTCGCCGCGGCCGACGAACTCGAGCGCCCACACGTTCTGCATCTGCTGGCAGACGATCGCGCACCGGCCGCACTTCACGCACTTCTCCGGGTTGAGCACGATCGACTTGGTCGAGTCGTCCTCCGGGATCTGCGCGACCCTCTGCTCGAAGCGCACCTCGCGGATGCCGAAGTCCGCCGCGAGCCTCTGGAGCTCGCAGTTTCCGTTGCGCGGGCAGCGGAGGCAGTCGTTCGGATGCGTCGAGAGGATGAGCTCGAGGACCGCCTTGCGAACCTGCACGATCTCGGGGTCGTGCGTGGTGATCTTCATGCCCGGGCCGACCGGCGTTGCGCAGGCGCGCAGCATCTTCGGCGAGCCCTCGACCTTGACGACGCAGATGCCGCAGGCGGCCCACGCCGGGAGGTCCGGGTGGTAGCACAGCCGCGGGATCTTGACATTGACCTGCTCGGCGGCCTTGAGGATCGTCGTCCCCGGCGCCACTTCGCAGTCGATTCCGTTGATCTGAAGCTTGATCGTGTCCATGGCCTGGTTCCCTTATCCGCGCTGGACGGCCTCGAACTTGCAGGCGTCGTAGCATTCGCCGCACTTGATGCAGCGGGTGAGGTCGATCACGTGGGTCTGGCGCCGCGCGCCGCTGATGCAGTTGACCGGGCACCGCCGGGCGCAGAGCGTGCAGCCGATGCACTTGTCGGCCAGGATCGAGTAGGTCACGAGCGCCTTGCACTTGCCGGCGGGGCACTTGTGGTCCTTGATGTGGACGCGGTACTCGTCGCCGAAGTACTTGAGCGCCGACATGACCGGGTTCGGGGCGGTCTGCCCGAGACCGCACAGCGAGGCCTTGTTCATGGCGTGGGCGACGGCGCGCAGCTGGTCGATGTCCCCCACCGAGCCGCGCCCCTCGCTGATGCCGACGAGCAGGTTGTACATGGTGCGCCCGCCGACGCGGCACGGGGCGCACTTGCCGCAGGACTCGTCGACGGTGAACTCGAGGTAGAACTTGTTCACGTCGACCATGCAGTCGTCCTCGTCCATCACGATCAGGCCGCCGGAGCCCATGATCGAGCCGAGGGCGCCGAGGGACTCGTAGTCGATCGGCGTGTCGAGGAACTGCTCGGGGATCACGCCGCCGGACGGGCCGCCGGTCTGCGCGGCCTTGAACTTCTTCCCGTCCTTGATGCCGCCGCCGATGTCGAAGATGATCTCGCGCAGCGTCGTGCCCATCGGCACCTCGATCAGGCCCGAGTTGTTGATCTTGCCGGTCAGCGCGAAGACCTTCGTCCCCTTCGACGTCGCCGTGCCGATCGCGCCGAACCAGTCGCCGCCCTTCAGGATGATGACGGGGATGTTCGCCAGCGTCTCGACGTTGTTGATGATCGTCGGCCGGCCCCAGAGGCCGCGGACCGCCGGGAACGGGGGCCGCGGGATCGGCATGCCGCGCCGCCCCTCGATCGAGGCGATGAGCGCGGTCTCCTCGCCGCAGACGAAGGCGCCGGCGCCGAGACGGAGTTCGATGTCGAAGCTGAACCCGCTGCCGAGGATGTCCGCCCCCAGCAGCCCGCAGGCGCGCGCCTGCGCGATCGCGATCTCCAGCCGCTTGATGGCCAGCGGGTACTCGGCGCGGATGTAGATGTAGCCCTGCGACGCGCCGGTCGTGTAGCCGGCGATCGCCATCGCCTCGAGGATCGAGTGCGGATCGCCCTCCAGCGTGCTGCGGTCCATGTAGGCGCCCGGGTCGCCCTCGTCGGCGTTGCAGATGATGTACTTCTGGTCCGCCTTGACGTCCTTCGAGAAGACCCACTTCTTCCACGTCGGGAACCCGGCGCCGCCCCGGCCGCGCAGGCCGGACTTGCGCAGATCCTCGATCACATCGTCCGGCTTCATCTGGAAGAGCACCTTCTCGAGCGCGGCATATCCCTCGCGCGCGATGTACTCCTCGATGTTCTCCGGATCGATCAGGCCGCAGTTGCGAAGAACGATCCGGAACTGCTTCTGGTAAAAGGGGATGTCATCGATCTTCGAGAGCCTCTTCTCGCCGGCCTTGTAGAGGATCCGGTCGACGGGACGGCCCTTGACGAGGTGCTCGGCGACGATCTCCGCGGCGTCCTCGGGCTTCACGCGGACGTAGAAGGCCTCCTCGGGGAGCACCTTGACCACCGGTCCCTGCTCGCAGAAGCCGAAGCAGCCGGTCTTCACCACCTGGACGGCTCCCTCCAGGCCGTTCTGGCGGACCGCCGTGACGAGGTTGTCGTGCAGCGTCCCGCTCTTGCAGGACTCGCAGGCCGTCCCGCCGCACACGAGGATGAAATGCTTGTATGCCATGGTCTGCCTCACTTCGCCCCGCGCCCGAGCGTCGGCGCGATGTCCATCGCGGGCTTGTCGTACACGTGGTCGCCCACGAGCCGTCCCCCGATGATGTGGTCCTGCACGATCTTCCTGGCGACGTCCGCGCCCACGGTTCCGTAGATCACCGCCGGCATTCCGGGCATCCGCACCTCGACGGTCGGCTCGGAATAGCAGAGGCCCATGCACCCGGTCTGCTTCACCACGACGTGGGTCAGACCGCCCTTGTCCAACTCGTCGACGAAGGCGTCGAACGCGGCGCGCGCGCCGGCGGCGATGCCGCAGGTGCCCATGCCGATGATCACCTCGCCGGTCTTGCCGGAGGTGTCGCGGCGGGCGATCTCCGCCTTCTTCTGCTCGCGCAGGGCCCGCAGGTCCTGCAGGGTCAGCTTCTTCATCGTCCATCCTCCCGCGGAGCGACGCCGGCACCGCCGACAGGCTCCGCCTGCCTGATTTCCAAATCCCCGCCCGCATCCTCCCCGTCCCCGGGGGACAGCGCGGCTTCCTGGCTCTCCACAAACAGCCTCGCCAACGACAGCGCGCCGGACTCCGTCAGCGGTCCGGCGGAGGCGGCAAGCTCGTCCGAGGCCAGCGCATAGGAACGCCCGCCGCGCACACGGTGAACCCGGAGGACCGCCCCCGCCCCCGCCGCGAGGGCGAGGAGCGCGACGATGGCGCCCGCCCAGTCGCCAGCCGGAGGCGCATCGACGTGGCCCGCATCCAGCGTGAACCCGACACTCGTGCCCGCGCCCGGCTCCGAGGCGAGGTCGAAGGTCCCGCCCGCCTGCGTCACCGCCTGCTCGAGAAACGGAAGCCCGAGCCCGACCCGGCGCCCCGGGTGCTTCCCGGGCTCGCTGACGAAGGGGTCCAGCGCCCGGCGCCGGGCCTCGTCGTCCATGCCCGGCCCGTTGTCCGCAACGCAGACCTCGATCTCGCGGCCCCGCTCGACGACGTCGACGATCACCGCCGGCGCACCCGCCTCCACGGCGTTCTGCACCAGCTCGAGCAGGAAATCGCTGACCGTCTCGTGCATCACTTCCCGCGGTACTTCGCCACGATGCCCGCGAGCTGGTCCTTCGTGACCCGCCCGTACACCTCGCCGTCCACCGTCAGCACCGGCGCCAGGCCGCAACAGCCGATGCAACGGACCGCCTGGAGCGAGAACAGGCCGTCCGATGTCGTCTGGTTCAACCCGATGCCGACGATCGTCTCGAACTCCTTGATGATGTCCTCGCCACCCTTGAGATAGCACGCCGTGCCCATGCACACCGCAATCTGGTGCTTCCCCGGCTTGCGCAGCTTGAAGAAGTGGTAGAAGGTTATCACTCCATAGATTTTGGCCAGCGGAACGTCGAGACGGGCCGCGACCTCGAAGGCGACATCGCGCGGAACGTAACCGTAGTGCTCCTGGACCTTGTGCAGCACCATGATGAGATTGCCCGGCTTCGACTTCCATGCCTCGATGAACGCCGCCAGATCCTGGGGGAGCTCGATCGACTGCTTCGGAAGCGCCGTGGTTTCCTCAACCGCATGCATGTCTCACCTCTTTCAAAATCACGGCCGCCCACCACCCGAAGTGGCTTCACGGCCCAACATCGAAAGGCGACATCTTAGAGAGCCACCTCACGCCTATCAAGCACTTTTGAGCCTCTAATTTCACACGATATCCGTACTTATGTGACGTCCGTAACAAAAGATCTTGATTCTGCCCATGGATAAAGCACAATCGTTTCAAAACAGCCATGGAGTAACGTTGTTATGAACGCGACTAAGGAAGTGGTGGTCAGGCTCACGAAGTACAAGAGCGTGCTGGAGAAGCTGCGCTCGCTGGGCTTCGTCAAGGTGTTCTCCGACAACCTTGCCGACGCTCTGGGCGTTTCGCCCGCGCTTGTTCGCAAGGACTTCTCATTCTTCGGGTTGGCCGGGAAGAAGAGGGCCGGCTACCGGGTCGAGGATCTGATCACGCAGCTCAACCACATTCTCGGTGTCGACGAGGTTCAGCGGGTGATCGTGGTGGGGTGCGGGAAGATCGGAACGGCGTTGATGCGGTACCGCGGCTTCGCCCGGGAGAAGATCCGTGTGGTCTCGGGATTCGATGTCGACCCTTCGAAGATCGATCCCAATGCCCCGATTCCGATCCGGGATCTGAACGAGATCCCGTACATCGTGAAAAGCGAGAGCATCCGGGTCGCCATCCTGACGGTTCCGGAGACGGTCGCCTCGCAGGTGGCCGAATCCCTGATCGCCGCCGGCATCAAGGGGATCCTCAATTTCGCGCCGATCCTGCTGAAGAGCGGGAACGGCGTGGTCGTCCAGAACATGAACATCGCGCTGGAGCTCGAGAATCTCTTCTGCCTGCTCCGGTTTGCCGACAAGGACATGGAAGGAGAGTCCGCATGACGTTCGATGATGTGGTCCGCACCCTCGAGGCCGCGGTGGTGCAC
>CAYODK010000288.1:0-5941 GCA_964402695.1 uncultured Verrucomicrobiota bacterium
CCGTTTTTCGGCCATTCGCAACCATCCCATGGCCGAGTGGCGAAAAACGGGCTAATGGCGAGAGAACACGTGAGCATACTACGCACTCTTGCAAGTACCGCGATCGACGCTGACAATCCCTGATTGCACGCGAATGTTGGGACCTATCACTCCCCCTCGCAACCACGCATCCGCCTGAGGAAACAGACGGATCGCTCGCCCGACAATGTCGGCCGAAGATGGATCCCGCAGAATCGGTACTCGGATGAGCGGAAGTCCAAACCAGCGCATAAGGTGCCGCCCCCCGCTGTAGAGGCGGGCGTGTATTGGGATATTGCAGATGTCAGTTTCAAGCTGAGAGTGATGGCCCAAGTAGTCGTTCACACCGCTTGGTGGGACAACACCCAGGTTAAACACAAAGCGTGCCCGCCCGTGCATATCAAACTGTATGTCCATGAGTTCGAGTCGGTCTGCATGCCACCGCATGAAGCGCAAGACCTGGTGACCAAGTGGGTCCTGTGTGTAGATGCCCCGCTTGTCGTCCTGAAAGCCACGAGAATAGATGAAAGGCACGAGGACCATCTTGACGGCATCGCGCAGTTCTCTGGTTTGGGGCGGCATCGTCACGTCTCACTTGTTGATTGGTCGTTGTGCGCCGGCGCCATATCCGATGCTGGCGCCAAGCGCCGCTCCCTCACGAGAGAACCAAGAGTAGCTCCAACGTCGACTTGGTGGACAATCCAGTCGAGGCCCATTGTTCACCGCATCCCCGCAGCCGAGACACCCACACTTTGAATGTGACGTCCACTGGAGCCAGCGGCTTCCAAACGCTCCTAGCCGTAGCCGTTCTCGATAACCTCTTGTCCCTTCGCCCAAATTGCATCTCCGCTTTGCATCTCGACTTCCAACGTAGAGCCACGGTCTACACCGCCTGTGACTCTGATTGCATTGACCGAAGATGACTCCCCCCAAGGGGATTCATGCGGGCAGCACAGAGACTGTAGACCGGTCATAATCATACGCACCGTCGTAGGTTTTTCCGCGCAGATTGCGAATTCAAATCGCGCCGACCGCGCTGCCCAATCAATAGAGATTACCTTCAATGTTGCGTCGTGGTAGTCATGCTTCATCGGCGGCCCCTCATGGATATTGGATTTGGCCTGCGTTCCATCTCCACCATGAAGTTGTGAGTAGTGCTTTCGCTGTCAGCCTCCATGTGGTCCTCCCATGCCGGTCGCCATCCCCACCTCGATCCGCGGCCCCAAAAACTTCGGCCGCGTACGCAGCAGGGAGACGTCCAGAACCGTCTTCACCCGCGCCGCCTGCTCCCGGAGCATGGTCCGCACGCTGTGGATGGACCGCACGTCCTCGGCGTTGTACCCGATGGCATCCACACCTCGGCGCCCGGCGATGTAGATGGCGCGTTCGTTGTGGAACCGTTGGGAGATGACCGTGACCTCGGACTGGCCGAAGACCGCCTTCGCCCGGACCACGGAATCCAGCGTGCGGAAGCCGGCGTAGTCGCAGTAGATCCGGTTCGTGGGCACCCCGGCGTCCGCCAGCGTCAGCTTCATGTCCGTCGGCTCGTCGTAGCCCTTGATGTGGTTGTCCCCGCTCACGATCAGGTAATCGACCTTGCCTGCCTCAAAAAGCCTTACGGCGGCCTTCATGCGGGTGATGAAATACAGGTTGCGACGGCCATCCGGCAGCGTGCGCGAACAGCCGAGCACCAGACCGACCCGCCGGTACGGGACCTCGCCCACCGCAGAGTAGGTCCGCCCCTTGGCCGCCAGCCGGATCTCGGCGGCGGCGCTCACCATGGCCACGATGCACGCCACGCCAAGCCACACGAACGCCCAGAGGATCCTGCGCGGCGTCCAATGCCGGCGATCGAAGATGTTAGCGACCCCATCCGCAACGACACGGCGAATCACACCCAGTGCCTGTGTCGTCCTTCCAAGTATGGCTGGGCGCCTCTTCATGTTCTTACGCGGAAGCCGATTCCGGAGTGGGCGGCACTTCGCAGCCAGGTCGCCGCCATAGGCCAATGGTCCCATGTCCTTCCTTTGGCCTGAATCGAACAAACGGATCTTGGTCAATCCATCGGACGAATTCGGAGTATGCCGGCCAACAGGGTGACGCGTAGAACTCGGGGCCGCCCATCCCGCCGTACAGCAGATACTCCGGCCCCCCTCCGGGGTTGCCGAACACGGTACGTGCCAGAATGGAATCGGGATCCGTGAAGTTGGTCCAGTTGCCGCCGAATCCATGGCCAGGCTGGATGATGGCGACGGCCCGTGGCGACAGCTTGTTCGGACCATACAGCGCTTGGAACGTCGCGACGCCATCGCCGCACACGTACAACATGCTGAATCGGTCAGGCCCATGCCACAGCGGGCGGCGCTTCTCCTTCTCAAAGACCGACCAGACGGCGAATGGTGGCCTGATAGGCATGTTGTCGAGTCGAAGGATATCCGCCGGGCGCGGCATGCATGGCACCCACCCCTGCGGCGTCAGCTCACACTCGGAGACATCCCGCGTGAAGAGCGTATGGTAGCCGGCAAAGCCGGGGGTTCGGATCGCCTTCAAGAACTCGTTGCGTTCGACTCCGTAATCAACATAGACGAAGCTGTGGAAGTTACCCGCCAAGTACTTCACGGGGGCGCCATCGAAATGCGCGCTTGGATAGTACAGCGAACCATCAAGAATCGCCCTCAGCGGCAGTTCTGCCAGTGTCGATCCCTCGGGATTGAGTTCTGCCAGCCAAGACGGCAAAGGCCAAACCGGGAGGTCGAAGATCATGTTCTCACCACCCCTACTCCGTGAACCCGAAGAAATCGAGAATCACAAGGATCATCTGCGGGTTGTCCCTGACCGCAGGGTCATCCACGCTGATCGTCATGTAGGTCTTCGCCTTGTCAACGCTCGGGCTGTCGGTCGTGACGTAGAACCGCTTACCCTTGTCAGCGCGTGCCTCCTTCTCCGTGAAGTGAATCGTCGTTTGCGCCTTGGCCCATGTTTCGGTCAGGTGAAGGGTGATCTCGGCATCCGCCCATTTCTGCGTCACGTGAACCGACAGGGCCCCACCCGGTCCCACGACGCGGATGACCTTGTCCGCGTGCTTGGCATCCGGCGCCAAGTAGAACGTCTTCCCGCGGGAGACCCGGGCCCACGTGTCGGTCAAGTGGTACGTCTTGGTCGCCTTGGCGGGTGAATCTGTGAAATGGACCGTCTTCTGGATCCCGGCGCCAACAGCGCTGGAGGCCACCGCCGCACACAGAAAAACGATCGTCACCATCCTCTTCATGGCCGTTCCCTCCGTGACTTGAAGACGGTTTACGCCCGAGGGTGGAATGCGGCAAGGGATTTCGATGCTTCACGGCCCATCTCAACCCATGAATGGCACATTGCCCTGCGCGTTACACGCGATTATCGTGGCCCGCATGAAACGCCGTACGCCGACGAGCCCTAGCCCTGCCCTGTCCGCCTTTCCGGTCCAGCATATATCGCGCACCGGGAAGACCTACTACCTCGTGCAACGGCCATCGAAGACCGGTCGCCCGGCCTACACGTTCACCACCTCGCCCCGGGGTCAGCCGGTCGATGCGGTTCCCGAGGGCTATGATGTCTACGAGAACGCCGCAGCCCAGGTGTTTCTTTAGGAAGAAGGTCGCCCTGCTGGTGTCCGATGCCGAGATGGCCCTCATAGCAGACGCCCTGCGCGCCCAAGGCCCGGCGTGGCGGCACTGGGTGGAGGCGAGAAAGGAAACCGTCACGATTCACGAGGCCGGCGGGGACATGGAATCCCTCAGCGAGATGTGCCGAACGTTCCGGTGCCGCGGGCTCACTGACGATGAACGCCGCCGACACGCCAGCTACATGGCCGTCCTTCGCTTCACCCTTGTCGATCCCGAGACGCGGGAGTACGTGACCGAGCGGTACTGCTTCCGGGGCAGCGTCGACGACTGGATCCATATCAGCGGTCCCGGCGCCTTGGCGCCGCAATGTCGCAAGTTCATCCCGCACATCGGGCGTGAATCGTTCTATGACCTCATCTGACCGCCCTCGGCAGCGATAGCGTTCAAGCCCCGGGAAGAATGGCCGCGGGCGTTCAAGTTCTTCCGTCTTTACCGGTAGCCGGTCCGTAGCGCGCCACCAAGCACCCCTGGATCTGTAACGGCGTTACACAACCACGGCTAGCCGGTTCCGCTCGCCGGCGCCGCTTAATCCGGGGCGCAGGGCCGTTATAACTCCGTGCCCGGCGCCGTGACCGATTCTCTGACAGATTCGGCTGGCCCCGTCCGAACCACCCTGTGTAAAGGACAACTGCCATGAAGACCAAGGCCCTCAAGCTGCCGATCCGCGCCGTGCCCCAGTCAGACGATTGCGGTTGCGGCTACTTCGCCCTGAGCGCCGTGTACAAGTTCTACGGGCTCAGCCCGCGGTCCCTGCATCTGCGCGCCCTGCTCGGCACCGACCATGCCACGCCCTACGGCCTGCCGGACGGGATACGCCGCCAGATCGCGGCGCGATTCCCTCGCATGAAGGGCACGCTGCCGCACGACATCTTCGCCGTGCTGTACCGACACGGGTTCCAGACCCGCATCGCGCCCTCCGACTACACCGCCTTCCGCTGCAGCCTCCGCCTGAACCTCCTGCACGGGCACCCGGCGCTCGCCCTGGTCGACGGCGTGGCGCACTGGGTTGTCGTCTCGGGCATCGATCCGGGCGGCATGTGGATCGTGGATTCCTGCGAGTACGAGGACGAGAATGAGGTTTGCCGACACACCTACCAACTCAGCGACACGGAGTACCAGGACCGCCGGACAGGGGAGATCCTGATATCCCGCCGCAAGAACGCGGGCGAGCGGTCGATGACCGATGCCGATTTCGCCCGGGAGTATCTTCGAGCCACCCGGTTCTGCGCCCAAGCACTCGGCGGCAAAGCCCTGACCGCCCTGCGCGGCTTGCTCGGCGCGTAGATCCACGTCACCCAACCCCAGGATGGACCCATGAACCTGATTCCCGTCGTTCCTTACCGACAATGGACGCCGTACTCCTGCAGTGCAGCGGTGCTCTCGATGGTGGT
The DNA here is from genome assembly GCA_964402695.1 of uncultured Verrucomicrobiota bacterium. Classification (GTDB taxonomy): domain Bacteria; phylum Verrucomicrobiota; class Kiritimatiellia; order PWTM01; family PWTM01; genus VGWF01. The sequence goes on from CAYODK010000288.1 coordinate 5,069, forward strand.
CCGGCATCTGACCAAACGCAGGATCCCGCACCACGATGCGATCCGGGCCACCGGATGCCGACCGGACGGATGCGGGATGGACCGGCTCCGGAGCGTACTCCGCAAGTACGGGGTCAGCTCGAAGGTGATCAAGCCGGGCATCCGCGCCTTCCGCCAGGAGCTTGATCGCGGGCGGCTACTGGTCGTGGACGATAACCGCACGTATGTGGACTCGCACGTCATGATCGTCAACGGCCACACCCGCCAGCGGTTCTGGATCATCGACCCGGTGATCGGGATCCCCACCCTCCGGAACTGCCGGCGGGTAGCCCGGTCGTGTCAGGAAGCCTTCTCGGTGTGGCTTGCTGCCGGGCGCGTGCCAAGAATGCGCCCGGCAAGGCTTCTGGAATCGAAGTAGACGGGCCCCGATCTTCCCCTGACTGGGACGTGACAGGAGGCTCGCTGCAACTACTGCTGCAGTACAGGCGATGGAACCGACTCCGGCATTTCGTGGGACCCGCCCAACGGCTGACCGTCCTCCGTCTCATGCAGTCGCCGCACCTGCTCCAGGCTCTTGCGGAGCGCCCTGTTCAACGATTCCTCGCCGGCCGCGACACCCCGGTCGCGCACTTCTGTTTCGACGATGGCGCGCTCGGCATCCCGGAGGTTCTCTGTCGCCCGCATCTCCTCTGCCTCCCGGATCCTCTGGGCATCGACCATCTTCGGGGCCAGAAGCTCGAAGATCTTCCGAACAAGTTCCATGCCCTCGTCCTTGTGCGTCAACTCGCCGGTGGTATGCCGTACCAGCTTGTCCTTGATGCGGTTCGACTCCAACCGGGATACTAACCGTCTCATAATAGGCTAGACACCGCCGCGATTCTGTGCGAGGATGCG
>CAYODK010000289.1:0-5937 GCA_964402695.1 uncultured Verrucomicrobiota bacterium
AGCTTGTTGATCGTCTCGATCATGTGGACCGGGATGCGGATCGTCCGCGCCTGGTCCGCGATGGATCTCGTGATCGCCTGCCGGATCCACCACGTCGCGTAGGTGCTGAACTTGTAGCCGCGGCGGTACTCGAACTTCTCGACCGCCTTCATCAGGCCCATGTTCCCCTCCTGGATCAGGTCGAGGAACGACAGGCCGCGGTTCGTGTACTTCTTCGCGATGCTGATGACGAGCCGGAGGTTGGCCTCGACCATCTCCGACTTTGCCCGGAGCCCCTTCCGCAGCCAGAGCTTCAGCTCCTGGTAGCGGGCGTCGAAGTCCTCCTCGTTCACCAGGGCGTCCCGCGCGATCTCGGCGGACTGGGCCGCCGACGCGACGAGGGCGGACTGCGCGGCCTTGGACTTGCGCGTCGACTGCAGGCGGTCGATCGTCCGCCGCGCGGTGCGGAACTGGGTGTAGACCTCGTCCGCCACCCCCATGCTGTCCTCGATCGCCTTCTGCTTGAAGTGGAGCTTCTCGAGCAACCCGGCCAGCCGGTCGCGCGCCTTCTCGAAGGCCCTGTTCCGGGTCGTGCGTTCGTGGGCGTTCGGCCGGCCCTTGATCGCGGCGGCGAACAACGCGGCGGCGCTCTTGTAGGCGCGCTGGATGTCCGCCCGGAGGCGAGGAAGGGCCTTCAGGTACTTCTCGCGGTTCGAGACATGCTTGTCGTTGATCACCCGGTCGAAGCGCTCCTTGCCCGTCTCAAGACGCTCGGCGATGGACAGGTAGGCCCGGGTGGCGAATCCGAACCGCGTGAACATCTGACGGCTCGTGGCTTCCGCCTCCTCGATCCGCTTGGAGATCTCGACCTCCTGCTCCCGCGTCAGCAGCGGGACCTGCCCCATCTGCTTCAGATACATCCGGACGGGATCGTCGAGGACATCCGTCCGCTGGGCCTGCTTCGCCCGCGCCTCCTCCTCGATCTGGCTCTTGTACTTGTCGACATCCGTGGCGTCCATCACCTCGATGTCCATGCCGCGGAGCATGACGAGGATGCCGTCGAGATCCTCCGGGCTCACGCTGCTCTCGGGCAGGACCTCGTTGATGTCGTCGTAGGTCAGGTAGCCCTGCTCGCTGGCCAGCGCGATCAGGTCCTTGAGCTTCTGGTTTCGCAGGTCGCGGTCCATCTTCGCCGGAGCCGCGCCCGCCGCGGCCCCGTGGGCCGCCGCCCGGATCTTCTCGGCCATGACCGGAATCGGCTCGCGCACGCCGGCCCCCGACGCGGAGGACGCCTTGGCCTCGCGGGCGGGTTTGGACGCCGGCGCCGGCTTCGCGGCCGGGGCCGACGGGGGAGCGGCGGCCTTGGCCGGAGCCTTCTTCGGCGCCGGGCTCCGCGGCGCCGCAGCCTCCTTCGTCACCGGCCGGGCGGTCTGCTTCTTCGAGTCGTTCTTCGTACGCTGTGCCATGGTTCCTCGCGACATCGGGTTACACTTCACCCATTATGCCCAAAACAGCACACTTTACGCCCCCACCCCCACCCTGTCAATCGACCCACGAAGTTGCGGGGCCGACACCCGTGCGACGGGCTCAGGATGGGGGCGGGGCCGCACCTCCGGCCCCCGACGCAAGCCGCCGCTCCTCCCGGGGCGACCGTCCGGTCACACGACGGAAGACGGTCGCGAAGTACTGGCTGCTCGCGAACCCGCACTCCAGGGCGATGTCCGTCAGCGAGAGCCCGGGGCGTTCGGCCATGAGGCGCCGGGCGCGCTCGACACGGAGGTGGGCGAGACACTCCAACGGCGTCATGTTGCGCAGTTTCCGGACGTAATGGGCAAACCGCGTCCGGTGCAGGCCGGCCGACTCGGCCATCGTGTCCAGCGTCCACGGCTGCGCCGACGACTGCTCCAGTTCCACCAGGAACATCTCGGTCGCCCGCTCCGCGCTGGTCAGCTCGGGATCGGCGGCCACGGGCTGGGCCCGCAGGGCGTCCAGGATCGCCAGCAGGAGGCCGTTGATCTCCAACGCCAGGCGCGAGACGACCGAGCCCCCGCCCTCGCGACGTTCGATCACGCGCCCGATCGCCTCGAATCGCAGCCCCGCACCCTGCGCTCGCCAGACGGGTCGTTCGCTGCGGCGCAGCAGGCGCGTCAACTCCGCGAGGTCCGAGGGATCGAGCACGAGCCAGGACGGCCATCGCCACGGCTGGTGCGGCCGGCGGACCCCGACGTCCAGGATCAGCCAGTGCAACCGCCCCGCCCCGACCCGCGGCCCCCCGACGCGGTGCGGCTGCCAGGGCCGCGTGACCAGGAGGTCCCCGGGGCGCAGCGTGTAGGACCGTCCGTCCACCGCGATCCCCGTGCTCCCGCTGGCCATGTACGTGAACTCGATGCCCTCGTTGCGATGCGCCGGGAGACCCCAGTCCTGGTCGTGCCGCGCGTCCCAGTAGCCCACGCTCCGCACGCCCGGCACCGCCCGCGGCGCGAGCCGATCGCCCGGATACGTCCCGCGCGCCATCGCCTCGAGCCGGAGTTCCCCCCGCCCCACCGCCCGCACGAGCTCGGCGCAGGTGTCGGCATGATAGGCATGCCCCCCCGCAACGAATGCCGCCGGCTTCATGGACGTCTCCCTCGGGCGGACACGCCGCCCGGATGTTCGATTTCTACCACTGGACGGATTTGAAAGACAAGCCCGCCTCTTCGCGTCATCCTGCGCCCACAACCGGGACCGGAGGTGCGGACCATGATGCACTCGAACGGGATCTCACGGCGGGGGTTCCTGCGCGCAGCGGCGGCCGCCGCGGCCGCGGCCGGGACGCCGCCGGTTGCGGCAGGAGCGGAATCGAAACGGAGGGACGGAACCATGGCGAAGATCGGGATCGGGGTGAACCTGGAGTTCGTGCGCCACGAGGACAAGCCGTTCGAGTGGGGCGTGAAGAAGGCCGCGGAACTCGGCTACGAATACGTCGAACCGATGCTGCACTGGGGCCGCGAACTGCTCAGCGAGGCCGGCTACTTCCACAGCGTCTCGATGCTCGATGACCCGCTTCGCATCCGGCGCGCCTGCGAGGCGGCGGGCGTGAAGCTGTCGGGCTTCAGCGCGCATTGCCCGCTCTGCAAGCCGGAGATCAGCGTCGAGTATCTCAAGCAGGCGGTCCGGTTCGCCGCCGAGTGCGGCGCGCCGGTGGTCAACACCGACGAGGGTCCCAAGCCCGCATGGACCACGGCCGACGAGGACCACGTGCTGATGCGCTACTCCCTGGCGGAGGCCGCGAAGGTCGCCGAGCCGCGCGGCGTCCTGATCGGCATCGAGCCGCACCAGCAGTACAGCCGCACGCCCGACGGCCTCGACCGGATCCAGGGCCTCGTGAAGAGCCCCGCGGTGGGCATCAACTTCGACACCGGCAACAGCTACCTCGGTGGCGAGGATCCCTACCGGTGGCTGGAGCGCGTCCTCGGACGACTCGTCCACCTCCACGCGAAGGACATCTCCATCCAGCAGTCCGGCGCCGAACGCGGCAAGGTCACCGGCACGCCGGTCGGCTGCGCGTGCGGCGAGGGCGTCATCGACTGGGCGAAGGTCGTCGCGATCTGCCGCAGGGCGCCGCGCGACATCGTCTTCTCGGTCGAATGCGGAACCGTCGACCAGGCCGCGAAGAGCATCGACCATCTGAGGAAGGCGATCGCGGGATGAATGCCGCGATCCGGAATGCGCCGTACCCGGGACGGATGGCGAGGAGCAAGGGATCCGTGCGCGAAGTGAGAAACTCCAGACTCCAAGGAAGTGGAAAGGCCCAAGGAGTGAAGGACGAAGGCCGGACTCCGACTTCCTCCCTTCCCCACGTGCCGCTTCCGACTTCCTTGGAGTTTGGAGTTTCATTGCTTCGTCTTCGCATCTCCCTCGTCCGGCCCCTCCAGGCGGTGGCGCTGCTGGCGGCTGCGGTGTCCGTGGCGGGCGCGGCGACGCTCCCGCTGGCCGACGGCGTCCTCGTCTACGAGCCCGGTCCCGCCCCGTTCAAAGCCTACGTGAAGGAACTGCGGACGCCCGGCGGCGTGCAGGTGCTCCTCGATTCGCCCGCCGACCACATCCACCATCACGGGCTCATGCTGGCCCTCGGGGCGGACGGCGTGGACTTCTGGACCGAGAAACCGCCGGAGACGATGGGACGGCAGGTCGCCCGCGCGCCGGTCGACGTCGATGGCAACTCGCTCCGGCAGTCGCTCGACTGGCAGGTGCCGGGCGGCACGAACGTGCTGGTTGAAACGCGACAGGTCGTGCTGCGGCCCGGTTCCGGGACGCATCCGACCCGCGTGGCATGGGAGAGCATCCTGCGCCCGGCGGCGAACCGGGACGTCCGGCTGTGGGGCCGCCACTACTTCGGCCTCGGCCTGCGGTTCGTCCGCGACCTCGACGGCGCCACCGAGTTCCTGTTCCGGCCCGGCGCCACGAACCGCGTCGTACGCGGCGACGAGCGCCTGACGCCCGCCCGCTGGTGCGCCGCACGCGGCACGATCGGCGGGAAGCCCGTGACGGTCGCGATGTTCGACCACCCCGCCAACCCCCGCCATCCGGCGGAGTGGTTCACGATGGCGCGGCCGTTCGCGTACCTGTCCGCAACGCTTGGCCTCGAGAAGGCGCCGATGACGATTCCCGCCGGTCAGGATCTCCGCCTGCGCTGGGCCGTGGCCCTGTGGGACGGTCCCATCGCGGCGGAGGCGATCGACGCGGAGTGGACGGCATGGACCGAAGACAAGGACGGACCGACGAAAGGAATCCCATGACGACGACTTCCCGCACCCGGCTTTCGCGCCGCACGTTTCTCCGGACGTCCTCGGCCCTCGCCGCGGCGGCGGGCTTCCCCCTGGTCGTCCCGTCGTCGGTCCTGGGCGGCGACGGCAAGACCCCGCCAAGCGGCAAGCTGCGGGTCGCATTGATCGGGTGCGGGGGTCGGGCGGGCTACGGCGTCCAGTACAGCCGGCATGAGAAGTCGCAGATCGTCGCGGTCTGCGACCCCATCCGCGGCCGTCGCGAGGCGGCCAAGCAGAAGTACGGCGGCTGTGCCGACACCAATGACTTCCGCGAGGTGCTCGCCGACCCCGGCGTCGACGCGGTCCACATCGCCACGGCGGATCACTGGCACGTGCCGATCTCGATCCTCGCCGCGAAGGCGGGCAAGGCGATGTACACGGAGAAGCCGCTGGGCGTCTGCATCGAGCAGGACCTCAAGGCACGGGCCATCGCCGACACCTACGGCGTCGCCTTCCAGTACGGCGCCCAGCAGCGGTCGATCCAGCACGTCCGCATGGGGATCGAACTCGTGCTCAACGGGCACATCGGCGACGTAAAGGCCGTCCACGTGTGGGCCCCGAAGGGCGAGTCCGGAGGAAACGCCACACCCGAACTTCCCGTACCCGACGGCTTCGACTACGAGATGTGGCTCGGCCCGGCCCCGAAGAGACCCTTCTGCCACGATCGCTGCCTCGTGCAGTCGGGCCGCAACGGCATCTACCACATCTACGACTACGCCATCGGCTTCATCGCCGGCTGGGGCGCACACCCGATGGACATGCTGCAGTGGTGGGCGGACAACGCCGGCCGTCCGACGATTCCCGTGCGCTACGAAGGCACCGGAACCGTCCCGACCGAGGGCCTGTTCGACACCCTCACCCACTGGAATGTGACCGCGACCTATGCCGACGGACTCCCGCTGCGGTTCATGGACAGCCAGACCGCCGCCGCGATCGGCCCGAAGCTGCACCCGGGCATCGAGGGCGGGCATGGCACGCTGTTCGTGGGATCCGAGGGCTGGGTGCGCGTCTCCCGCGACGGTTGGAAGGCCTTCCCGGAAACCCTCCTCCAGAAGGGCAAGGACCCCGGGCCGAAGCGGCTCGAAGTCAGCCGCGACCAGATCGGCAACTTCGTCGAGTCGGCGCTTGCGAAGAAGCGCCCGATCGACGACCT
>CAYODK010000290.1:0-5910 GCA_964402695.1 uncultured Verrucomicrobiota bacterium
AGATCGCCTGGGCGAGCTACCAGGGCGGCCAGCGCAACGACAAGAAGCTCTGGACGCTCTTCTACCGCGTCATCGAGGCGTACAACTCACTCTCCTCCGACGAGCGGCAGTAGCTCGTCGCCGGCCGCGAGGGCGTCGCCGAGGCCGCGACCTTCGAGGCCGCCGCCGGCGCCCTGGTCGGCGAGATGAGCCTGGTCACGGGTCTGCCCCGCAGCGCGACCGTCGTCGCCGCCGGGGAATGCGAACTGCTCGAGATCGATGCCGCCGCCTTCGGCGCCCTGCTCGCCGTCGACGCCGATCTTCCGCACCGCGTCACCCAGATCGTCACCGAGCGCCTCGCGGCAAACGCCGAGATGCTCGACCGGCTCGCCGCCGGCGAGGCCGCCCGCGTCCGCGAGCAGCTCAAGCCGTATTCGCTCCTCGCACGGCTCAAGGCGATGATCGGGGGGTAGGCTGGTGGCCATGGCGCACCGGTGGGCCAGACGATTGGGTGGAGCCATGGTCGTGCTGAGCATCGCGTTTCTTTCTCGCTTCCTGTTCTTCCCGCGCATCCACGGTCATGGGACGGCTCCTCCGCGTGCTCATGTCGTACGGCTGGCGATCGCTCTGGAGATGGCGACAAGGGACTACCGGTCCGAGTACGGGCGGTTTCCGATTCAGGGAGGCCCTGCTTCCGACGATCATGCGTTTGTCACGAACCAGGTTCCGCTGGTGGCCGCGCTTCGCGGAACCGATCGTGTTGCCAATCCTCGCCAAATCCCGTTTCTGGATGTGTCGCCACGTTTTCTCGATGCTGCCGGCCACCTGATCGATTCGTGGCGACAACCGGTCCATCTTGTTATCGATTTGAACGGCGACGGACAGGTTCTCGTCGGGACGAACCGAGTGGCCTGGCCGGTTGCCGTCTGGTCGTCAGGGCCGAATCGAGTCGACGAACAGGGCGGCGGGGACGACCTCACGAGCTGGTAGGAGCGGCGGTTTCCAGACCTTGGAAACCCGGGGCGGAGAGAGTCCAGGGGTTGGAAACGCGACTGGAGCACCAGCGGACGGGTGCCCCCAGTCGGGAATTTCATGTCCCAGCCGCCGCTCCGCTCTCCGCTCCGTGCTCTTCGCCCTGTGCTCCGTCCGTGCCTGCGGTCTTATCGCCGGCGGAAGACCCGCAGGCCCGCGACGCCGACGATGACGAGGAGGGCGGTGGAGGGCTCGGGCAGCTGGCCCGTCGCCGTGATGGGCGTGGAGATCACGCCGAGCTGTGCCCAGGTCATGGCGGAGTTCACGCCGCCGTCCACACCGTTGAGGTCCTGGTTCAGGCTGTTCGCCTGGGTGGCGGTGGCCATGACATAGCGAACATGGGTGGCCTCGTCGATCGTGATTCCGATCCCTGACAGCTGGCCCACGACGTCGGAGAAGGGGACCGCGAAGCTGAGGAAGTAGTCGGTCGCCCCGCCGCCGTCGATGTCGTAGCTGGTCGCGTCCGGATCGGAGACCGCGTTGACGGCGCGCCAGTCGTAGGTTGCCGACGTCTGCGCGTATGTTGTAAGCGGCGGCGTCTCGATCGTGGTCGTGCTCGGGGACGTGTTGGCGCCGGTCCCCGGGGACCACAGCGCAACATGGTCCGCGCTTCCGGAGTTGTTGATGCCCAGGAAGAGGTCGAGGGCGCCATCCTGGTCGGCGTCCATTCCGACGAAGAGGGCTGTCGAGAATCCGGCGGGATTCTTGTCGGCGCCGACACGGGCTCGAAACCCGAGCATGCCATCGATCATCGAAGGGGTCCCGCCGTTGTCGAACCGCGTGTAGAACGCTGCGTGCGTCGGGTTTCCCACCAGGTCCCCCTCGCTCGATCCGGTCTGCTGGTCGGCGGAAGGATCCGGGATCAGGGTGGTCGGATAGACGATGGGGGTCCATTCGGAGGCCGGAGAACTGAGATCCAAGCCGGCGCGCGCCGGGCAGGCCGTGGCGATCACTCCCAACACAAGGATTCCCAACAGTCCAATTCCATTTCCAGTGGCTTTCATCTCCCCGTCCCCTCCTTCGATTCCATTCCGTCTTGTCATCAGTGACTTACGACGAGGCTGACCCAAAAGCACGAAGTGTGCCATTGTGGATTGGGTCGATTACTGCAGCGTTGGACGAAACGAATCGCAACGAGAGGCATCGTTTCGATCATCAAGGGAAAGGAATTGGCAAGGATGGAGGGTGGAGGTCAGGGCATGAGTCCGGGGCAGGTTCATGATCGCGGTGCGGGAGGGGGCGCGAGGATGAAAGCCATTGCGTGTGGGTTCGGCGTCTGCTATCCAAGCGCGGTTTCCGGGGAGAGAATTGTGACGCACAAATTCAGGAACGTGGTGGTGCTGAAGGGTGGGTTCACGGCGGAGAGGGATGTCTCGCTTCGATCGGGGGCGGCGATTGCCCGCGGCTTGCGGGCGAAGGGCTACGCGGTGACGGAGGTGGACCTCGAGTCGAGGACGTTCGAACTTCCGGCGAAGACGGACGTGGTGTTCATCGCCCTCCACGGCGAGTTCGGTGAGGACGGGGAGCTCCAGTCGATCCTCGATCGGAAGGGGGTTCCGTACACGGGGTCGGGGCCGGAATCCTGTCGGCTGGCCTTCGACAAGCGGCTGACGCGCGAGACGCTGGCGGCGGCCGGTCTTCCCGTGCCGGCGGGCGAGATCGTGACGATGCCGACGCCGCTCTGTCCGATCGAGCTCCCGGCGGTCGTGAAGCCGACGCGGCAGGGGTCGAGCGTGGGCTGCCACCGCGTGTTCGACGCGGACGACTGGTACGACGGGATTCGCGATGCGCTGTCGTACCACGGCGAAGCGGTTGTGGAGACCTTCATTCCAGGCCGCGAGCTGACCGTCGGCATCGTGGGGGACCAGGTCCTTCCCGTCGTCGAGATCCGTGCCCCGGAGGGCTACTACGACTACCGGGCCAAGTACACGAAGGGGCTCACGGAGTATCTCTGTCCCGCGCCGCTGCGGGTCGCGGAGACGGAGACGGTCCAGGCGCTGGCCCTGAAGGTGTTCGGGGCCCTGCGGGCGGAGGGGCTGGGCCGGGTCGATTTCCGCATGACCCCCGCGGGCGATTTCTATGTGCTGGAACTGAACAGCATCCCGGGGTTCACCGAGACGAGCCTGCTGCCGAAGGCGGCGGCGGTGGCGGGCATCGATTTCGCCACACTCTGCGATCGCATCTTGAACCTGGCGCGCGCCGCGTGCTAGCCTCCCATCCTCGGCGCGCGACGGCGCGCGGGAGAATCCAGAATGGCATCCGAGGGCATGTGGGGCGGCGGGCAGGGATGGTGGAGGGGCAACCGGCGTCGCCGGGGCCTGCGCACCTCCATGCTGAACGTGAGCGCCCGGGCGTCGGAGCAGCGCGCGGAGCGCATGCACCGGGCCGGGGCGATCGTCCTCCTCCTCGTGGTGCTGGGCATGGCGGGCTGGCTGACGTCGGTGGGCACTCAACAGGCGGTCCGCATGCTGTTCTCGGCGAATCCCCTCTTCACCATCCGCCGGCTGGACGTCTCGTCCGATGGCCGTCTCACGCCGGAGTTGCTGCGGCAGTACGCCGGGGTCACGCAGGGGGACAATCTTTTCGCGATCGACGTGCGGCGGGTTCGGAAGGACCTGGGGGCGGTGCCGGTCGTGAAGGAGGTCCAGGTGAACCGGACGCTTCCGGACGCGCTGAGCGTGCGTGTCGTGGAGCGGACGCCGCTGGCCCGGATCGTCATGCCGGCGACGGGACTTCAGTTGGCGGTGGACCGCGAAGGCTGGGTGCTGGGGCCGGGCTCGGCCTCGGTCGCGCTGCCGATCCTGTCGGGGTTCTCGACGCCGGGGCTCCGGCCGGGGACCCAGGTGAAGGGCGCCGAGATCGCCGATGCGCTGGAACTGCTCGATCTCTGCGACCGCACCCGCCTGTTCCAGTATGTGCCGATCCGCGAGGTCCGGCGCGAGGATGCGGAATCGCTGCTGCTGCGTCTCGCCCGCGGCGAGGAGGTCCTGTTGCCCCGGGAGAAGATGGAACAGCGCGTCCAGGACCTTTCGCGCATCGTGCAGGAGATCCAGTCGGGCGGCCGGAAGGACGGCGCCGGCGTCCGGATTGACATGACGGCGGAGGTCAATTACTCCGCCACGGGACTCGTCGAGTAGGCCCGCGATGCCTCCGTCCCCCATAGTCGCCCTGGAGATCGGGACCAGCAAGGTCTGCGCCCTGATCGGGGAGGATCGCGAGGACGGATCCCTGATGGTGATCGGCACCGGCGAGTGCGCCTCGGCCGGCGTCCGCAAGAGCGAGGTGATCGACTTCACCAACGCCCTCGAGTGCTGCAAGGAGGCGATCGGCAAGGCGGAGGAGGAGGGCCAGGTCACGATCCGGCAGGTGCACCTCGTGCTCTCCGGTTCGCACATCCGCAGCGACGTCAACCGCGGCACGGTGCACATCACGAACGACGAACGGGAGATCACCGGCGTGGACATCCGCGCGGTGGGCGAGGCGGCGCGCCACCTGCACCTGCCGCCGGAGCGCGAGATCCTCCACAGCATCAGCCAGCACTACTACGTGGACCAGCAGCCGGGCGTCATGGACCCCGAGGGCATGGAGGGGACGCAGCTGGCGCTGGACACGCTCATCATCCACGGCGGCGCGTCCGTGATGCGCAACGTGATCCGCGTGGCGCGCACGGCGATGGTCGACGTGCAGGATGCGGCGTTCGGAGGCCTCTGCTCGGCTCTGGCGGTGCTGACCCGCGAGCAGAAGGCGGCGGGGGTCGCCGTGATCGACCTGGGCGGAGGCACCACGGACTACCTCGCCTACGCGAACCAGATCATGGCGTGCGCATCCTCCATCGGCGTCGGCGGCGATCACGTCACGAACGACATCGTCGTCGGTCTCCGCCTGCCCTTGAAGCAGGCGGAACAGATCAAGGTGCAGCACGGGAGCGCGGTGCCCGTGCCCGCGCAGCGGAATCACACGGTTTCGCTCCCGGCGGACGGGACCTTCGCCGGTCGGACGGTGAAGCTGGCGGACCTGCACGCGATCGTGAACGCGCGGATGGACGAGCTCTTCAAGATCATCCGTGCGACCCTCGAGGCCAACGACCTGCTCTACCATCTCGGCGCGGGCGTCGTGCTGACGGGGGGCGGCGCGCAGATGAGCGGCGTCGTCGAGCTTGCGGAGAAGGTCTTCAACATGCCCTGCACGATCGGCCAGCCCCGCGCGGTCAGTGGCCTGTCGCAGATCACCGGCGGCCCGGCCTACGCGGCGCCGCTGGGGATGTTGCGCTACGGGATCATGACCCGGGACCGGGGCGGTGCGGGCCCCAGTCTGAAGGACCTGCTGCGGCGGATCTTCACGCGCAAGGAAGGGGCCTGACGGATGGCGGGCGACCGGTACCAGGTGGTTCTGGCGGGCGTGGGCGGCGCCGGCTGCAACACGCTCTCGGGGCTGCGCGCGAGCTGGCCGGATTCGCCGGACATGCTGGCCATCCACACGTCGACGGTCGTGCTCGGCGGGTGTACCGTCGCCCGCCAGCTGGCGATCGGCGGCGCCGTCACCCAGGGGCTCGGGACCGGCGGCGACCCGGAGATCGGTCTCCGCGCGGCGGAGGCGTCGCACGAGGAGATCCGGACCGCGTTCGAGGGGGTCGACCTGGCCATCGTCATCGCGGGGCTGGGCGGCGGAACGGGCTCGGGGGCCGCGCCGCGCGTGTGCGCGGCGGCTCGCGAGGCGGGCGCCCTCGTGCTGGCCGTGGCCACGCTGCCGTTCTTCTTCGAGGGCTCCAAGCGGCGGATGCGCGCGGAGGAGGGACTCAAGCACCTCCGGCAATCCGCGGACGCCGTCGTCGTCTTTCCCAACCAGCGGGTGATCGAATGGGTGGACGAGGGGGCCCAGGTGGAGACGGCCTTCCGCATG
>CAYODK010000291.1:0-5885 GCA_964402695.1 uncultured Verrucomicrobiota bacterium
CCTAAGGATAAGCAGGTGGTGTTGAATTGAGGGGAAAACCTGATTAAATGAATATCGACGGATTCCAGAACCATCTCGATGCCTACGAGGAGCCCGGCGGACGGGCCGAGGCCCAGATGGGGAAGGGGTGGTCCCTCCTCGAACTGGGCCGGCCGGCCGAGGCGGCGGCCGCCTTCGAGAAGGCCGCCGAGCTGCTGCAGGATCCCGGGCGGCGGGCGGAGGCCGAGTTCAAGGCCGCCGACGCCTGGTTCGCCAACGGCCAGTACCTGCCCGCGTTCCATCGCTACGAGGCGTTCCTCCGCGCTCATCCGTCCGATCCGCTCGCCCCCCGCGCCGCGTTCCTGGCGGCCGACAGCCTCAACCGGGCCGGGCGCGGCGACGAGGCCGTCGCCCGGTTCGCCGCGATCGAGGCGCAGGACTCGAAATCCCCCCTGGCGCCCCAGGCCGCCCTCCAGCGCGTGCGGATCCTCGAGGCGCGCGGCGCATGGGACGAGGCCCTCGCCGGGCACGAGTCCATCCTGGCCCGCTACCCCGCCTCGGAGCAGGCCGGGGCCTCCCGCCTCGCGCGAGGCCTCATCCGCTACCGGCGCGGGGAGTTCGACGCGGCCCTCCGGGACTTCGATGCCCTCGTCGCCGCGGGGACGGCCGGGACCGTCTCCGAGCACGCGGCCTTCATGCGGGGCTGGTGCCTCTACCTCCTCGGCCGCGACGAGGAGGCGGTGCGGGTGTGCAGCGAGTTCATCGCCCGCCACCCGGCCTCCCTGTGGGCGCCGGACGTCCAGTTCTGGCTCGGCGAGCACGCCTACAACCTGGGCGACTACGCCACCGCGGAGTCCGAGTTCCTGCGCGTTGCCGAGGCCCACGGCGCCAGTGCGCTGGCGGACCAGGCCCTCTACCGCGCCGGCCGTTCCGCCGCGGCCGCCCACGAGTTCGTGCGCGCGATCGAACACTACAGCCGTCTCGCCACGACCTACCCGCAGAGCCCGTTCCTTCCCGATGCGCGGTTCGCCCAGGGCGACGCGCTGAGCGAACTGGGCCGGTTCGACGCCGCGTTGCTCCTCTTCGACGAGATCATCAAGTCCCGCCCCGATGGGTATCTCGCGCTCCTCGCCTGGTGCCGCAAGGGGGATTGCCATTTCACCCTCGGCGCCGGCGACCCGGCGCGCTTCACCCAGGCCCTCTCCTGCTACCAGACCGTCCGCGACAATCCGAAGGCCGGCGCCGTCCTCGCCCTCCAGGCCGACTACAAGGCCGGCCGCTGCCTCGAACGGATGGGCCGGTCGGGCGAGGCCTTCGAACGGTACATGGCGGTCGTCTACGGCCACGCGGCCGAACGCCAGGCGGGCCGGACCGGCGCGCCGGTGTGGTTCGTCCGCGCCGCGTTCGGCGCCGCCGCGATCGAGGAGCGGGCCGAACGGTGGCGCGAGGCCGCCAACATCTACCAGCGCGTCGTCGATGACGGCGGAACCGCGGCCGCGGATGCCGCGGGCCGCATCCGGAAGATCCGCGCGGAGCACTGGATGCTCTTCTAAACACCGAACATCGAACACCGAACATCGAACACCGAAGGCCGAACATCGAACGACGGACCTGGCAGTGGGCCGACGGCGGACCTCCGGGCCGCAACCTGAGACGTGGAACTTGAAACTTGAAACGTGGAACTTGAAACTTCTCCTCTTCCCCCGACGGGAGGCCGGCCATGCTTGAATGGTTGAGGATCGGCGGACCGGTGGCGTGGATGATCCTGCTTTCGGGGATCGCCGCGACGGTCGTCTTCTTGGAACGCATGCTGCACCTGCGCCGGGCGCAGATCCTGCCGCACGACTTCCTCCAGGGCATCTTCAACGTCGTGCGCCGTCAGAACATCGCGGAGGCGGTCAGCCTCTGCGACGAGACGCCCGGGCCGGTCGCCCGGATGGTCCGCGCGGCCCTGCTCAACCACGACGAGGATCGCGAGACCGTGCGCCGTGCGATGGTCGAGTCCGGCCTCGCCGAGATCCCGCGGCTCGAACGACGCATGGGCGTCCTGGCCGTCGTGTCGCGCCTCGCGCCGATGCTCGGACTGCTGGGAACCGTGCTGTCCCTGATGGACGCGCTGCTGGTCATGAACCAGCGCGCGCCGCTCATTCATTCCGGCGACCTCACCGGCAGCCTGTGGCGCGCGCTCGTGTGCACCGCGGCGGGGCTGGCTGTCGCGATCCCGAGCTTCGCGGCCTACAACCTCCTGGTCGGGCGTGTGGAGAGCATCCTGATCGACATGGAGCGCGCGGTGGGCGAGGTGCTCGACCAGCTCTCGCAGGAGCGGCGGCGGATCGCGGGGAGGGGCGAATGAGCGTCATCGTCGACCGCCGGCCGGCGGAATCGCCCATGTTCCCCCGGGCGTTCCGTCCGCGCCTCCGGCGCGCCGTCTCCCCGCTGGATGCCGCGGCATTCCTCAACGTGGTGCTCGTCGGGGTGCTCTACTTCCTGGTCCAGTCGCCGTTCGTCCTGCAGCCGGGTGTCCGCATCGATCTGCCCGAGGCCGCGTTCGCGGACGGCCAGTCGTACGATGCGCTGGTCGTCGCCGTCTCGCAGGAGGGGATGGTGTTCTTCAACGACCGCCGCGTCACGCTGGCCGGGCTGCGCTCGGAGATCCTCAAGTCCCTGCACGAGACCCCGGGCCGGGCCCTGATCGTGGAGGCCGATCGCCGGGTGCCTCACGGCACGCTGGTGAACATCTACAACCTGGCCATGGAATGCGGCGTCCGCTCGGTCTCGCTGGCCACGCGCGTCGCGGCGGCGCCGGAGACGGCGGCGCCGTGACACGGGGCCGGACAGGCCGGATCGGACCGCTTCACCTGGCCCTCGTCCTCGGCGCCGCGTGGTGGTCGTGGATCCTGCTCGGGCTCCGGCCCGCCCCGCCGCCCGGGCCGGCCGGGCCCATCGGCCGGATGGCGGTCGCGTACCAGCCGGTCCAGTCCTTCGCGCCGCCCGAGCGTCCGGACGCCCGGGCGATCTGGTCCCCGGTCCTCTTCTCGCTGCCCACGCCGGCAGGCTTCAGCCGGGAGGCCCCGGCCGGACCCGCGGCCCGGCCGCCGCTCGATCCCGCGTCGGATCCCCCGCCGCTGCTGGACCGGGCCGCGACACGAAGGATGGTGGCGCCTGCCACCCTTCCGCCGGTGCTCCTCCCTCCGGTCCCCCTGTCGGATCCACCGGCACGCCCGGCGCCACCGCCGGCCTCGTGGGTGGCCCTCGCCGGCGAGATCCCGGCCGGCGCCGGCTTCCCGGTTCCTCCCGGCGACCGGGGGGCCTCGCCATGGGAGGCCGAGGCCCACGTGGGCTTCGACAGCAACGGTCTCCCGGTCCATGCGTTCGTCGAAAGCGAGGACGCCCCGCCCGCGATGCGCGTGGCGATTGCCCGCGGCCTGTTCCGCTGGCGGCGGCCCGCCGGCACGGCCGGCTGGCTCGTGCTGCGGCTGGTCCATCCCGGCGGTGCGGCGGAGGACCCGGTGCGATGACCTGGCGCATCTCCGCCGCCATCCTCCTCCCGACCGCGCTGGCCCTCGGCGCCGTCGTGGTTCTCTGGATCCGGTTCATGATCGGGGACGGCATGCTCCGGCGGCGGCCGCGGCGGAACTCCATCTACCGGTGCGAGTCCTGCGGTCACGTCTACGACGACGCCCGCAACGTCCCGCTCTCCGCCTGCCCCCGCTGCGGCGCCCTCAACGAAACCGTGCGCCGCTGACGCCCCGAAGAGCCCGGGCGGCGACGCGGCGTTCGGCCCGCCGAGAACATGGAAGGGAGAAACCATCGACGGGCTGCGGTGACGACCGCCGGGGAGGGGTCGATTGCACCGGCGGTCGCGGCCGGACAGGATCATGCCGGGCATGAACCGGCCATGGCGGCGGCTGGTGAATGGATGCCCGTATCGAGGGTCCGCGGATGCCGGCGACCAACGGTGCCAGCCTCACTCCCCCCGCTGGCAAACGCCCCGACGGGCTGACACTGCGCCCCCGTCCTCCTCGAAGGCCGCAGCGCCGCGCCCCCCGGCACGGACACCTTGGCTACCGCGGGTGCCTTTTCCAACCCCATGTGAGATGCACGGCGGATTCAAGATCCCATTGCGATGAGAAAACGGCCGGATAACGACAAATTGTCGGGAAACAAGAAGGGGAAGGGGATGGCTCCGGTGGTAGGATTCGAACCTACGACCAAGTGATTAACAGTCTTATGGGAATGTTGGAGGGCAATAGGTTACGCATGGCGTGGTTACAAATTGGTTACAAATCTCGCAACCCGTGATAGGTTACCGGTATCGACGCGAACGGAAGAGAACCGAACCGCGGAGGCGATCATGCAGATCACGAAGCACCGAACCGGACACCTTCTGCGACGTGGCCACCGCTACTACGTTCGGTACATGATCGCCGGACGCCTCGTGCAGCGCGTGCTCAAGGACGAGGAGAACAACCCGGTCACGGACCGTCGCACGGCGGAACGGATCCGCGACAAGATCGTCGCCCCGATAGCCGTTGCTACCGACGCGGAAGCCATCGAGTCTCTGGCCGCCCGCCTTCAGGGACGAAAAGCGGTACTTGCCGAACTCGACGAGAAGGCCCACCCGCCCCTGACTGCATCCGACGCCTGGGAGTCCTTCTCCCTGTCGCCAGCCCGGCCGGACACCGGTCCGGGCACGCTGTCCCGATACAGGGGGCAACTCGCCCGATTCACGACATGGCTTGGTCGCGAGCATCCGGACCTCCAGTTTCTCAGGGATGTCACCGCAGCGGTCGCGGAGGCCTATGCGATCCACCTGCAGGCTGCGTCTCCCACGGCCTCCACCTACAACCAGCACATCGGACTTCTCCGGCTGTTCTGGCGCGTCATGGCCGAGAAGATCCGCTCGACTGAGAATCCATGGATGAGGATCAAGCGGCGCAGGATCGTGAACCAGCACCGGCGTGAACTCACCGTGGACGAGCTCCGCGCGGTATGCAAGGCCGCCGCCGGGGAGCTGCGGGTGCTCCTCGCCCTCGGCATGTATACAGGGCTTCGTCTTGGCGACTGCGCCACCCTGCGATGGTGCGAGGTCGACATGAGGAGGGCGATCATCATCCGGGTGCCGGCCAAGCTTGCCCGCCGGGAGTCGGTGAAGCCGCTGCGGATTCCAATCCATCCCGAGCTGATGACGATCCTCAGGGAGCAGAGGACCCATGCGGGCGACGATGAGGTCCTCCCGATGATCGCCAACGACTACCGCACGCACGCCGACCAGTTGAGCCGAAGGATTTCCGCCCATTTCGTCGCGAACGGCATCCAGACGGTTCGACCCGGCACGGGCGAGGAGTCCCGCCAGCGCGACGAGGGCGGACGCATCATACGAGGAACGGGAAGTCGGGCCGTCGTGGACGTCGGCTTCCACTCGCTGCGGCACACCTACATCACGATGCTGCGCGAGGCGGGGGCGCCCCTGGCCGTCACGACCACCCTGGTCGGCCACCACGCGCTGAAAGTCCATGAGGGCTATACACATGTCGGCGATGCCGCCTTGCGCTCCGCCGTGGTCGCCCTGCCGCCGATCCTCAGCGAGAAGCAGGTGCCGTCGATCCCGTCCGAGTCGATCCCAGACGCCCTGATCGCGAGAGTTCACGGTCTGGCCAGGCGGATGAGCGCGGACAACTGGCAGCAGGTCAGGGACGAGCTGCTCCAGATCCGGTCGGCGGCAGGGCCGGACAACACTCTGCACTGATGGGCAAGGGTGCTTTCGGCGGCAACCGTTCGGTCTTCGCCCGGAACCATGCCCCTTCGTTGGGTGGTGGCATTCATTGGGACCGCATGAACAGCGGATAGAAGCGATCGTCGGCTCGACTCGGATTGTGACGGGCAAATCGCGTCAAGCACGAAAT
>CAYODK010000292.1:0-5860 GCA_964402695.1 uncultured Verrucomicrobiota bacterium
GGAGTTTGGAGTTTTCCACTTCAACGTTGCGCCCCTTCATCCCCCCTCCTCCCCGTAGCACCGCACCTCGAACAGCGCCGCCGGCCAGCCGCCGTGGGTCGCGAGACATTCGACAACCAGCGCATCGGTGTGGACCCCGGGATCCAGCCGGAACGCGCGGCGGGTCTGGTGGTTGTCGGCGCACTCCGCCAGCACGCGGGCGGCGGCGTCGCGGATCCGGACGTGCGAGACGCAGGCGGGCATCGCGCGTTCGGGGTGACGCCACTGGACCGATTCCATCGCGTGGTCGGCGTCGGTATCGAACGTCAGCTCGACGCGGCGGATCGTCTGCGGCGCGTCCCAGCGCAGCGTCAGCGCGGGCGCGGGATCGCCCGCCGCCGCGACCCATGCGTTCGGCCCGGTCGTCGGCCGGGTCACGCCGCCCAGCACGTTCGCCGCGCCGAAGACCGCGACGGGCGGGTCGAAGGCCATCGCGAGGAACTGTCCGCCGGGCCGCCGCTCCGGGATCCAGAACTCGAAGGTGTCGACGCCGATGTCCGGCGGCGGCGTCTGCGTCGCGCCCTTCGCCACGCGGCGGTTGGCGCCGTGGACGAGCGACAGCACGCCGGTCACGCGGTGCGCGCTGAGCCGGACGCTCGCGCCCTCGCAGGGCATCAGGCACACGAAGACATAGCGCGGCGCATCGAGAACCGCGTCGAAATCGACCGTCACCTCGCGCTCGCCGCCCGCCGTCAACGGTACGATGCGCCGGGCCAGCGTCACGTCCGGCGTGAAGTTGCCCTCGCGTTCGCTTGCGCGCAGTTCCATCACGAGATCCGCATCGCGTTCCGCGGCGACCCGCACCGTCACGCGCGGCATCCGCCCGGCGGCGACGGGGGCCAGCATCGCGCGGCCGCGGTCGAGCGGCTCCATCGGCCCGTCCGCCGGCAGCGCGCCGAGCGTGTACGCGCTCGACGCCTGCGTCCGCGCCCCGCGCGCGAGGTCGGCCGGATCCTCCGCCGCCACATCCGGGATGTACTGCCCCGCCCGCAGCAGGCGCTGCTGCAGCACGCGCATCCGCGCCGGCGCGAGCAGGTCGCGCGGCCGCCATCCGTTCTCACGGCACAGCGCGGCGGCCATGCCGACGGCCTGCGCGGTGTGCGCGCCGGTCGCCATGACGCGCGTCGATCCGAACGCCACGTGGCTGACGCTGATGATGCGGCCGGCAAGGAACAGGTTGCCGATGTCGCGGCTGTACAGACAGCGGTACGGAATCGGGTAGACGCCCTTGCTGTGCCATTGCACGCACGGCGGATCGGGGCTGTAGACACCCGCCGCCGGATGCAGGTCGATCGCCCACCCGCCGAACGCGACGGCGTCGGCATGGGGGCGCTGCCCGACGACGTCCTGCTGCGTCAGCATCGAGTCGCCCTCGAAACGGCGGCTTTCGCGCTTGCCCGGAATGGCGCCGACCCATTCGAGGGTCATCGTCGCCGCCTCGGGGAAGAGCCCGGAGTTCTTGATGTGGTTCCAGACGCCGTAGACGACGGACCACAGCTCCCACTTGATCGCCTCGGTCTCGTGCACGGTGTCGCGCTGTCCGCCGTACTCGAGCCACCAGAACGCGCAACCCGTGTCCCCGGCGCGGATGCTGCGGTGCCGCGGGATCGCCGCGATGTCGCGCAGCGCGAAGGCGGGCGGCACGAACGTCACGGGGCGGCCGGTGTCCCTGCTGTAGAAGTAGATCGTGTGGCCCAGGACCTCGCGCGACGGCTCGGCCGGGGCGAATCCCTCGCCGAACTCGGCGCGCCCCTCGGCGCCGATCCGGTAGGCGGCGCCGGCGAGGTGGCCGAGGATGCCGTCGCCCGACGCGTCGCAGAACAGCGGCGCCCGCACCTCGTAGAGCGTCTCGTTCTGCGGACAGAACGCGCGCACGGCGGCGATCGTCGCCGCATCCGCCTTCTCCGCCGCGAAGACCGCGGTGTTCAGCAGCAGCGTGATGGCGGGCTCCGCCGCGACCTTCTCCAGCAGCAGCGCGTCGAGCAGGTGCGGATTGCCCTCGGGATTGCGCCAGGTGTTCTCGACGAGGATCTCGTCGATGACCCCGCCCTCCCGCGCCCACCGGTTGTTGTTTCCCTGGTGGGACGTCGCGCCGAGGGCCCACAGGCGGACCTCGCTCGATGCGTTGCCGCCAAGGACCGGCCGGTCCTGGATCAGCACGACGCGGATCCCCGCACGCGCCGCCGTGATCGCGCAGCACGTGCCGGCGAGGCCGCCGCCGACAACGACCAGGTCCGCCTCGACCGTCCGCACCATCGGCATCCGCGCCGGCACGACGTCCTCCCTGATCACGATGCGCCTCCCTTCGCAGTCCGGTCGGCGCGCCGCACGCCCGCCGCGATCGCACCGCCGATGCCCAGCAGGGCCGCGGCGAACACCGCCAGGAGTCCGCGCTGCCCCGCGTTCAGCGCCGCCAGCACCGCCATCATCGCGCCGCAACCGGCGGTGCACCAGGCCAGCATGCGCGCCGGCAGCGTCGAGGCGCGCATCGTCTCGCGACGGCTCTCCTCGTCGACCCGCTGCGCCACGCGCCGCCAGCCCTCGTCGACGCCGCGCGATCGCAGCTCGATGACCAGCAGCACGAGGAACGGAACCAGGATGCCGCCGATCATCTCCGCGTACCGTTCGTGGGCCCGCGCCCAGGCGGCCAGCGCGTGCAGCGCGGGGATGTCCGCAAGCCATCCGCCTTTCGCAAGGCCGAACCGGAGCGTTCCGCCCACCACGAAGCTGATCAGCGCCGTCGGCGCGACGCAGCGGCGGCCGACACGCGGCGAGAAGAGGCCCCACAGCGTCGGCAGCACGAGCGGGCCGACGAGCAGGCTCGTGACACTGATGACCACCTTCTCCGCCCCGCCCAGGTGCGGCACGGCGATCGCCAGCGCCACGACGCCGGCGCCGAGCAACACGGTGAAGAGGCGTCCCGCGGCCACCAGGCGCGACTCGCTCGCCCGCGGCGCGATCAGCGCGCGGTAGACGTCGTGCGTGAGCACCCCGGCGAACACGTTGAGCTCGCCGCACACGCTGCTCGCCGTCGCCGAGAACATCGCCGCGAGCATCATGCCCACCATGCCCGCCGGAAGGACCGAACGGCACGCGAGGATGTAGGCCTGCTCCGGGTTCGCGCCGGGGTCGATCACGCGGTAGACCATGGCCGGCAGCATCCAGAAGAGCGGCGTGACGAGGTACAGCGCGCCGAAGAGGTAGGCCGACTTCCGCGCGTCGCGCGCGTCGGGGACGCAGATGAACCGCTGCGCGAAGGCCCATTCCGCGCCGACCTTGAAGAAGTGGATTGCGACCCAGCCCGCCAGGAACCATCCCGTGAACTCGCCCGCAACCGGCAGGAAGAAGCCCGCCGGCGCGGCGTCGACGAACGCCCGCGCGCCCCCCGCCTTCGCCAGCACCAGCGGCACGACGAAGACGACCGACAGGCACAGCACGATGAACTGCAGCACGTCCACCATCAGCACCGCCCACAGCCCGCCGGACACCGTGTAGGCGATGATGACCGCGCCGCAGATCGCGACCGACCACGCCGGCGCGAGCATGCCCGTGGCATGATCGCGGAGCGGATGGCCCTCCGCGAGCGGCACCAGCGCGCTGAGCATCACGCCCAGTGCGTACATCATCACCGCCATCCCGAACACGCGGCCGGCCATGTTGAGCCAGATGTAGAACTGCACCGCGGCGCGGCCGAAGCGAAGCTCGATGAACTCGGCCGGCGTCGCCACCCCGAGCCGCTTCCAGTGCCCCGCGATGAACCGCCCGACCAGCAGCGCGCTCAGGCCGTAGCACATGCAGATGCTGACCGCGGCGAGCCCGGCCTTGAACGCGATGCCGCCCCACACGACGAAGGTGCCCGCGGAGAACATCGTCATGTAGCCCGACACGCCCGAGAGCCACCACGGCGATTCGCCGCCGGCCCGGAACAGGTCGGACGAGCTGCGGATGATCCGGCTCGTCACGAACCCGATCGCCAGAATCCCCGCCCCGTAGGCCCACAACACGATCCAGTCCAGCGTCGTCATGATCTGTCCCCGTCCTTGCGGTGCCTGCTCCCCGGCCGGGCGGGCCGCCCGGCCCCGCCCGCCGTCCTCATTCCGCGCGCGCGAACCGGATCGACTCCAGGCTCGTCGACGCGGCGCCTTCGACGAGCGCGACCGTCACCGTGGCGCGGCCGGGCTTCTTGAACGTCAGCAGGCCGTAGGGCTGCGCGTGGTAGATGGCGGACGCCGCCTGCTGGTTCTGGAGCGCGGCGCCCCCGTCGGTCGCGATGCGCCAGACGGGGCGGCCCTCGCCCTTCGTCACGAGATCGACGCGGTAGTCGCCGGCCTCGCACACGTCGACCGTCCAGACCGCCTTCCCCTCGGGCGTCCATTTGCCGGCCTGCGTGCTGTGCTTCCACTCGCCGAACTTCTCCATCCACCGGTTCTCCTTCTTCTCGGCGCCGGAGACCTCGGCGAACTCGACCGGCAGCGTCACGGCGATGTCCGGATGGAGGCCCAGTGTGCCGTCGGCCTTCGGCGCGCCCTTCAACCGCACCTCGACGACCGAGGCCGGACGGTCCGGCGCCGCGGCGGGAAGCTGGAACTCGGTCCACGTGCCGCGCGCGGTCCACGTCACCGGCGCGCCGCCGGCGATGCGGGCGTCCGCGATCTCCGTCTGCAGGCCCGGAAGCAGGAGGCGGCCCTCCGCCGGCCAGTCGAACACGACGAGCTGGAGCGTGTCGCCCTTCGTCGTGACATCGCCCCACGGCATCGCGCGGCCCCAGGGCGAGGGGCCGGCGGCGTAGACGGCCTGCGGGTGGCGGCGGATCCACTCCCCCGCCTTCTCGAGGTACTTCGCCGCCTGCGCCGGGATGCGCCCCTTCCCGTCGGGACCGACATTGAGCAGGTAGGTGCCGCCGCGGGCGACGGTCGAGACAAGCCGCCGCAGGATCTCGCGCGCGTCCTTCCAGTTCTGGTCGTACCACGCGTAGGACCACGAGTCGTTCGTCGTGTCGCACGTCTCCCAGAGGCCGTCGATGTTGCGCGGCGGGACCTCCATGTCGCCCTTGCTCGCGTAGTCGCCGAGGTCGTGGCCGATGCGGCTGCACAGCAGCGCGCCGGGCTGGGTCTTGCGCACCAGCTCCGCCAGCTCCATGACGTACTCCTTCGGGATCTTTCCGGGCGTGTCGAACCAGATGTAGTTCAGCGGACCGTACTGCGTGCAGATCTCCTTCACCTGCGGGAAGCACTTCTCGCGGAAGTAGCGCTCGAACGTGGCCGGGGAGCCGTCGGGGTTCTTGTCCGGTCCGCCGCTACCGCCCGGCGCGGTCCAGTCCTGGTTGTGCGAGTAGTAGAAGCCGAAGCCGAGGCCGGCCTCGCGGCAGGCGGCGGCGAGTTCCTTCATCGGGTCGCGCGCAAAGGGCGTCGCGTCGACGATATTGAACGGGTGCGCCGACTTGAACATCGCGAAGCCCTCGTGGTGCTTCGAGGTGATGATGATCCACCGCATGCCGGCGGCCTTCGCGATGCGCGCCATCTCGCGGGCGTCGAACTCCGACGAGTTGAACTGCGAGGCGAGCGCCATGTACTCCGCGTCGGGGATCTTCATCTGGCGCTTGATCCACTCGCCGATGCCGTAGAAGGTCGTGTCCTTCCACTGTCCGCCGAGGTGCGAGTAGAGCCCCCAGTGCATGAACATGCCGTAGTTGCCGTCGCGGAACAGCGCGACGCGGTCGGAGGCCTCCGCGCCCTTCTTCGCGCGCGCCGCACCCCACATCGCATCCATCGACTCCTCGGCCCCGGCCGCGCCGCGCCCCAGCGCGGCGGGGCTCAAACCC
>CAYODK010000293.1:0-5796 GCA_964402695.1 uncultured Verrucomicrobiota bacterium
GACGACGTTCATGATCATGTCGGCATCCACGGCGACGTGACCGACCTTGACGCTCATCACCGCCTGCGGGCGCATCCAGCGGCGGACCTCGCGGCCGAGGGCGCGCAGGGTCAGCAGGATGCGCACGACCTTGATCGAGCCCCCCGTCGACCCGGCGCAGCCCCCGACGAACATCAGCAGGAAGAGGACCAGCCGGGCGAAGCCCGGCCATCGGTCGAAATCGGCCGTCGCGAAGCCCGTGGTGGTCATGATCGACGCGGAGGCGAAGGTCGCATCCCTGACGGCCTCGCCGAACGTCCGGGCCGAACCGGACACGAGCAGGGATCCGGCGACGAGGGCGCTTCCGACCGCGAGGACGACGAGGTAGAACTTGAACTCGGAGTCGCGCCGGCAGAGGCCCGGCTGTCCGCGCAGGGCGCGGTAGTGCAGCGCGAAATTGACGCCGCTGACCACCATGAAGACCAGGATCACAATCTCGATGTAAAGGCTTCCGAAATCGCCGACGCTGGCGGTCCGCGTCGAGAACCCGCCCGTGGCGACGGTGGCGAACGCGTGGCACCAGGCGTCGAACCAGGCCATGCCGCCCAGGCGGAGCAGGACGGCCTCCGCGACGACGAGCAGCACGTAGACCGCCCACAGGCGCTTCGCGGTCCCCGCGATGCGCGGCGTCAGGCGGTCCTTCGTCGGCCCCGGCATCTCGGCCCGGAAGAGCTGCATGCCCCCGGTGCCGACGAGCGGAAGGATGGCGACGACCAGCACGAGCACGCCCATGCCGCCGTAGAAGTGGGTCAGCGAGCGCCAGAGCAGGATCCCCCGCGGAACCTCCTCGATGATGGCGATCACGGAGGCGCCCGTGGTGGTGAAGCCCGACATCGTCTCGAAGACGGCGGCCGTCCACCCCGGGATCACCCCCGAGAGCACGTACGGGACCGCGCCGGAGATCGAGGCGGCGATCCAGCCGAAGGCGACGACCCCGAAGCCCTCCCTCCGCGACAGCTCGGTCGAGTTGCGGTTCGCCAGCCACAGCGCGAGCCCGGCGGCCATGGAGACCAGCGCGGACACCTCGAGCGCGTGCACGGCGGCCAGCGGGTCACCCATCCCCCACCCGGCCAGCGCGCAGGCCTCCATGGAAAGACCCAGCGCCAGAAACACGAGGCCCAGCAGACTGGCGACCGGACGGAACCTCACCTCCATGCCTCCCGTACCGGGATGTCGCCGGCGCCAACAGGGCGAGGACCTCGCCGCGACAGGGT
Source organism: uncultured Verrucomicrobiota bacterium (assembly GCA_964402695.1). Taxonomy (GTDB): domain Bacteria; phylum Verrucomicrobiota; class Kiritimatiellia; order PWTM01; family PWTM01; genus VGWF01. The sequence goes on from CAYODK010000293.1 coordinate 1,254, forward strand.
GGAGACGGCCACGGAGGGCCTGCCCCACCGGGACCCCGGGACCTTGCTGATCTCATTCAGGACTGACAGCGGATTCATCGGAACGAGGCGCCGCCTAGGCGTTGATGATGTGGCCGAGTTTCTTCACAGCCCCCGGGAGGGCGAAGACGACGAGCCGGTCGCCGACGCCGAGCAGCGTGTCGCCGGTCGGAACGAGCACATCGCCGGCGCGCTCCATGGTGGCGAGGATCGTCCCCTTCGGCATGCCGAGATCCCGGACCGCGCGGCCGGCCCAGGCGTGCCCGGTCTCAACCATGATCTCCAGCAACTCCCCGGGCAGGGTGTGGAACAGCGTCGCGGCGCGGACGTTCCGCCCCCGGATGAAGTGCAGGATCGAGTTCATCATCGACAAGTGGGGACTGACGGCCCGGTCCAGGAGGCTGAGGTTGTTGATGACCGGCACATAGTCGGGTTTCGACACGCTGCCGACCGTGAAACTGGCTCCGGCCTTCTGGGCGAGCAGGCACATGATGATGTTGTTCTCGTCGCTGCCCGTGGTCGACACGAACGCCGTGTTCTCCCCGATGCCGGCGTTCTCGAGCGTCTCCTGCGACATCGCATCCCCGTGCAGAACCAGCGTCCGGTCGAGCACGTTGGAGCAGGCGTCCGCCGTCTTCCCATCCGCCTCGATCAGCACGATGTCGAGAGCCGAAGGCTCCAGTTGGCGGGCCAGCGAGAGCCCCAGGGATCCGCCCCCCGCGATGATGGCCTTGGCGATCTTCGGCCGGTCCGGGTAGACGACGTCCATCAGCGGCGGCAGGGCATCCGGCTGGCCGACGACATAGAGATCGTCGCCGACCATGAACCGGGCATCGCCGAACGGGATGCTGAGATTGTCCCCATGCTGCAGGGCGATGAAGCGGACCGTCCGCAGGATCTCCTGCGGGAGGCAGTCCTTGAGCGTCTGCCGCAGCAGCGGGCTGTCGGCCGAAACCTTGAACCCGAGGGACAGCACGCGCCCCTGCAGGAGGTCGACGACCTCCTCGGCCCCGGGGAGCTGCAGCATGTAGGCCAGCTCGACGGCGCATTCCTCCTTCGGATTGATCGCAAGGTCGACGCCGAGCTCCTTCAACCGGAGGAGGTCCGAGTCCGTGCGGACATCCAGGTTCGACACGCGGGCCACGCGGAAGCTGACGCCGGCCGTCTTGGCGCACACGCAGGCCAGCAGGTTGACCTCGTCGCAGTCCGTGACCGCCACCAGCAGATCGGCCTCGGCGATGCCGGCGCGCTTGAGCACGGCCGGGCTCGACCCGTGCCCGACCACGGTCTGGATGTCCAGCTCCTCCTGGAGCTGGTTCAGCACGGCCGGATTCCGGTCGACCACGACGACGTCGTGCTTCTCCTTGTAGAGGCGCACCGCCAGATCGCGGCCCGCACTCCCCGCGCCAATGAGCACCACTCTCATGCAGGCCCAGTATCGCAGGAGGCCCCCCGGGGTACAAGTCCGCCGGCGACGTCGCTCCGGACCCGGCGATCCGGTGACCCGAACCCGTTTCTGATCAAGCTCTCCCACGCCCCGCACCGGACCAGGGCCTGACGCCCGACGCAACCCAGGAGGCCTCGGGATCGACCGCACTCGGGCCTCCCACCGGACGGGCTCGGCGGCCCGTACCGGGTGCCGGTCGGCTCCGTCGCGACTCACGGGAGAGCGGCTGTTGACAGCCGTCGATCTTTTTTGTAGGCTTTTCGTGAGGTCGGGGGGCGCGATTCATGACAATGACGATCAGGATCCCTGCAGTCGCGGGCGCGACAATTGACAGTTGGCCGATACCGGAGGCGGGCCTTCCGGCGCGGGTGGTGCATTGCTGTGCGCGGGCCGGGATCGGCACCGTGGGCGCACTGCGCGAATGGAAGGCCGAGGATCTCATGGCCCTCCGCAGTTTCGGAATCCGTTCGCTGCGGCAGACGCACGCCTTCTTCCGCCTCTGCCGCCAGCTGGAGGCGGACAGCCTCGCCTTCCCGAACCTGAAGGCCATTCTGGGCGAGTTCCTTCTTCCGGCGCAGCTCCACGTCTTGACGCGGCGCTACGGGCTGCTGCGCAAGGATGCGACGGCCGCCCGCGACTGCGAGACCCTGCAGCAGATCGCGGACGGGCACGGCCTGACGCGGGAGCGCGTCCGCCAGACGGAGGCCGCCGGCATGGCCCGCCTCCGCTGCCGCATGCCGGGCCTCTGCCTCGGCCCCCTGGTGGAAGCCGGCGTTCGGTTTCTCGACGCCCACGGGGGCGCCGCTTCGGCGCGCGAGATATCCGAGGGGCTGGAGGCGGACCTCTTCGCCCCCTACAACACGCCGGGGGCGCTGCTGCTCGCGGCGGACGCCCTGCCGGGCCGCATCGGGTTCCTGAACGGACTCTTCACGCTGACGCCCTCCGAAACGCTGTCGGCCATCGAGCAGCGGGCCCGGGCCGGACTGGTCGCCGCCCGGGGGCCGGTGGACCTGATCCCTCTCAGCGAGCACGTGGGGACGCCACTGCTCGCCGAACTGGCGCCGAACCGACACGCCGTGCTCCCGCGCATCCTGACCCACATGAAGGACGTGCTGGCGACGCGCGACGGCCGCTTCCTCCTCGACGATCACGCCGACCGTCTCGCGGCCGACCTGCTGTCGGCCCGGCCGGGGGAGCCGCTCCACTTCGAGGCCATCACGGGCCTTCTGAACGACTGCCTCGATGAACGGTCCGCGCTGTCCGCAACCCAGGTGCTCATGCGCCTGAGCCGGTCGGACGTCTTCGAGCGGGTCGAACGCGGCCGCTACCGTCTCCGGGGCGGCACGTCGCTCATCCCGCCCGCGCCCTAGCGGCCGGATTGGCTTGCGCCCGGCGGGCCGGGTGACCTAAACGACGGCCCGGAGCGCGATCCGAACGTCATCCGGCAGGCCGCGGGTCAGAGGCGGGGATCGCGGAACACGGGCCGGCCCTCCACCAGGGTCAGCAGGACCCGGGCCTGGTGGATCTCGGCCGCCGGCTGCTGCAGGATGTCGCGATCCAGCACGGCCACGTCCGCCAGCTTGCCGGTCTCCAGCGTGCCGGTCTCGCGATCGAGGAAGCCCGCCACAGCGCCGGCGCGCGTGTACGCATCCAGCAGGACCGCGGGGCTGACGGGCTGCCCCGGCAGTGCGCGACCCGAAGCCCGGGCCCGAAGGGAGCGGCGGGTCGCCCCGATCTGGATGGCCGCGAGCGGGTCGCAGGTGACCTGGTCGCCGCCGAAGGGCCAGTCGCTGCTGCAGGCCACCTCGGCGCCCGCGCCGATCAGTTCGTGCATCTGGTAGAGGGTCCGCGCCCGGGACCGCCCGAGGAAAGGGAGGAACCGGTCGCGGAAGTTCGCGTCCGGATAGAACCAGCCGGGCTGCAGGACGGCCGTGGCGCCGAGTTCGCGAAACCGGGGGAGGTCCTGCGCGTCCAGCAGATCGACGTGCGCGACCTGGTGGCGGGCGTCCCTCGGGCCGTTGGCCCGTCGCGCCGCGCCGAAGGCATCCAGGGCCATCCGGACGGCCGCGTCCCCGATGGCATGGGCGTGAACCTGGAACCGCGCCCGGTCAAGGTCGACCACCATCCTCTCCAGGGCGGGCCCCGTCCACAGCGGCTCGCCCCAGGAATCCGGCCGGTCCGCATAGGGCTCCAGGAGGAAGGCGGTGTGGGAATCCACGACCCCGTCGAGGAACAGCTTGGCCGCCAGCGGCCGGAGGCGTGGCCGGGTGTAGGCACGGCGGAGTTCCTCCAGCACCGCCACGCGGTCGGCCGACCCCTCCGGTTCACAGAGAAGGGCCGCGTTGACCCGCACGGTGAGTTCACCGCCATCGGCCAGCGCCGCGTAGGCCTCCAGCAGCGGGGGCGTGGCCATGGCGTCGCAGACCGACGTGATGCCCAGGCGGGCCGCCATGGCGAGGAAGGCGCGTCCGCCGCGCCGGAGAAGATCCGGCGACGGCGCGGGGAGGCTCCGCGTGACAAGGTTCATGGCCGCCCACTCGTGCAGCATGCCGGTCGGCTCGCCGGTCCGTTCGTCGCGCTCGATGCGGCCGCCCGGCGGATTGCGCGTGCCGGCGGAGATCCCCGCCAGGGCCAGCGCCCTGGAATTGACCCACAGCGAGTGGCCGTCCGCGGCGACCAGCGCGACGGGCCGGTCCGGCACCGTGCGGTCGAGATCCGACTTGTGCGGCCCGGCGGGCGGGAACGCGGTGTAGCTCCAGCCTCCGCCGCGGATGAACGGGAGGTCGGGGTGCTGCCGGGCGTAGGCGTCGAGACGGGCCAGGCACCGGTCGGGCGAGGACAGGCCCGAGAGGTCGCACTCGAGGAGCGCCACCCCCCCCAGCAGCGGATGAAGGTGCGCGTCGTGGAACCCGGGCAGGATCATCCCGCCCCGCAGGCCGATGACCTCCGTGCGCGGCCCGATCCGGTCGGCGGCCCCCTCGTCGGGCCCGATGTAGGCGATGCGGCCGCGGGTGACGGCAACGGCGCCGGGCCGGCACTCCGCCGCCCCCGGGGCATGGAGCCGTCCCTCGCGCAGAA
>CAYODK010000294.1:0-5794 GCA_964402695.1 uncultured Verrucomicrobiota bacterium
AGACGCAATCCCAAGGTCAGTATCTTCAGGATTGGACTGTTCAGCGCGTCAAACGGATCGTAGCCGACGAAACCGGACCCGACCATGTGCGATTCGAGCCGGTCGAGAACATCCACCAGTTTCGGCTGTCGATCATCCACGTGCCGCATCTCCGGCCCGAATGTCGGCCGCGTCTTTGTCATCCGGCGCGGAACGCCTCTCGAGATAACCCGCCCATCCTTCCTTGAACTGTGGATTCGCCAAGATGTCGTAGTCCAGATCCCGAGTATTCCCGAGCACCCGTGCCGGGATCCCTCCGACGATGTCTCCATCGTGCACGCTGTTGTTCACCACGGCGTTTGGCGCTACGACAACTCCATCGCCGATCCGGACCGGACCGCAGATGACGCACCCGGGACCCAAGTAGACTCGGTTCCCGATCACGGGCACGTACTTGTATGGGAACTTCCTGACGATTTTGCACCCGGCGCCAACCGAGCACTCCTCCCCGATCACCGCCCCAGACACGATGAGGACTCCCATTCCCTTGTACGCAAGCGTCGACCCCCGGCCGATCCGGCACGAGGGCGATATGCGACAGTTGTAGATCAGAAGCATCAACAGCGTCACGACCTGAGGCAGAATGGGAACCCTTCGAACATACGCCCAATGTCCCAGACGATGAAGGGTCACAGCGTTCATCCTCGACCTCCTGATTCAACCACGGCCTGATAGATGGACATCAGGCGTTCCGCCACACGAGAGGAGTAGAACCGGGTCCGCGCATAGTCCGCGTTGTAGCGGGATATCCTCTCCCGCCACGCAGGATCATCCGCAAGCCGACGGATGGATTTCGCTATGGCCCCCGCGTCCCTAGCCGAAACAACGAGCCCCATCTTCTCGTCCTCGAAGAAGTCCGCAACCCCTCCCGTTCGAGTCGTAATGACCGGCAGCCCGAACGCCATGGCCTCAAGCACGGAGTTCGGCATCCCCTCCCCGTAACTAGCCAAAAGGAACACGTCGGCATCGCGAAGTGCCGACTTCTTCGCCTCTCCGCGCAGATAACCGAGGTAGGTCACGCCGGGAGGCTGTGTCTTAGCGAGATGGCGGGCGAACGCATCCGCCTCTCCACCATCACCGCCGAAGATCATGTGGATGCGTGGATCATTCAGAAGGCGCATGGCTTCGATCGACTCGTAGAGCCCCTTGGCTCGCTCCATTCGCGAAAGAAACAGGACCCTGAGCGGGCCCGCCCCTGTGGGCGCCGGGCGAGGTCCGATGCCGCAGAGCAGATCCTCGTCAATCGCTGTCGTCTCCCGAAACACAGGGCCAGCATATCCCCAGCGGCGCACGGCATCCTCGAACTCCGCGCCCAGAACGATCATGGCATCGACCCGGGCAAACGCCGCCCGGAACAACCGCCTTTTCGATCGGTCCAGCGCAGCGGCGTAGTCCCGCTCCCATCCGCGAAAAAACACGATCACTCGCTTTCGCAATGCTCGGGCCGCGAGAATGAGAATCGCCTCGCGAAAGTAGCACCGTGCGCACAGAGACGGGTTCACATGAACCATGTCGAACGAAGCCGCCTTTTGGAGGAACAGAAGCAAGTCCAAGACCATCCGCAGCGGCCTGGGCAGGTTCCGTCCGGCGTAACGCGTGCCAATGGGCAGGTACTCGACGTTGACTGGCAGGTGCTTTCGCAGGGCGCGGTAGTAATGTGCGACACCGCCGGGTCCACTCAAGTCCGCGATGGTAACCAGGACCCTCATCGCGCCGCCCACCGCGGGAACGAACCCTCATCTGGCGTCATCTGGATCTGTGCCCCGCATCCATCGGGCCCCATAGCCCGCCCCAGCATCGCCAGAGCCCAGATCGCATTGGCCTTGTCACGAAGCCCCCTGCTTTCAGCCTCGATTAGTGAAGCAACAGCATCTGCCGACACGAGGCCCTCCTTTGCGGCGGCCAAGGCATCGGACTCAATTCCTGAGGTGGCTCCTCCGGAGAACCACCGCCGGAGAGGCACCGTGAATCCGCGCTTTCCAGCGCGAAGAAGATCCGGAGGAAGGCGCGTGCCCAGACTGCGCCGCAACACATGCTTACGGCGGTAACCTGGCATCTTCACGTCCGGATGAACCGACAGCATGAGTTCTACAAGCCGCGGATCAAGCATGGGGATGCGCGTCTCGAGCGCTACCGCCATGGATGCGCGGTCCACCTTGCACAGCATGTCGTCCGGCAGCGAGACGGTCAGCGTCCAGTACTGCAGGCGGTCGAGCCCTTCCGACCCGTCGCAACTGGCCATCAGTTCGTCGACGACATCCCGGACCGGGCGGATCCCGGCGATGCCCCGCAGGAGCGAGGCGCGCTCCTCGGGAGGGAAACCTCCGCCCTTCGCGATGAGGCGGTCCTCGAACGTCATCCGCGCGGCACCCACGACGCGACCGGCGCGGAATGCCCGGCGCCGCACCGACGCTGCGGGAACTCGAGCAAGCATCGCGATCGCTCTAGGCACCCATGTATCTCTCAGCCAAACCGGCCATCGATTGAATTGCTGGCTGAAACGCTCCCCTTGGTGCGCGGTATAGCCGAAGAGAATCTCATCACCTCCATCTCCCGTCAGGACAACCGTCACGTGCTCCCGCGCAAAACGGCTGACGAGCAATGTCGGCAGTGCGGAGGAGTCGCCGAACGGCTCATCATAGTGGTACGTGAGAAGGGCGAGGAGGCCCTGCGCGTCCTCCGGCCCCACGGTTCTCTCCACATGGCGCGTCTGAAAGCGCTTGGCGACCTGCCGGGCCAAAGGCAGCTCACCTTGCCCCGCACCGTTAAAGCCCATGGTGAACGTCCGCACCGGTCCGTTCGAGAAGCGGCTCATCGAAGCCACGACCGACGACGAATCGAGACCGCCGCTCAGGAAGGCCCCGTATGGGACATCGCATCGCATGCGGATTCGGACCGAGTCGTCGAACAGGCCGGCAAACTCCTCGCAGATTGCGACCTCGTCCCTCCGTCGTTCCCCGAGCGGTCGAAGAACCGGCCGCCAATACTGCACTGTCCGGCACCTGCCATCCTCCACCACGAGCGAATGCCCTGGCCGAAGCTTGCGAATCCCACGGAAGAAGGTGTAGGGAGCCGGCACGTAGGTGAAGGCCAGGTAGAAGTCGAGCATCGAGAGATCGGGATTCCGGGGCACTGCGGCGGCCCACAGAGCCTTGATTTCCGATCCGAAGACGAGCCTGCAGCCGTCTTCCCAGTAGAAGAGTGGCTTCTCGCCAAGCAGATCGCGCGAGCACAGTAGACGGCGCCGGTCGCGATCCCATAGAGCGAATGCCCACATTCCGTTGAAACGAATCTGACAGGCATCCCCCCACTCGCGGTAGGCTGCAAGGATCACCTCTGTGTCGGAATCAGTGGCAAAATGGTGCCCGAGGCTCCGCAGTTCTTCGCGCAATTCAATGTAGTTGTAGATCTCGCCGTTGAAGACAACTGTCAGCCGGCCGTCCAACGTGCTCATCGGCTGTGCGCCGCCGGCCAAGTCGATGATCGCGAGCCGCCGATGGCCAAGCGCCACGGGCCCGTCAAAATAGAACCCTTCGCCATCAGGCCCCCGATGGCGGAGGGTTTCCGTCATGGCTCGTACAACCTCCGGAGAGGGCGTGTGACGTCCCGCCAGATCCAAGATGCCTGCAATGCCGCACATGAGACAGCCTAGCGCCCGCTGCTTGCCGCGCTCGGATGGGCATGCCATACCACTTGCCGGACGTAGTCCGTGTATCCGAGGATGATCTTCGCAACCTTCCACGAAACGTTGGAAACGTCGTAGTCGTCCGGAAGGCGCGCCGGCCCGAAGCGGTCGAACTGGTGGCGGGTCATCTCGACCGCCTGCAGGATCCGCTCCGTCCGCAGTCCGCTCAGGATCACCACGCCCTCGTCCATGCCCTCGGGCCGCTCGTGGGCTTCGCGCACCGTGATGGCCGGGAAGCCCAGGATGGACGATTCCTCGGTGATCGTGCCGCTGTCCGACACCGCGCAGAACGCGTGGAGTTGGAGGGCGTTGTAGTCAAGGAACCCCATCGGCGGCATCGCGCGGATGCGCGGATCGAGCGCCACGCCCGCCGCATCGAGCCGCTTCCGTGTCCGGGGATGCACCGAGAAAACCAGCGGGTGGCCGTACCGTTCCGCGAGGGCGTTGAGCGCATCCGCGAGACTGGCCAGGTGCGCGGCATCGTCGACATTCTCCTCGCGATGGATGCTGACCGTGAAGTACCGTCCCTTCTCCAGGCCCAGCCGCGCGTGGATGTCCGACGCCTCGATGCCCGCCCGGTGGAAGTCCAACACCTCCTTCATCGGCGAACCCGTCTTGATGACGCGGTCGCCGCGCATCCCCTCCGCCAGCAGATAGCGCCGGCTGTGCTCGGAGTAGGTGAGGTTGATGTCCGCCACGTGGTCCACGATGCGCCGGTTGATCTCCTCGGGAACCCGCATGTCGAAGCAGCGGTTGCCCGCCTCCATGTGGAACACCGGGATCTTCCGGCGTTTCGCCGGGATCACCGAAAGGCAGCTGTTGGTGTCGCCCAGGACCAGCAGGGCCTCGGGCCGCTCCGACGCGAGAACCTCGTCGACCTTCGCGATCACCAGCCCGATCGTCTCGGCCGCCGTCCGCCCCGCGGCGCCAAGAAAGTGATCGGGCTTTCGGAGCCCGAGATCCCTGTAGAAGACCTCGTTGAGCTCGTAGTCGTAATTCTGCCCCGTGTGCACCGTCACATGCTCGCACACGTCGTCAAGCACCTGCATCGTCCGGGACAGCCGGATGATCTCCGGCCGCGTGCCGACCACCGTCATGACCTTGAGTTTGTTCATGAGTGCGCTCCTTAAGAGGGACTGGGTACTGGGGACTGGCAGGCTGGGTTCTGGGTTCTGGGCTCTGGGTTCTGAAGTAGCGCCCAGTGCCTAGTGCCCAGTGCCTAGCGCCCAGTGCCCAGGACCTAGTGCCCAGCGCCCAGGACCTATCTTCTACTCTCCACCCTCTGAATGAACACGTTGATCTGCTTTCCCAAGCTTTCGATTCGAGCCCGCAAAGCCGACGCTTCGTCTCGAAGATTGTCGTAAAGGTCGATGATGTAGGTCATCCACTCGTTTGTCTCGTCGCAAGAGGCCTGGCTGTAGACCAGATGCTTGACGTAATCCGGCTGGTATCGTCGCCGACCGTAGCCTTCAACGATGTTGGCTGAAATGGACTTCGATGCGCGACGCAGTTGCGAGCCGGTCTCGTAGAGCTCGTGCCTCGGCAGTCTCATGCTGAACCGGTGGATGGTCACGCCCAGATCGTGCGCTTCACGATAGATTGTCAGGTCCTTGTAGCCTGCCATGGCCATCTCCTCTCGACCACGAGTCGCTGGGTTCTAGGCTCTGGGTGCTGGGTGCTGGGGTCTGCCCAGCGCCCAGCACCCAGTGCCCAGTGCCCAGTGCCCAGCGCCCAGCGCCTAGACCCCTTCGAAATAAGTATCCGTCCGCGCCGGATCGAACACCTCGTTGGCCCAGAAGATGGTCAGCATGTCGCCATCGCCGGTGTTCTCGATCGAATGCGTCCAGCCGGCAGGGATGTCGACCACCCGGATCGGGTCGTCGGACACATCGTAGGTCACCACATCATCCGTCAACAGCCGCCGCATCCGGATCCGGCCCCGGCCCTGGATCACGCAGAACTTCTCGATCTTGGTGTCGTGGTAGTGGTTCCCGCGCGTGACCCCCGGGTTCGTGCGCGACACAAAGATCTGGCCCGAATGGGAAGACTTCACAAGCTCGAAGAGCCATC
>CAYODK010000295.1:0-5779 GCA_964402695.1 uncultured Verrucomicrobiota bacterium
TTCCAGGCGCCGATTCTCGACGCGGCGAAGAAGAAGCTCCCCGGCGACCAGCTTGAGAAGATGTACGCCGACCATGTCCGCGAGGTGCGGGTCAACGCCGACGGGACGTCGGCGGACAGCCTGCCCCCGAGGGATGCGGCGGACGGCATCGCGGCAGGGAGGATCCTGCCCCTCTTCCAGTGGGTCGAGAACGGCGCGGTGCGCAAGTACGCCTTCCCGGTCTCCGGCAAGGGTCTCTGGTCGACGATCTACGGCTACCTCGCGCTGGACGAGAACGCGACGACGATCGTCGGAGTGTCCTTCTACAAGCACGGCGAGACGCCCGGCCTCGGAGGCGAGATCGAGCAGCCGTGGTTCCAGGACCAGTTCCAGGGGCGCCGGGTCGTCGACGGCGGCCGGCCGCTGCCGATCGTGATCGCGAAGGGGAAGGCCCCGGCGGAGGCCTCGACCGACAAGGGCCGCGTCGTCGTCGACGGCATCAGCGGCGCGACGCTCACCGGCAACGGCGTGATGGCGTTCCTGAACCGGGAACTCGGGCGGTACGAGGCCTACTTCAAGACGGTGCGAAAGGGCTGAGACCATGGCGGCGAAACTCCAGAAGGTCTTCACCGACCCGCTGTCGGAGAACAACCCGATCACGATCCAGATCCTCGGGATCTGCTCGTCGCTCGCGGTGACCACCCAGCTCAAGACGGCGCTCGTGATGGCGGCAAGCCTCACGATCGTCACGGCGGGATCGAACGTTGTCATCTCGCTGCTTCGCAATACGATCCCGGCCAAGATCCGGATGATCGTGGAAATGGTCGTCGTCTCGGTCCTCGTGATCCTCGCCGACCAGTTCCTGCGGGCCTACATGTTCGATGTCAGCCGCCAGCTCAGCGTCTTCGTCGGCCTGATCATCACGAACTGCATCGTCATGGGCCGGCTGGAGGCGTTCGCGCTCCAGAACCCGCCGCTGCCCTCGCTGATCGACGGCCTGGGCAACGGCCTGGGCTACAGCGCCGTCCTCGTCGTCGTCGCCATCGTCCGCGAGGTGATCGGCTCGGGCAAACTGCTCGGCTACGCGGTGCTGCCGGCGTCCTACCCGGCCAACGGCCTGATGCTGCTCGCCCCCGGCGCCTTCATCGTCCTCGGCCTCCTCATCTGGGCCCAGCGCTCCGTCACCAAACACTTCGAAACCGCCTAGGATTCACACGGAGACGCGGAGGCGCAGAGGAACGCAGGAAGACAGACGAAGAATGCACGCGAAGTTCCAGAGGGCGGGAGGATGGACGGGGGACGTCATTGCGTCCGCCATCGAGGTCCATCGCGAGATCGGACCAGGGCTGATGGAAGCCGTCTACCAAGCTTGTCTCGATCGCGAACTCGGCCTGCGCTCGATCCCCGTCCGACGCGAGTTGCAGATCCCGGTCCGCTACAAGGGCATCGAAGTCATGGAGCCCTATCGATGCGACTTCCTCGTCGACGATTCACTGGTCGTGGAAGCCAAGGCCGTCGAAGCGATTCTTCCGATCCACAAGGCGCAGGTCCTCACCTACATGAGGCTTCTTGACGCGCCATTGGGCTTGATTGTCAATTTCCACGAGCCGGTCCTGAAGAGCGGCATCGTCCGCTTGATTCTGAAGGGAGCGGACCTCCCATGAAGCTCTCTGCGCCCTCTGCGTCTCCGTGTGACCTCCGCTTTGCGTTCTTTGCGTCTTTGTGTCCGTCTTCCCGTCCTGCGTCTCCGTGTGAATCCCGGGAGAAACCATGGATCTGCTGAGCTTGGCGGTGCGGTCGATCTTCATCGAGAACATCCTGCTCTCGACGTTCCTCGGGATGTGCTCGTTCCTGGCGATCTCGAAGCGCATCGAGACGGCGATCGGGCTGGGCGTCGCGGTCACGCTGGTCCAGTTCATCACGGTGCCGGTGAACTGGGCGCTCAAGCACTTCTTCCTGGACCCGGGGGCGCTGGCGTGGACCGGCGTCCCGGCGCTGGCCGCGCTGGACCTCTCGTTCCTCAACTTCATCGTCTTCATCGCGACGATCGCGGCGCTCGTGCAGCTCGTCGAGATGCTCCTCGACCGCTACTTCCCGCCCCTCTACCAGGCCCTGGGCATCTTCCTGCCGCTGATCACGGTCAACTGCGCGATCCTGGGCGGCTCGCTCTTCATGGTGGAGCGCCAGTACACGTTCCCGGAGACGCTCGTGTACGGCCTCTCCTCCGGCGCCGGCTGGGCGCTCGCCATCATCGCGATGGGCGCGATCCGCAAGAAGCTCCGCTACTCGAACATCCCGCCCGGCCTGCGGGGGCTCGGGATCACGATGATCATGACGGGGCTGATGGCGATGACGTTCATGCTGTTCTCGGGCATCAATCTGTAGCCGCCGCGGAGAAACGGGTCGGTCATGGAAAACCAGGTCGTGTTGGTTCTCGCGAGCGTGGTCGTGTTCACGGGGCTCATCCTGATCCTCGTGGCCGGCCTCAATTTCGCGTCGCGCAAGCTCCAGCCCTCCGGGCCGGTGACGATCGACATCAACGAGGGGCACAAGGCCCTGACCGTCGACTCGGGAAGCTCCCTGCTGACCGCCCTGGCCGCGCAGAAGATCTACCTGCCCTCCGCCTGCGGCGGCGGCGGCACCTGCGCGATGTGCAAGTGCGTCGTGACCGAGGGCGGCGGCGACATCCTCCCCACCGAGACCGGCCACATCAACCGGCAGATGGCGAAGCAGGGCTGGCGCCTGGCCTGCCAGCTCAAGGTCAAGCGCGACCTGAGGATCCGCGTCCCGGAGGAGGTCCTCGAGATCAAGAAATTCGAGGGGACCGTCCGCTCGAACCGCAATGTCGCGACGTTCATCAAGGAGTTCGTCGTCGACCTCCCGCCGGGCATGAACCTGAACTTCCGCGCCGGCGGCTACATCCAGATCGACATCCCGCCCTACCAGGACCTCTCGTTCCGCTCGTTCGACATCGACGAGCGCTTCCGCGATGCGTGGGACAAGTTCAAGCTCTGGGATCTGAAGACGACCAATCCGGAGCCGATCTTCCGCGCCTACTCCATGGCCAACCACCCCGCCGAGGGGAACATGGTCATGCTCAACGTCCGCATCGCGACCCCGCCCCCCGGCGTCGCCGACGCACAGCCGGGCCTCGCCTCCAGCTACATCTTCAGCAAGAAGCCGGGCGACAAGGTCATCCTGAGCGGCCCGTTCGGCGAGTTCTTCGCGAAGGACACCCGGCGCGAGATGATGTTCATCGGCGGCGGAGCCGGCATGGCCCCGATGCGCAGCCATGTCTTCGACCTCTTCCGCACGAAGAAGACGGATCGGAAGGTCAGCTTCTGGTACGGCGCGCGGTCCGTCCGCGAGATGTTCTACGACGAGGACTTCCAGTCCATCGCCCGCGACTTCCCGAACTTCCGCTACACCGTGGCGATGAGCGAGCCGCAGGCGTCCGACAACTGGACCGGGCCGACGGGCTTCATCCACAAGGTCGTGCACGATCTCTACCTGAAGAACCACCCCGACCCGGCCGAGATCGAGTACTACCTCTGCGGACCGCCGATGATGATCGCCGCCGTCAACCGGATGCTCTTCGACCTCGGCGTCGAGAAGGACATGATCGCCTACGACGAGTTCGGTTGAGGCGATGCCGGAGAGCCGCACAGTCGTCCTCCAACCCCGGCGGGTGGAACCGCGCAAGATTCTCACCGTCGGCGGGCTCCTCGTCGCGCTGGCCGCGTGGAGCCTGTGGGGGCGCACGCCCGGCACGCCGGCGGTCGAGGCCGTCGAACTGAGCGGCGAGGTCCAGGGCACCTTCTTCCACATCCGGCTGGCCGAACCCTCCCTGTCCACCCAGCGCCTCGACGCCGTCGGCGCGGCGATCCGGCAGACGCTCGACGAGGTCAACCGGCAGATGTCCCTGTGGGATGCCGACAGCGAGATCAGCCGGTTCAACCGCGCGCCCGCCGGCGCTCCGATGCCCGTCTCGGGGGGCTTCGCCGCCTGCACGCGCTTCGCGCTGGATCTGGCCCGCCAGAGCAGCGGCGCCTTCGATCCGACGATCCGTCCCCTGCTCCGCCTGTGGGGCTTCGGCGGCCCCGAGGGACCGCGCGAGGACGACCCGCCCGAGGCCGACCAGGCCGCAGCCCGCGCGAGATGCGGCTGGCAACGCGTCGCGATCACCGGCGGAGGTCTCCGCAAGGAGGCCGAGGGCGTGGAACTCGATCTGAACGCCGTGGCGCAGGGCTACAGCGTCGACGCCGTCGCGCGCCGCATCCTCGACCTCGGCGTCACGAACTTCTTCGTCGAGATCGGCGGCGAGGTCTACGTGTCCGGCCGCAACGCCTCCGGCGATCCGTGGCGCATCGGCGTGGACGAGCCACGGCCCGACGCGATGCCCGGGGAGCACCTGGCGGGCATCCTGCACGTCAGCGGCTGCGCGGTGGCAACCTCCGGGGGCTACCGCAACCGGCGCGCGGGCGTCGGCGGACGGACCGTCACCCACATTTTCGATGCGCGGACCGGCCGCCCGAGCCCGCGCGAACGGTTGAGCGTCACGGTGGTCGCACCCGACTGCCTGACGGCGGACGGGCTCTCGACGGCGCTCTTCATCCTGGGCCCCGACGAGGGACTGCCGTGGCTCGCGACGAACCACCCCGCCGCCGAGGCGCTCTTCGTGGCGATGACCGACGACGACAGCCCGCCCATCCTGCGTGCATCCCCGGGGTTTCTCCGTCGCACCGACATGACGCCGGGTCGCTGACGCCCGGCGGCAGAACGGCAGACGGAAAACGGAAGACGGAAGCGCGTCGCCAAGCCATGCCCGATCGATCCCGAGGGGCCACGGTCGCCGCGTCCGGCTACCGGCGTGTCCGGCGACGCAGGACTGCGGCGATGCCGACCAGCCCGATGACGCCCAGGGCACCGGGCTCCGGGATCACGGTCAGCGTGATTGACGAGGTGTCGTAGTCGATCTCGAACGCGGTCGAATCGACCACGAAGTGCGCCCCGTCGGCCAGCCCGTTGAAGGTCCCCGAGCCGGCCAGCGTTGTGAATCCGGAGACGATCGTGAAGATGTCGCCCTCGATCGGGGTGAACCCGAGCGACACGAGCAGCGTCGGATCCTCCAGGGTCAGTGTCGGAGTCGCACCGCTCATGTACAGCTGGTCGTACTCCGAGCCCGGCAGGATCCCGTTGAGTTCGACCACGAACGTCGCGCCGCTTTGCAGCGTGAGGCTGTCCGTGACGAACATCATGCCGGGGCTGTTGCCCGGCGCCAGTTGGCCGCCCCCTTCGACGACCACGCTGCTCATGAACCCCGCGCCGTCCAGCTTGGCGCCGTCATGGACCGTGATCAGGCCGGCGGCGGTCAGGTCCCCGTTGACCCGCAGCGTTCCCGCGGTCACGGCAAGGGTCCCGGTGAACGGGCTGAAGGCGTTCAATTCAAGCAGGCCCGGGCCGTCCTTGATCAACGGGCCGGCGCCGGTCACGGCGCCCGCGAACGTCTGGGTCGACGCCTGGACGATGCGGACCGGAACATTGCCCGGCAACGACAGGGTGGAACCGGAATCGCCGGAGAGCGTGCCGAGCGTCACCTCGTCGGCCATCCTCAGCATGCTGGTCGGGATGTTCGCCCCGGAGACGAGCGCCGAAAGCTCCAGCCCCCCCCCGCCCTGGACGTACAGGATGCGGATGTCGTGGTCGCCCGCGGTCAGGCTGATGGTCCCGCTGCGGTTCACCGCGCCCTGGTAGCGGTCGTTGTAGACGACCAGTTGATCGTCGATCCACAGCGTGCTGC
>CAYODK010000296.1:0-5747 GCA_964402695.1 uncultured Verrucomicrobiota bacterium
CGCGACGACCACGCGCGCCGCGCGGTGGAGGCGCCAGAAGAGCATGCCGATCCGGTCCTCCGGCGTCCGCGCCCAGCCCAGGTCCCACAGGCGGCGCTCGCAGTAGAGGGCCCAGCCCTCGACGAAGAACGCGGTCGAGAAGGTGCGACGGTGGGCGTTGAAACGGCCGGACTGGAAGATCTGGAGGTGATGTCCCGGGATCAGTTCGTGCGGCGTGGTCAGCCGCGTGGCGTGGCGGTTGTTGCCGCGCATCACCATCAGCTTGTCCTCCTGCTTCATGTCCTCGCGGGCGAAGGCGACGAGCATCTCCTGCGACGAGTAGGCCGCGTAGGGCACGGTGCGCATCGCCTCGGGGGAGAGCATGGTCATGCGCCACGTTTCCTCGCACAGCGGCGGCACGGTGACAAACGCCTTCTTCTTCACGAACCCGATCGCCTCGCGGCCGAGGGCGGCGACGAGCGCGTCCTGCTGGCCCGGCGGAACGTGGTCCGCCTTCACCTTCGCCAGCGCGGCCTTCCAGTCGTCGCCGCACTTCATCGCCTTCGCCTCGGCCTTGAGCGCGGTCTCGCACAGGGCCATCTCGCGCTCGCCGATCGCGATCAGTTCCTCGGCCGACTGCGGCAGGAACTCGAAGCGGAGCGCGTCGGCCAGCGCCGCGGCGCCGAGGGGTTCGCCGACCAGCGGGTCCTCGTCCTTGCCCTTCTGGCCCGCGACCTCCTCCTTCAGGAGCTTGGCGAACTCGTCGAGTTCCTTCCCGGCCTCCTCGTACGGGGTCTTCATCCACCACGTGAAGTCCGGCTGGTAGCCGGACTGGGCCTCGTACCAGCGTTTGAGCACGGCGCGCGCCTCCGCAACGACGCCGGCGGCGCGCAGGGCGGGTGCGGGCTCGAGGGCGATCGGCGGGGTTTCGTTCGTCGAGGCGGCCTTGGCGCCGGGCTTCGCGTCCTTCTCCTTCGCGTCCTTGGCCGCAGACGCATCCCCCTTGACCTCCGCGGACTTGGCGCCTTTGGCCTTCAGCCCGGCGGCGACACCCTCGCGCAGCGTCTTCACGTCCTTGGCGATCGCGCTGAGGGCCGAGGCCGCGGCGGGACCGTCGACAGGCTCCGCGCGCCAGCGGGCGAGTTCGAGGTCGACGATGGCGCCGCGGAAGGCGACGAGATTCGTGATCGCGTTCAGCCGCGACCGCTCAAGGGAGAGGCCCGCGAGCGACTGCTCGCAGTCGTTCCGGAGGAGCACGTAGTCGACGCGGCCGGTCGCATCGAGCGCGTCGAAGGCGACGGCGTCGAGCCGCTTCAGCCAGTCCGCATGAAACCGCCCGATGCGATCGAGCCGCGCATCCGCCCAGCGGACGTTGTAGAAGGCGTGAAGGCTCTCCGCATCGGCCTGGTACTCGCGCACCATCGGCGCCAGCGGCGACTCCGCACGCGCGGCGGCAGCCCCGATCGACCAGCCGACGGCGGCGGAAAGGAGGAAGTGTTGCCGGTTCATGCGGCGCAGTCTACGGCCCCGACCCGCCGATCTCAACCCGGCGACCGCCGGACCGGCCTACTTCTTCCCCCCGCCCTGTGGCACCGGCATGCGGACCTTGAGCTTCTGGCCGACCTTGAGGAGGCGGGCGGAATCCCTGAGCCCGTTGCGCTCGGCGATCTCCTTCACCGTGTCGGCGCCGCCGGTCGTCCGCGCGATGGACGAGAGCGTCTCGCCCGGCCGCACGATGTGGTCGCGGAGTTCCGTCGCCCGCGGCGGCTCCGGGTCCACCGCGATCACGGGAGGCGCCTCGCGCACCTCGATCGGCGGGGGTGGAGGCGGGGGCGGAACCGGCGGCGCGGCGCGGACCTCGATCGGCTGGGGCGGAGGGGGCGGAGGCGCGATCTTGGGCGGCGCATCGCGCACCTCGACCGCACCGGCGGCGGCCAGCGAGCCGAGCGCCGCGGCGGCTGCGGCGGCGCGCGCAGAGCGGGCCGGCGGACGGGACACCGGCTCAACCTGGACCGGCGCGGGGGCGCGCACGGCGGGGGCCGGGCCGTGAATGTGGACGCGCAGCCGTCGGGCGCCGATCGCGATCTCGTCGCCCGCGAGCAATACGACCGGTTTCTCCGGCGGCACCCGGAGCCCGCGGCCCGCGCGGGTCACCGTCACCGGCGGCGCGCCGTCCCGGCGATACAGGATCAGGCATTCGTCCATCGACACCCACAGCTCGCACGCCGGCGGCACCGGACCCTTCCAGAGTACGTCGCCGTCAGGTCCGAGTCCGAGGCCCTCCTCACGGCCGGCCACGGCCGTGCATGACAGGTAGCGCGGGCGCCCTCGTCCGGGCTTCAGGTCCTCGATGCAGATCGCCTTCGGTGTCGGCATGGTCGTCTCCTTTCCTTCCTTCACACATCCGTCATGTGGCGTGACGTCTTGCGTGGCCGCACGTCGTCCGGCGTCTCGATCCCGCGTGCCCGCGCCTCGGCGAGCAGGAACGCGACGGGCCACTCGAATGCGGACACGCGATCCTCGGCCAGCAGTTCGGAGAGCACGCGCACGCGCCATGGACCGCACGGCGGAACGTCGGGATCGCCGCTGTAGAGAAGGTTCTCGGAGCGGCACCCGCCGCCGCAGATCGTCGCCAGCGGGCAGTCGCGGCATACGGCGAGATCGGCCGCGCGGTGCGGGTGGCCGCGGACCTCGCTCACGGCGGCCTCGAACCCCAGGGTCGACAGGTCCCCGACCCTCTCCTCCATCTTGAAGCAGTTGAAAAGCGCGCCGTCGCTGCGGATGTGCAGGTGGTGTCCCAGCGCGCAGGTGCAACCCTCGCGACGGTCCGCGAGCGGAGCCGGCCCCGCCGCCGGGATCGTCTCTCCGGTCTCGAGCGCGATGCGGTCGAGCGCCGCCTCCAGTTCCGCCCGGCTGCCGAACATGTGCGCGCCGGTCTCCCGGCCGCTGTGGTAAAGCACGCCGAGGCTGAGCGGAATCCCGGGCGGCAGGCGCCGGCGGAGGCGGGGAAGCTCGCGCACGACGTCGTCGAGTTGCCCGGGCACGAGCATGAGGTCTAGCGTCGGGGAACCGCCGAAACGGACGAGGGCGCGGACGGCCGCGAGGACGGCGTCGTAGCGCAGGGCGCCGGAGATGGCGTCGCAGGTGCCCGCGCCGGGCCCGCCCAGGCTGATGCGGACCTTGGCGCCGCGCGCCATCAGCCCCGCGACGCGGCGCGCGAGGGCTTCGTCCGCCAGCGGAACGCCGTTGGTGAAGATCGTGAGGTCGAGGCCGAGCGCGAGGATCTCGTCCGCGAGGTCCGCCGCCCACGGCACCAGCAGCGGCTCGCCGCCGAGCAGCGCGATGCGCGCACGGGGGCCCATGGTTGCGGGGATGCGCCGCACGACGTCGCGCAGCACCTCGAACGTCACCTCCCGCTCGCGGGCGCGGCCGGAGTTGGTGCAGCAGTACTCGCACGAGAGGTTGCACGCATTGGTCAGCTGGATCTGCACGCTCGGGCTTTCGGCCTTGGCCCCGCGCGGGGCGCCGAAGAAGCCGTGCCGTCCGAGGTCCGCCCGCAGGCCCGGCCGGAGGACGGAGGCATCGTGCCCGTCGGCCAACACCCGCCGCACCGCCGGATCGTCGCGCGGCGGGATCCTGCAGAAGACGGCGTGGCCGCGCGACACGAGCAGCGCCCCGCGGTCGAGCGGGAGCAGGACGCTGTCTGAGGGAAGGTGCATGGACCGGGCGCTACACGGGCATTCGCGTCCTACACTTCTCCAGCGATCAGTCGAATCACAGCACCCAGTCCCCACGGCCCGCATCGGCCAGCACGAGGGCAGGACGAAGCTTCGTGGAAGACAGATCCGAGAACGGAAAACGGACGAGCACTACCGCCCGGACTGAAGGTGCGACCATGCCGCATCCTCCTCGGGACGGTCCCAGTCCCTGGCCAGCGCGGCCTCGCTCATCAGGCCTGTTTCCGCAGCCTCGGAGTCCTCCATGATCGTCACGATCGCGCGATGTGGATGATCGAGCCGGATGGGCTCCTTAAGGCGCACAGCTCCATTCCTCTCCACAATCGCCTCGAGCGACATCAGCATGCGCGTCTCCACGTATGACAGAGTGATCTTATCTCTTCGTCCCCGGAGACGCAAACCTGCGCACGGCAGGCTTCCCGGCCCCCCCGTCCGCCGGCGTCTTCGCCCGCACGGCCGGCCCCGGCTTTCGGATCTCGACGGGCACGTCGTTGGTCTGCTTCGCCCCCGGCGTGCTGCGGCCATCCTCGACCCACGTCGTCAGCAGCGCGGCCAGTTCGGCGACCTTCTCCGGATGCGCGGCGGCCAGATCCTTCGTTTCGCCGATGTCCTCCGCCAGGTTGAAGAGCTGCCCCGGCACGGCGGCCCCGGCGGGCCCGGGGATCAGCTTCCACGGGCCCTTGCGGACTGCAAAGGTGCCGCTTGCCGCCGCACTTACTGCGCCCTCCCGGACCGGCGCGTCGCCGCCACGCAGCAGCGGCATCAGGCTGAAGCTGTCCTCGGCCGCGGTCTCCGGAAGCTTCACGCCCAGCGCGTCGGCGAAGGTCGCGATCAGGTCGGCGTGGTGCACGAGTTGCCCGCACACGCTGCCGGGCTTCACGACGCCGGGCCAGCGGACGACGAACGGCACGCGGTGCCCGCCCTCCCATGCGTCCGACTTGTACCCGCGCAGCGGCCCGCTCGGGAAGTGGCCCTTCGCCTCCATCTCCTTGGCGCCGATGTAGGGGGCGCAGCCGTTGTCGCTGGTCAGCACCAGCAGGGTGCGGTCCGCGGCGCCGGACTGTGCGATCGCGTCGAGCACGCGGCCGATCGCCGCGTCGGTCTCCATGACGAAATCGCCGTAGGGGATCAGCCCGCTCTTTCCCTTCCACGGCTCGTTGACGGCGATCGGCGTGTGCGGCGCGGTCAGGGGCATGTAGAGGAAGAACGGCCGGCCGGCCTTCGCCTCGCGCGTGACGAACGCGCAGGCGCGGTCGGTGATCGTCGGGAGGACCTTCGCAAGATCCCAGCCGGGCAGCGCCGGACCCTGCAGGCTCGCGAGGTGGTTCTGGAAGTTCTCCTTCGGAAGGAACTCAGACGGGATCCCGATGGTCCGCTCGTTCTCGATGAAGCAGTACGGCGGCCAGTTGGGCACGTCGGTGCCGAAATACTCGTCGAACCCGCGCGACGTCGGCCCGCCGGAGAACGGTTTCGAGAAGACCGCGCGCCACGCCGCGCGATGGGCGTCGGTGACCTCCGGCGCCGCCGCGCCCCTTCCGCTGAACAGCGCGGCCTGCCCCTCCGGCACGCCCCAGTCGCGGCCGAGGTGCCACTTGCCGATGCACGCGGTTGCATAGCCCTTGGTCTTGAGCATCCCGGCGATCGTCAGACGGTCGGGCGCGATCAGCGGCGCGCCGAAGACGCCGACGATGCCGCGCTGGAGCCGCGTGCGCCAGTGGTAGCGGCCGGTCAGCAGCGCGTAGCGCGACGGCGAGCAGACGCCGGAACTCGAATGGGCATCGGTGAAGCGCATGCCCTCCGCGGCGAGGGCGTCCATGCGCGGCGTGGGGATCTTCCCCCGTTCCGGGTTGTTGCAGTGCATGTCCCCATAGCCGAGATCGTCGGCGAGGATCACGACGATGTTCGGCTGCGGCGCCGCGCCGGCCGAGGTTGCGACGAGGGCGGCCACCCCCGCGAGACTCCGCACGATCCTGTTCATTCCGAGGCCCTCCATCCGGCACCGGCCGGTCCGCCGCGCATCATGCCCCTCCC
>CAYODK010000297.1:0-5724 GCA_964402695.1 uncultured Verrucomicrobiota bacterium
GGCGGGCCAGGTCCATCTGGATGCGCGCGCCCTCCGGATGCCGCGGGTAGGCCTGGATCGCCTCGCGCAGCAGGTCGCGCCCGGCGTCGAGATCGCCCGCACGCACGCGGAGACCCGCCCGGAAGAAGGCGACGTCCGGGGCGGCGGTCGTCCGCACCGCCAGTTCCCGGGCTTGATCGAGGGCGGCCGCGGTCGCCGCCGCGTTCGTCCGGGCCTCCTCGACGGCGCCGATCACCATCCAGGCCCGGGCCCGGTCGGCCGCCGGGGCGTTCGTATCGACCGCGATCGGTTCGACGTCGGCCAGCGCCCCGGCCCCGTCGCCGGCCCCGGCCTTCAGCCGCGCCAGCATGAGCCGGGCAATCCGGGCCTCGGGCGCCGCGGATGAAACCCGGATCACCTCCCCGAGAATCCGGGCCGCCTCCGCCCCGGGCGCGACCCGCGTCCACAACTCCGCGCGATCGAGCGCGTGGCGGGGCGATGCCGGGAACTCCCGCACCAGCGCGTCCCACACCGCGAGGGATTCATCGGACCGGCCGGCATCGTCGAGCACGCCCGCGTAAAGCCGCCACGCCCGCTCCCGAAGGTCGGCCGGGATGCCCGCGGAGGACAGCGTCGCGAGCGACTCCAGCGCCCCCGCGGCGTCCCCGGCCGCCCGCTGGGCCTTGGCCCGCCAGTAGAGCACGACGGGCAGGCGCGCGACCGGCGCTCCGACCTCCGATGCCAGGAACGCCAGCGCCTCGCGGGGCCGGCCATGGCCGATCCTCGCCTCCATCACGCCGGCGGCGCTCTCCGCCCGGACCGCGTCCGTGGGCGCGTTCGACGCCGCGGCGCGGAACATCGATTCGGCGAGGTCGTAGAGTTCGTCCCGAAGCGCCTCGCGCCCGCGCGCCAGCGGATCGGCCCACGCGGAGTCCGCAGGCGGGCCCTGCGCGCCCGCGGGCGCGAGCCCGAACCAGGCGGCGGCCAGCGCGACGAACCCCCTGTGGAAGCGTGCGTTCACCCGGACCGCTTTGTAGCCGGACCCAGCACCTCGCGCAAGGCCCGGCCCGTGTGGGAACCGGGGACGGAGGCGACGGACTCCGGCGGGCCCTCCGCGACGACATGCCCCCCCGCGTCGCCCCCCTCGGGGCCGAGATCGAGGATCCAGTCCGCCCGCTTGATCACATCGAGGTTGTGCTCGATCACCAGCACGGTGTTCCCCGCGGCGCGCAGCCGCTCCAGCACCTCGAGAAGCCGCCGCACGTCGGCGAAGTGCAGGCCGGTCGTCGGCTCGTCGAGGATGTAGAGCGTCCGCCCCGTGTCGCGGCGGCTCAGCTCGGCCGACAGCTTCACCCGCTGGGCCTCGCCGCCGGACAGCGTCGTCGCCGGCTGGCCGAGTTGCAGGTAGCCGAGCCCGACCTCGGAGAGGGTGCGGATCTTCCGCTCGATCCCGGGGACGCTCGCGAAGAACTCCAGGGCGTCCTCGATGGTCATGTCGAGGACATCGGCGATGCTGCGGCCGTTGTAGCGCACCTCGAGCGTCTCGCGGTTGTAGCGGCGGCCCGCGCACTGCTCGCAGGTGACGTACACGTCCGGCAGGAAGTGCATCTCGACCTTGAGGATCCCGTCACCCTTGCACGTCTCGCAGCGCCCCCCCTTCACGTTGAAGCTGTAGCGCCCGGGGCCGTAGCCGCGGACCTTCGAGGCCGGGAGCTGGGCGAACAGGTCGCGGATCTGCGTGAAGGCCCCGGTGTAGGTCGCAGGGTTGCTCCGGGGGGTGCGGCCGATCGGCGCCTGGTCGATCACGATCATCTTGTCGATGCGGTCCAGCCCCGCGATGCGCCGGTGCCGTCCGGGCCGCTCGCGGGCCCCGTGGAAATGCCGGGCCAGCGCGCGCCGGAGGATGTCGTCGACCAGCGTGCTCTTGCCGCTTCCCGACACTCCCGTCACGCAGACGAGGAGCCCGAGCGGGATGCGGGCGGTGATGTTCTTGAGGTTGTTCTCCGCGGCCCCGGCGATCTCGATCCAGCCCCCGGCCGGCGTCGCGCGGCGCTCCGGCACCCCGATCGACGCGTCGCCGCGCAGGTACTGCGCCGTCAGCGACGGCGCGGCCAGCAGTTCGGGCACGGTGCCCTGGAAGACCAGCTCGCCGCCGTGCCGGCCGGCGCCGGGGCCGAGGTCGAGGACCCAGTCGGCCTCGCGGATCGTCTGCTCGTCGTGCTCGACGACGACCACCGTGTTGCCGAGGTCGCGAAGGCGCTTGAGCGTGTCGATGAGCCGCCGGTTGTCCCTGTGATGGAGCCCGATGCTCGGCTCGTCGAGCACGTAGAGGACCCCGACGAGGCCCGCGCCGATCTGCGTCGCAAGCCGGATCCGCTGCGCCTCGCCGCCGGAAAGCGTGCCGCTCTCCCGGTCCAGCGTCAGGTAGTCGAGGCCGACATCCACCAGGAACCGCAGCCGCTGCCGGATCTCCTTGACCACCTCGCGCGCGATGTGCTCCTGCATGGGCGACAGCTGCAGCCCGCCGATCCAGCGGTCGGCCTGCGCGACGGACATGCGCATCACGTCGACGATCGACGCGCCGCCGACGGTGCACGCCAGGCTCTCCGCCCGCAGCCTCGCCCCGCCGCACCCCGTGCACGGCTGGCGGCTCATGTAGCCCCGCAGCCGCTCGCGGATGTACTCGCTGTCGGTCTCCTTCATCCGCCGGTCGAGGTTCGGGATGACCCCCTCGAACGGCTTGGTGTAGCGGTGCCACGCGCCGCCCCGCCAGAAGCCGAAGCCGATCTCCTCGTCGCCGGAGCCGCGCATCAGCACGCGGCGGAACGTCTCGGGCAGGTCGCGGTAGGGTGTCGCCGGGTCGATCCCGTAGTGCTTGAGCAGCGCGCGCAGCAGCCCCTTGTAGTAGATCAGCAGCCGCCGCCCGCCGCGGCGCCAGGCCTGGATCGCGCCATCCTCGATCGACAGCCCCGGGTCCGGCACGATCAGGTCCTCGTCGAACACGTCCATGGCCCCGAGCCCGTGGCACGTCGGACAGGCCCCGTACGGGCTGTTGAACGAGAAGCTGCGCGGCGAGAGCGCCTCGAAGCTGAGGCCGCAGTGGACGCACGCGTTCCGCTCGGAGAACAGCACGTCCCTCGCGGCGCCTTCCCCGGGCTCCTGGACTTGCGCGGTGAGCTGCCCGCCGCCGGCCCGCAGCGCGGTCTCGATGGAATCGGTCAGGCGCGACGCCGCCGCCGGGCCGGCGACGATGCGGTCGACGACGACCTCGATCGAGTGCTTCCGCTTGCCGTCCAGCCGGGGCACGTCGTCGAGGTCGTGGATGGCGCCGTCGACCCGCACGCGGACGAACCCCTGCTTGCGCGCATCCCCGAAGACCTCCTCGTGCCGGCCCTTGCGCCCGGCGACCCGCGGCGCGAGGATCGAGAGCCTCGTGCCCTCCGGGAAGCGGAGCAGGTGCGCGACGATCTGCTCCGCGCTCTGCCGCTCGATCGGCCGCCGGCACTTCCAGCAGTGCGGCGACCCGACGTGCGCGAAGAGCAGGCGCAGGTGGTCGTGAATCTCCGTCGTCGTCGCGACGATCGACCGCGGGTTCGAGCCGGCCGTCCGCTGTTCGATCGAGATCGCCGGCGAAAGCCCGTCGATCGCGTCGACGTCCGGCTTCTGCATCTGCTCGAGGAACTGCCTCGCATACGCCGAGAGGCTCTCGACGTACTTGCGCTGGCCCTCGGCGAACAGGGTGTCGAACGCCAGCGACGACTTCCCCGAACCGCTCAGGCCCGTCACGACCGTCAGCCGGTCGCGCGGGATCCGTACGTTGAGGTTCTTGAGGTTGTGCTCCCGCGCGCCCTGGATCCGGATCCAGCCGCCCGCACCCCCGCCCGGTGTCTCGTTGGAGTTCATCGAAAAGCCATGAAGTATACACCATCGGCCGGGTCCCGCGCACGCACGGCCCGCCGGATCGGCCGGAACGATTCAGCTGGATCCCAGGTTAAGGACGCCACGGCGGCGAGTCGTTCCAGAAGAGGAAAGTAAGAAACTCCAAACTCCAAGGAAGTGATAATTGGAACGGAGAAAAAGGAAGGAAGGCCGGACGGTCCACCGATGGGCGGCGGTCTGTCCAAGGCGCGCACCGATTGGGGACGCCCCGAATCGCAATCGCCCCCCTCCGACTTCCCTCCCCTTTCCCCTGGGCCTTTCAACGTCCTTGGAGTTTGGAGTTTCCCTACTTCCGGAGCGATGCCCACGGGTCTCCGGGTATCAAGGTCAACTGCATCGCTCCGGCTCAGAGCACGGGCGAGAGGAGCGCGCAGGCGTTCTCGGCGAAGCGCCGGAGGGCGGGGCGGCGGCGCCAGGCCGCCGGGTCGATCGCCTCCGCATGGGCGAAATCGTCGAGCGCCGCCCGCTTGAGGCACCCGGCGAAGCCGGGATCGTACACCAGCAGGTTGGTCTCGTAATTGAGCCGGAGGCTCCGCGAATCGAGGTTGGCGGAACCGACGAGCGCGACCTCGTCATCCACGATCAGGGCCTTGGCATGCATGAAGGGCGGCGCGCGTTCGGCGATCCGCACGCCGGCCTCGAGCAGGGTCGCGTAGAACGAACGGCCGGCCCAGCCCGCGTAGACATGGTTGTTCTCGCCGGGCAGCAGCAGCTTGACGTCGACCCCGCGCAGCGCGGCGGCGCGGAAGGCGCGGACCAGGTCCGGGGTGGGCACGAAGTAGGGCGTGACGGCCAGGATCTGCCGCCGCGCGGCGACGAGCAGGGCGAACACGACGTCGGGCAGCGTCTCCGTGTCCAGCGCCGGCTCCCCGTTGACCACGCGGACGCGCATCTCGCCGGCGCGGGGACAGCCGGGGAAGAAGTCGCGCGACAGCAGCGCATCGACGGGCTCGCCGGTCATGAAGTGCCAGTCGCTCAGGAACGAGAACTGCAACTCCTGAACCGCCGGTCCCTCGACCCGGAAATGGTAGTCGCGGTGGGCGGGGGCCCCGGGGCGCGCCGTGTTGATCTCGGAGAGGTTGATGCCGCCGGTGAAGGCGGTCGTCCCGTCGACCACGAGGATCTTCCGATGGTTGCGGAGGTTCAGCTGGAACTGGCGTCGCAGGGGCATGGCCTGGGTCCAGCCGGAGAGCTGAAACGCGGGCGCCACCTTTCGGTAGCGCCGGAGAAAGCCCGAAAGAACGGCGGGGGTGGAACCGAAGCGGTCATACAGGACGCGCACCTCGACGCCCTCGCGGGCGCGCGCGGCCAGGAGATCGAGGAACTGCCGGCCGACGCCATCGTTGGCGAGGATGAAGGTCTGCAGGTTGATGTGGCGCTTCGCGCCCCGGATGGCCTCGAGCATCGGTCCATAGGCCTCGTCGCCGGTGACCAGCACGTCGACGCGGTTGCCGCCGAGAAGGGGAAAATCCGGCAGCAGCGGGTCCAGCGACCGGTTCAGGGAGTGTCCCCACTCCGTCGCCGGCTCGGCGATGCCGCCATCCTTCACCCCGCGCCAGTAGTCCAGCGGAAGCGAATCGGGCTCCCGGGCACGGTGTCCGTCGAGGAAGGCCTTGTGGGCGCTCACGCGCAGCGCGGTCTTCGCCGCGATCCGGTCCACGCCGAGCACCAGGTACAGCGCGACCCCGAGGAAGGGAAACGACCAGATGACGACCAGCCAGAGCAGGGCCGAGCTGGCCTCCCGCTTGATGCGGATGGCATGAAGCGAGGCGGCCACCGATCCCGCCAGGTGGGCGGCGGAGACCA
>CAYODK010000298.1:0-5713 GCA_964402695.1 uncultured Verrucomicrobiota bacterium
GGCGGCCAGCCTCTCCCCCATTCTGCAGAGGTGGCGGGACAGATTTGGCCGGTACCGCCTAGTCCGCCACCCGCGGCACGTAGCCGGTCAACGTCACGATCTCCTGCCCCTGCGGGGACAGGATCCACTCGATATACGCCCTCAGGGCCCCCTGCGGCTCGCCCGCCGTGTACATGAACATCGGCCGGGCGACCGGGTAGGTTCCGTCCAGCGCGCTCGCCGCCGACGGCGCCACCGCGGGCCCGCCCCTCCGCTTCGACACCCGCACCTGTCGCACGTCCGGCGTCGCGTAGCCCATGCCCGAGTACCCGATCGCGTTGGGCGTGTTCGCGATCAGTTCCACCGCATCCTTCGATCCGTTCATGTGGAGCGCCGACAGCTTGAACTCGTTCTTCTTCCCGACCACCGCCTCCTTGAAGTAGTGGTAGGTTCCCGAACTGTTCTGGCGGTTCACCAGGATGATCGCATCCCCCTTGGATCCGGGGATCGTCACGCCGAGTTGGCTCCATCGCGCGAGCGTCCCGCCCTCGCGGTACATCTCGCCGAGGTCCTCGACCGAGATCTCCTGCAGCGGGTTGCTCCGGTGGACGAAGATCGACAGGGCGTCGAACCCGACGACGTACTCCTTCGCCTCGAGGGCCCGGCGCGAACGGATCTCCGCGATCTCCTTCTCCTCCAGCCTGCGGCTGCAGTTCGCGACATCGCAGCTGCCGTTGATCAGCGCCGCCGCCCCCTGCCCCGACCCGCCGCCGGAGACCTCGACCGAGACCGTGGGGGCGACCTTGTCATACGCCTCGGCCCACGCCGCGGCGAGGTTCAGCATCGTGTCGGACCCGATGTTGGCGATCGTCGTCCGCGCCCCCGGAGCCGGGGTCCCTCCGCCGCCGCCACATCCGCCCGCCACGAGGCCGGCCGCGACCGACAGCGCCGCCACGCTTCTCCGCCTGGCCCGACGTCCGTCCACGGGTCAGGCGCCCTCGACCCCGTCGTTCATCCCGTCCGAGCCCCCGATCGCGTCCACCAGGTCGCGCAGGTGTCCCTCAAGGAACCCGGCGACCCGCTCGTGCGCGGCCTGCACCCCGCCGGGGCCGCCGGACGCCTGCGACGGATCCTCCACCGGCCAGTCCAGGAAGACGATCTTCCTCGGATGCTTCGGAAACACGCGCTTCACATCCGGATCGAGCGCGATGATGACGTGGTAGTGATCGAGTTCCGGCACCTCCGTCAGCGCCCGCGGCGCGGGCGCGGCGGACGCGCCCCCCTTCGCCCGGATGAACTCCGCGGTCGGGGCCGGAACGGGCTGCGGGTCGAGCGAGGCCGCGGCGAAATGAAACGCCGCGCCCTCGTACGGTCGCGCCGCCGCCTCGGCCATCGCGCCCCGGCCCGATCCCGCGCTCTCCACGAAGAGGACCCGGTAGAGGCCGGAATCCGGGTGCCGGGCGTCCTCGCCGGTGCAGGCGTACAGCGTCTCGCGACAGATGTTGCGCGCCTGGTCCGACACGCGCTCCAGGCGGCGCGCGATCATCATGCAGGCGTTCAGCGCGGCGAACGGGATCCCGTTCCGGCCGAAGCGTTCGACAAGATCCTGGTTGAGGCGGCTCTTGAGCCCGTCGACCGTTTCCTCGACGTCCATCACGCGACGCGCGAGGTCGGCGTCGCGCGTCACGAAGGCCCGCGCCGCGTCGGTCAGCATGGGCACCGAGAGACCGGCGATCTCGTCGAAGCGTTCCGTCGGCACCTGGACGCCGATCGAGATCAGCTTCAGCACCTGCCGCGCGATGCTCTCCGCGTAGTCGCCGACCCGCTCGAGCTCCAGGTTGACACGGATGGCCCCGTAGGCGAAACGAAGGAGGCCGGCCACCGGCTGCTGGCGGACGAGGAACTCCAGGCAGAGACGGTCGATCGTCTTCTCCATCGCGTCGATGCGCTGGTCCCGGATGATGACCGAGTAGGCCAGCATCCGGTTGCCCGTCGCAAGCGCACGAAGGCCGTCGCGGAGCGCCTGCGCGCTCAACGTCGCCATCCGCGTGATCTCCGCCCCGATCCGGTCGATGTCCTGTTGCACGGTACGTTCCAAGTGGCACGCCATGTCCGAGCATCCCCCGGGGCCCGCGGGAACTCATCCGCCCGCGATGCCGTCCAAGGGATTCTACCAGACCGGTCCGCCCGAAGACCAGCCCGCCTCGTTCCCATTACATGAGACCAAGGTTGTTTATGCGTTAGGATTCTGTTAGGTCTTCATGAGGTTGGAGAATGCTGTCATGAAAGACCTTGGCGCGATATTCGGCGAATCGCCGTTCGAACTGGTGACCGCGCTGGCCCGGAAGATCCATGAGTGCGTCGCCCTGGTCCGGCCGATCGCCGATGCGGTCCTCGTCGGAGACATGGAGCGGCTGCGGTCGCTGCAGGATACGATCTCGCGGCTCGAAGAGGAGTCCGACGTGATCAAGGACCACGCCCGGCAGAATCTGCCGCGCCGCATGTTCCTCTCGTCGCAGCGGGACGACATCCTGGCCGTCGTCCGGCAGCTGGACCGGATCGGCGACAAGGCGCAGAATTTCGCCGTGGCCGCCTCGTTCCGCCCCCTCGCCCTGCCGCCCGACGTCGCCGCCGCCTTCCTGGAACTGGTCGACAAGGTCGTCCAGCTCAGCGAGTGCCTCCTCAGCCTCGCCGAGCACGCCGCGGCCCTTCAGAAGGAGGGGTTCGCGGGACGCGACACCGACGAGACGCTCGCCCGGATCGAATCGGTCTACCGGATGGAGTGGGAATCCGACCGCCTGAACCGCCAGGTGGCCCGCCTGTACTACTCCGCGCCGGGCATCGACCCGATCGCGGTCATCCTGATGGACAAGCTCTGCCTGTCCCTGGGGCAGATCGCCGACCATGCGGAGAACGCCGGCAAGAGCCTTCGCCTGATGATCGTCCGGAAGTAGGCCGATGACCCCGGACCTGCTGCTCGGCCTCGGACTCGCCTTCGGCTTCTACATGGCGTGGAACATCGGCGCCAACGATGTCGCCAACGCCTTCGGAACGTCGGTCGGTTCGGGCTCGCTGACCTTCCGGCGGGCGCTGGTGCTCGCGGCGATCTTCGAGTTCTCCGGCGCGTTCTTCGCGGGCTCCCACGTGGCGGACACGATCAAGGCAAGCATTGTCCAGCCCGGCATCTTCGAGGGCAACCCGATGTTCTTCGCCCGCGGCATGCTGGCGGCGCTGCTCGCCGCATCCCTGTGGCTGCACCTGGCGACGTTCCTCGGCCAGCCGGTCTCGACCACGCATGCGATCATCGGCGCGGTGATCGGGTTCGGCGTCGTCGCCGTGGGGCCCTCGGCCGTGATGTGGCACAAGCTCGGCCGGATCGCCGCGAGCTGGTTCATCTCCCCGGTCATCGGCGGGATCATCGCCTTCCTGCTGTATGCGGCCATCCGGAAGTTCATCCTCGCCAGCCCGTCCCCGGTGGCGCGGGCGAAGGTCTCGGTGCCCGTCGCCTCGGCGGCGGTCTGCTACATCCTGCTGTCGACGATCCTTCCGACCTTTCTCCGCGCGCTCGCCTCCGACCTGTCCCCGGGATCGCTCCGGGCTCTGAACGTCGGATTGTCCCTGCTCCTGTCCGCCGGGGTCGCATGGTTCGTCTACGCCGGGGTCTCCCGGAAGCATCGCGAGATCTGCACCGGCCAGGCGTGCTCCCCGGAGACCCAGTACCGGCTGGTCGAGGGCTGGTTCGGCCGGATGGAGGTGCTCACGGCCTGCTACATGTCCTTCGCGCACGGGGCCAACGACGTGGCGAATGCGATCGGCCCGATCGGCGGAATTGTCCAGGCGGCCCGGGGCACCGTGGACGCCAAGACCGCGATCCCGATGTGGCTGCTGGCCTTCGGCGGCGTCGGCATCGTGCTCGGACTGGCGATGTACGGACGCAAGGTCATCGAGGCGGTCGGCAAGAAGATCACGGAGATCACCCCCACCCGCGGCTTCTCCGCCGCCTTCGGGACGGCGTCGACCGTGCTGGTCTGCTCCCTGATGGGCCTGCCCATCTCGACGACGTTCGTGCTCGTCGGCGCGGTAATGGGCGTCGGGTTCGCCCGCGGCTTCGGCGCGATCGACCTTTCCGTGATCCGGAAGATCTTCCTGTCGTGGCTGACCACCATCCCCATCTCCGCCGTCCTGGCCGCCGTCCTCTACTGGACCATGGGCGCGATCTGGCCCTGACGCCACTCGCGGCTTGTTCTCCGCGCCGGCACCTGCTACCAAGTGGCCTCGTTCGACCCGGGCCGGAGTGGCGAAATGGCAGACGCAGCAGACTCAAAATCTGCCGCCCGCAAGGGCGTGAGGGTTCGACTCCCTCCTCCGGCACCAGCACAAACAGCGATGTTTCTGAACAATCCTCGAATCCAGCCCTTTGCATACGCTCGCATTGTCACCGCTTTTGTCACCGCTTTAGGATTGACCCCGTTGGACAGTCCCCGCAAGCTACCGAATGAAGCACGGGGAGACACGGCCATGGCGACCCTGATTCGACGGCGAGGCAGCCCTTTCTGGTACGCGCGCTACCGGTACAAGGGACGGGATGTGACCCGCAGCACGGAGACCGGAAACCGGCGCGACGCGGAGGCAACCCTCAAGCGGTGGGTCTCCGAAGACCGGGGCGAGAACAACACCGAGCGCAAGTTCGCCGAGGTGCTGGCGGAACTGAACCGCGCGGAGCGCGAGAGCTCCAACGACCCCGTGGAGATGCAGGTGCTTCAGGATCGGCGGCGCCGCATGGCGGCCGACCTGCTCCAAGGATCGGGCCAGCGACTCGCATTGGACGACGCCTGGCTGGCGTGGGAGCATAGCCCCCGACGACGCGATCCGGGAGAGACCACGGTGGCCCAGTACCGCGCCATCTGGAACCGGTTCCACTCGTGGACGACGAGGCGCAAGCTCGTCGGCGTCCACGAGATCACCCCGACACAAGCGGACGACTACGCCGCCAACCTCAAGGCGGAGGGTTTCGCGTCCTCCACCTACAACGCGCACATCAAGTTCCTGCGCTCTTTCTTCAAGACCCTGCGCCAGCGGGCCGGCCTCCTGATCCTCCCCTTCGTGGAGATCCCGACCGTGGATCTAGTCCAGGAGTCCCGCCGGGAACTGACGGCCGATGAACTCAAGACGGTCGTGCAGAAGGCCGGGGGCTCGCTGCGGCTCATGATCGCCATCGGCCTGTTCACCGGGCTTCGACTCGGGGACGTATGCCGGCTTCGGTGGGCCGACATCGATCTGGAGAAAGGAATCCTCCGAACGAAGCCATCGAAGACGGCACGCCGCGGCAAGTGGATCACCGTGCCTCTTCACGCCACGCTGGCGGAGATGCTCCGCCAGTGGCGCGGCGTCCAGGACGCGACCCAGGAGTTTGTGCTTCCGGACGAAGCCGCCGAGTACGAACGCCAGCCCGCGGGCCCTTCCCGCCGCATCCAGACTCACTTCCTCGGGTGCGGGATCACGACCACCGAAAGGATGAAGGGCCGCAAGAAGGCCGTGGTCCGCGTCGGCTTCCACTCGCTCCGCCATTCCTTCGTGAGCCTGTGCGCCGCGGCCGGCGTGCCCCAGCACGTCGTGCAGACCCTCGTCGGCCACGGAAGCCCGGCCATGACCGAGCACTACACGCACGTCGACGCGGAGCAGAAGCGCAAGGCCATCGCGGCCCTTCCGGCGGTCGACATCGATCCCGCCCCCC
>CAYODK010000299.1:0-5707 GCA_964402695.1 uncultured Verrucomicrobiota bacterium
ACCCAGCTCCTCCGATGGAGTTCGTGCAGCAGGACGATCAGCGCAGCGCCGTGGACGATCCACGCGACGGCGGTGGAGGGGATCAGGAGGCCGAGCATCAGCAGGATCGACGTGGCGAGGACCGCGCCTGCGGCGGAGCCGGCGCCCTTGAGGGCGGTATCGGCCGTCCTCGCCCGCGCGACGCCGGCGAGCCACCAGAGCAGCGGCAGGCCGGCCAGCGCCGCCGCGGCGACCTCGGGCCGGCCCAGGGCCGCGGCCGATGCGCGCACCGCGCCCCAACCGGCGAGGGCGGCCACGGCCAGCAGGGCGGCCCAGAAGCCCCGGTGCAGCGGCGGTTCGCAGTCGAGGCCCTCTGCGGGCGGCGGAAAGCCGGCGAGCATGCGGCGGTTGAAGCTGATCCAGAAGTAGATGGGCGTCCAGAATACCTTCACCACCGGGATTCGCAGGAGGCGGCCGAAGGCCGGAAAGCGCTCGCCGAGCACGAAGAAGAGGGCGTCCAGCCCGTAGCGGACCCGGCCCGACTCGAGATCGCACAGCGGGATCTCGCGCCGCGCGCGGTCGAGATCGAGGCGGCACCGGACCGCCTCCGGTACCTTCGAGAACGCGACGCGCCCCTCCGGCTCCAGGATGCCGCAGCGGACGAAGGCGCCCGTGTAGAGGCGGCACATCGGACAGCTGTCGTCGTACAGGATGACCTGGTGGTTCACCGTCGCCATGACTCAAGTCTGGCCCGGCTCCGGCCGAAGTCAAATGCCGAATCCGCGCCGCGCCGCGGTTGACGCGGGCCGCCGCGGACCGTATACATATCCGCCTTTCCGACGTGGCGGGATAGCTCAGTCGGTAGAGCAGAGGACTCATAAGCCTTTGGTCGGGGGTTCAAATCCCTCTCCCGCCACCAGTTCCTTCTCGATCCCCTCCATTCACCGCGCTGCGCGTCGCAGCGCGTGGGCCTGGACGGCCATCCAGGCGATGAAGGATGCGACGAGCGCCTTCTGCCCGATCGGAAGCGGGCGGAAGGGCAGGAGCCGGGTGTTGCGCAGGACGACCATCGTGATCAAGCCCGCCGCGACGGCCAACAGCGCGACGAGCCACACCCGCTTGGACGCGCGCGGCTCGAGGCGATCGTTCCGGTCCGCGAGCAGCGTCAGCGCGGCGCAGGCCGCCGTTGCCACAGCGGCGCCGGTGACCGGATCGTGCAGCGCCTTCGCCCGGTCCAAAGGCGCAAGCCCGATGCAGGCCATGGAGGCGCTCATGAGCAACCCGAAGATCCGCACCATCCGTGCCAGGCCCGCCTTCGAAAGGAAGAAGGAGCGGGCCGTCCAGAAGACCGCCAGCGCCGCGCCGACCATGCAGAGCGCCGTCGTGAAGAGCGCGTGGGAGACGGCGTTGGCGGAGCCGTCGCTCAGCCGGCAGCGGCCAAGGTCGCTCAGGACGTGGCGGTGGAAGGAGTAGCCGCCTGCCGTGCCCGCGTGGCCGCCGGGGAAGAGCGCCATCGCCGCGCCCAGCAGCACCGGGACGAGCCCCAGCGCCGCCGCGACACTCCACGCTGCCACGCGAACGATCCGCCGCTGGCCGTTCGTAAGCTCCATGTCCCGCTCTCCAGGGCCGCATGGTCCCTCGCGAGCCCGGCCGGATCGTCCCGCTCCGGGCGCGCGGGCGCAAGCCCGTTGGCGGGCCGATCGCAGGTCGATGACCCGCAGGACGAACATCGAACGCCGAACATCCAACACCGAACGTCGGACCCCGGCCCTCGGACTTCGGATCTCGGTCCTCGGACCTCGACGGGACGAGGGTCGAGGGGCGAGGGGGGCATCTGCCGTCCGACTTCCGCCCTCCGACCTCCGCCCTCTGACCTCTGCTTTCCGCTCGCGCGCAGTATCCTCTTGCGCCCCGGGGGATGCGGTTTCATTCTGGAGCGACGCAGTGTGAAGGGAGACCTCATGAAATGGGAGTACAAGACCCTCAAGCTGGCCACGACGGGTTTCTCGGGCGGGAAGCTGGACGAGCTGAAGCTGGACGCCCTGATGAACCAGCTCGGGGCCGAGGGCTGGGAACTGGCCGCCGCGCTGGACACGAGCCAGGGATACGGCGCCACGCGGGACGTGGTCTGCGTGTTCAAGCGGCCAAAATCATGAAGATCCTCAACGGTGGCGGGCGACCCGCCGGGCGTGTCTTGGGATGGGCCGTTGCGGCCGGACTGCTGGCGGCGGCCGCCGCCGCGCGGGCGGCGGAGGGTGCGACGCAGGCGGTCGCGACCGTGGAGGCGCACCGGTTCACGGGGGCCGGGTCGCGGGCGGACAGCATGTGGAGCGCGCTGTACGCGGCGCGGAGCGGCAAGCTCTACATCGGCCTCTCCACGCACGCGGAGGCGGCGCACTTCTACGAGTTCGATCCGGCGACCGCGGTGATGAAGCACGTCGCGGACCTCACCGCGTTCAAGGGCGAGCGGGGGAAGGGCATCCGCACCACCGGCAAGATCCACGTCCGCATGGGCGAGGACGCCGCGGGCGGCATCTTCTTCGGCGACTTCTGCGAGGACACCGGGCCCGAGTGCGTCGACCCCGCCAGCTACCAGGGGCCGCACTGGTTCCGCTACGACCCGGCCGCCGGCCGCCTCGAGAATCTCGGCCGCATCAATCGCCAGTGGGGCCTGCTCGGGCTCGTCCACGAGCCGAAGTTCGGGCGCCTCTACGGCCTCGCGGAGGACGGCCACCTATACATGCTCGACCTGAAGACGCGCGTGACGACCGACCTCGGGCGCGTCGACGACTGGGACATCTGCCGCACGATCTTCGCCGATGACGAGGGCAACGTCTACGGCTCGTTCCCGATCGGCCGCGTGTGGAAGTACGACCCGCGCACCGGCCGCCTCGCCGACCTGCGCGGCACGCGCCTGCCGCTCGACCCGCGCGCGACGCCGCGGACGATGTCCAACCCGATGCTCGACCGCAAGGTCTACTGGCGCGTGATCGAGTGGGAGCCGGCGGAGCGCGTCGCCTACGGCGTGATCGTCGGCGACTCGCGGCTCTTCCGCTTCGATCCGCGCGACGGGCCCGAGGGCCGCATCACGCCGCTCGCGCGCCTCTGCGCCGACCGCTACCTCGACGCCGACCCCTCGCACATCCCGGTCGCGACGCTTGCGATGACGATCGCGCCGGACCGCCGCATCTACTACGCGCCGGTGGTCTCCGTCGCCTTCGACTACGCCGGCACCTCGTGGGACGTCGCCGACGAGCGCCGCTTCACCG
Organism: uncultured Verrucomicrobiota bacterium; assembly: GCA_964402695.1. GTDB lineage: Bacteria > Verrucomicrobiota > Kiritimatiellia > PWTM01 > PWTM01 > VGWF01. Next base: position 3,249 of record CAYODK010000299.1, read on the forward strand.
CGCGCCTGGCCGGCAAGGACGTGCCGCCCGAGTCGGGGCTCGTCGTCTACGACCTCGACAAGGGGCAGCGCCGCGACCTGGGCCTGATGCGCATCCGCGATGGCCGCTGCGTCTTCGGCCTCGGCGGCGCCTGCACCGGCCGCAAGGACGGGCGCATCTACTTCGTCGGCGCCGTCGAGGAGCCCGACCCCGCGCTCGCCGCGAACCGGATCGACGGCAAGTGGCCGTTCAGCATGGCCCTGCTGGCGTACACGCCGGACGGGGGAGGTGTGAAATGAGGAAGGCGGAGATCGGAGGTCGGAGGGCGGAGATCGGACGGGCGGGCGTGAGCCGCCCTACCGCCGGAATTCAGCGCGCCGAGGGTAGGGCCGGGCCGCCGGCCCGGCCGAACCGCCGGCTCCCGGGGTCTCTCCGGCTCGCGGCCTTCGTTCTCGCCGCGCTTCTCGCCGGGCCGGCCGTCGCGCAGAAGTGGGTGAACCCGAACTTCGACGCGCACCGCCTCGACTACCGCGACCTCGGCTACCCCGACGTGTCAGCGATCGACGCGGACGACAGCCCGATCACCGCGCTGCTGACCGCCGCGGACGGCACGGTCTATGGCGCGACCAGCGGCAAGGCCGCCTCGCACCTGTTCCTCTACGACCGCGCGATCAACAAGGTCCGCCCGCTCGGCCGCATCGGCGACGCGCGCGGGGTGCACCACGCCCTCGTGCAGGAGCCCGGCGGCACGCTGCTGATCGGCGGGGGGCTGAGCATGCTCGCGCCCGTCGCGCTGACGCAGGAGTTCCCCGGCGGCTTCCGCGCGATCGAGGAGCAGCTCTGGCGCGACGTCGCCGCGCCGTATGCGAAGTACGCGGGCGGGCACCTTTACCGCTACGACCCGGCGAAGCACGACGCGGGGGCGCGTCTCCCCGGCGAGGCGTGTCCGCTTGAGGACCTCGGCGTGCCGGTGAAGAGCAACTCGGTCTACGCGCTGGCGCTCCACGCGGCGGCGCGCCGGCTCTACGGGATCTCCTATCCCGACGCGCGGCTGTTCGTCCACGACCTGGCGCGGAAGACGACGACCGACCTCGGCGCGGTCGTGGAGCGGAAGGTCTTCTCCGGCCCCGAGCGCACGTGGCGCAGCGTGCCGCGCGCGCTGCACGTCGACCGCGACGGCCGCGTGTTCACGTCCGGCGAGAACGGCCGCGTCGTGGTGCTCGCACCCGGCGCGACGGGGCTCGCGGCGACGGACCTGCAGATCCCGGGCGAGTACTACGAGGCGTGGAACTACCACGGCTACCCGGTCGTCGAGGGCTGGGCGGCCGCGCCGGACGGCTGGCTCTACGGAGCCTCGAGCGACGGCTTCCTGTTCCGCATCGACCCCGAGCGGCGCCGGCTCGTCAACCTCGGCAAGCCGCGCCTGTCGCGCCGCGTGCGCGGCATGACGATCGGGCCCGACCGGCGGCTCTACCTGCTCTGCGGCGAGTTCGAGGAGCCGTGCAAGCTCGTCAGCTACGGGCTCGACGGCGAGGAGGGCTTCCGCGACTGGGGCGTGCTGACCGTCGACCGCAGCCCCTACTACGCAAAGCGCGCGTACCAGTTCGACGCGATGACCACCGGGATCGACGGCACGATCTTCATGGGCGAGAGCGACCGCCGCGCGTGCCTCTACCTCTTCATCCCGGGCGCGGTCCCGTTCCCCGGCGGCTTCAATCCGCGCAATCCCCGGTAGGCGGGGGAGACCGGAGAGGTGTCAGGTTTCAGGTGTCAGGGAAGAGGAGTTTCACGTTCCAAGTTTCAGGTTTCAAGTTCGGGCGGACGCCGGAGTTCTACTTCTTCACCTCTCCGGTCGACAGGTTGAGGAGGAACTCGGCGCGTTCGGCGTGGCGGACCTTGACGCTGTCCTCTTCGCCGTAGGCCAGCAGGACCTTTGTGTCCTTGTCCACCGCGATCGGCCGGATCTTCGGATCCTTCGACACCAGCGGGATGGTGAAGGTGATCGTCGTGACGCCGTCGGCCTCGCTGCCGCCGATGTTCGCGATGTCGGCCTGTTCGATCGCCTTGCTATGGGCCATGGGCGAGGTGCCGACGTAGACGGCGGCCTTCGGCTGGCCGTCCTTCACGGCGCCGATCACGAAGCCGGCGTCCTGCATGTCCTTGGTCGCGTTGAATCCGACGCCGACCCAGCCCGTCGTCTTGGCGCTCATCCGGCCGTTCAGGGACTGCCCGTCGACACTCCACTCGAACGTGACGCCGGTCTGCACGATCTTGTGCTTGTACTCGGCGGCGGGGGCGGAAAGGGCGGACGCGGCGCACAGCCCCGCGGACATCATCGCAACCAGCATCTTCACGATAGCCTCCTTCTTCCTTCGCGGCGCCGGCCCTCCGGCCCGCACGCCGGCCACCGTACACGCCCCGGCGGGGAAATCAACGCGGAGGAACATCGAACACGGCACATCGAACCCTCCTTCGCCAAG
>CAYODK010000300.1:0-5635 GCA_964402695.1 uncultured Verrucomicrobiota bacterium
TTGCCCTTCTGGATCAGGGCCCGGAGGGTGATGTTGGCCGACGGGTCGCCCCCCCCCTGCTTGACGCAGATGGTGATCTCGCGCGCGATCTTGCTGAAGATCTTGCCGCGCTTGGCGTCCGTGGCCGCCTTCTTATGCTTGATGGTTGCCCACTTGCTGTGCCCGCTCATGTCACTCCTTTCGCCGCCGCGCGCGCGGCGCCGGCGGACTCATGAATTCAACGAGACGCCTCGTGCGTTACTCTTCGCTCTCTTCCTGCTTGTTCTTCTGCGCCTCGGCGATGATCTTCTGCGCGATGTTCGAGGGCACGATCTCCAGGCGGGAGAACTCCATCTCGAACGTGCCGCGGCCGCCGGTCATGCTGCGCAACTGCGACGAGTACTGGAAGAGCTCGGCCTGCGGGATGTCGGCGGTGAGGACCTGCATGCCGTCCTCGGTGTCCATGCCCAGGATCCGCCCGCGCCGGTGGTTCAGGTCGCCCGTGACGTCGCCCATGCACTGGTCGGGGATCATCACGCGGACCTTCATGATGGGTTCGAGGAGCACGGGCTTGCTCTTGAGCATGCCTTCCTTCAGCGCGCGGGCGCCGGCGATCTTGAAGGCGATTTCCGACGAGTCGACGTCGTGGTAGGAGCCGTCGTAGACGACGACCTTCACGTTGACCACCGGCGACCCGGCGAGCGGGCCGCGGGTCATGCCCTCGACGAGGCCCTTCTGGACGGCCGGGATGAAGTTGCCCGGGATGGTCCCCCCGACGACTGCGTTGACGAACCACTCGGGCTCGTCCGGCTGCTTCGGCTCGACGCGGAGGTAGACCTCGCCGTACTGGCCGCGGCCGCCCGTCTGCTTCTTGTGCTTGTAGTGCCCCTCGCCGCGGCCGGTCACGGTCTCCTTGTAGGCGACCTTCGGCGTGGACAGGATCACCTCGACCTTGCTGTGCTTGCGCATCTTGTCGACGGCGACGTTGATCTCCGCGTCGCCCATGCCCGACAGGATGACCTCGTGGGTCTCGACATTCCGTTCGAGCCGCAGGGTCGGATCCTCCTCCGCGACGCGCTGGAGGCCGCCCATCAGCTTGTCGTCGTCGCCCTGCGTCTTCGGCGTCACGGCGTAGGCCATGACCGGGTTGGGCAGCACGATCGGGGCGAACGTCGCCGTCGCCCCCGCGGGGCCGAGGCTGTCGTTGAAGCCCGTGCTCTTCAGCTTTGCCAACGCAACGATGTCGCCGGCGTGGGCCTCGGTCACGGCCTCCTGCTTCTTGCCGTTGAGCACGATGAGCCCGCCGATGCGCTCCTTGGCGCCCTTCGTCACGTTGTAGATCTCGCCCTCGCCCTTCATCGTGCCGCCGAAGACGCGGCAGAGACTGAGCTGGCCGACGAACGGATCCGAGATCGTCCGCCAGACGAACCCCGCGAACGGCGCCGTCGGGGACGGGTCGATCGCGGCGCCGTCGGCGGCGGAGACCTTGCGATCGGCCGGCGACGGGAACAGCCGCACGATCCCCTCGAGGAGCTCCGGCAGCCCCGCCTCGCTCTTCGCCGACGCGGCGAAGACCGGGACCAGCTTGGCGGCGCGGACCGACTCGCGCAGGCCCCCGGCGATCTCGTCGGGCGAGAGCGCCTCGCCGCCGAGGTATTTCTCCATCAGCGCATCGTTGGTCTCGGCCGCGGCCTCGATCAGCTGCGTCTTCAGCTGCTCCACGGTGGCCGCCATGTCGCCCGGCGCCGCCGCGCCGCCGAGCACGTCGACGACCGAGGCGTTGCCCGGGACCGGCACCGTCACCGGGACGCAGCGCGCACCCCACACGGACTGGATCGAGGCCAGCACGCCGTCGAAATCGGCGTTCTCCTTGTCGATGCCGCTGATCACGATGCCGCGGGGGATGCCCGCCTTCTCGCACTGCCGCCACGCCCGGGTGGCCCCCACCTGCAGGCCGGAGGTCGCATCGACCATGAGCAGGCCGGCGTCGGCGACCGACAGCGCGCACAGCATCTGGCCGACGAAGTCGGCGTAGCCGGGCGTGTCCGTGACCACGAGGCGGTGCCGCGCGCCGGCCATGGTCTTGAAGGACAGGTCGAAGGGCTTCGCCCAGACGGAGATCTTCCGGTCCTTCTCCTCGTCGGTCCAGTCGGCCATGCTGGTGCCGTTCTCGGGGGAACCCTTGCGGTCATTCACGCCCAGCTTGAAGAGCAACGCGTCCAGCAGCGCCGTCTTCCCGCTCCCCGTATGTCCCAGCAACGCAAGGTTCCGCACGTTGGCAACCGGCATGTCCTTCATTGGCTCTCCTCAGCGATCGGATTCGCCCGGCGGGCCGCACGGGCCGTCCGGGGCCCATCCGCGGCCGCAAGAGGTACACCGTAGCGGTCCGGGCGGATACGCGCAATCCATATTTCGCGCTGCGCGGCCGGCGGGGGCTAGAGCAGGCCGGGACCGAACCGCTCGCCCACCCGGCGGTGCATCTCCTTGATCGATTCGGCCCGGTCGGCCGGGCAGACCAGCGTCGCATCCGGCGTGTGGACGACCACCAGGTTCTCGCACCCGATCAGGGCGACCAGGTGGCCGGGGTCGCTCGACGCCACCAGGGTGCCCCGGCTGTCCATCAGCAACGAGCGCCCGGCGGCGATCGCGTTGCCGTCGGCGTCCCTCGGGCAGGTCCTCGCAAAGGACGGCCACGACCCGACATCCAGCCAGTCGAGGGCCATCGGGATCGCCGCCACCGTGACGGCCGGGTCGCGCGCGGCCGGCTCCATGACGGCGTAGTCGACGCTGGTCTTCGGAAGCGCGGGGTAGACCTCCCCGAGGACCCCGTCGCGGCCGGGTCCGTCCCAGGCGTCCGCGATCCGCATCAGGCCGGCATGCGTCTCCGGCCGGTAGCGCCGGAGGCAGTCGAGCAGCGTCGCGGCACGCCAGACGAACATGCCGCTGTTCCAGAGATAGGCCCCCGGCCCGGCCGCCACGTAGGACCGGGCGACCTCGGCGGACGGCTTCTCGCGGAACATCCGCACGCGGCGCGCGGCGCCGGAGAGGACGTCGCCGAGTTCCAGGTACCCGTAGCCCGTCGACGGGCCGGCCGGCGCGATGCCGAAGGTGACGAGCGTCTCCGGACGGGCCTCGGCGAGGTCGAATCCCGAGGCGACGATCTCCCGGAACCGGGCGACGGGCTCGATGACATGGTCCGCCGTGAACACGGCGATCACGGCGTCCGGGTCGCGCCGCGCAAGGACCGCCGCGCCGAAGCCGACGGCGTTGACGGTGTCGCGCCCGACCGGCTCGCCGAGAAAGCGGTCGGCCGCGAAGCCGGGCAGCGACGCGAGGACCGCGTCCCGGTGCGCGCGCCCGGCGCAGATCAGGCGGCGCTCCGCGGGCACGAGGCCCTCGAGACGGTCGAGAGCGATCTGAAGGAGGCTGCGGCCCCCGATGAACGGGAGGAGTTGCTTGGGCAGGGCCTGGCGGCTCATCGGCCATAGCCGCGTGCCGGACCCGCCGGCCATGATCATCGCGTAGCGCATGCGCCGTCCCCTCCCTCCCGTCAGATGCGTCCCGACCCCGGCCGGATCAGCTGGAGCTTCGCCACGCTGAGGCCGCCGCGCACGATCCGGGCCAGGTGCGCGGGCCCGGAGATGCCGCGCGCGGTCCGCCACAGCACGCGGGGGCTGAAGTAGAAGGCCCGGTTCACCCGCTTGAACAGGTCGAGCAGGGTGTCCTCGTTCATCCACTGCGTCCAGACCGTCGGCAGCTTCGTCCCCGGACGGGGATCGCGCATGAACCGGATCCACACGTCGGCGTCCCACAGGCCCAGCGCGGCGCCCTGCCGGAAGATCTCGGTGTCCGGGTAGGGCGTGAAGAGCGAGTAGACGACGTAGTTCGGATCGAGCCGGCGGATGAACGGGATCACGCGGAGCACGTCCGCGGGGCTCCGCTCGTGGGGGCATCCGACCATCATGTAGGCGATGGACACGACCCCCGCCTCCCGGGTCATGCGGAAAACCTCGTGGATCCGGTCGACGTCGAGTTTCTTGTTGATCGCCTTCAGCCCCTCGTCCGAATGCGTCTCCACGCCGTAGTGGATGCGGTAGCAGCCGGCGCGCCGCGCGACGCGCAGCATCTCGGGCGTCACGTTCCGGCAACTGGCCTTGAACCCCCAGAGCATCTTCACGCCGCGCCGCAGGATCTCCTCGGAGATGTCGACCACCCGCTGGACGCTGCTGTTGAACAGGTCGTCGATGAAGTGGATCTCCTCGATCCCGTACCGCGCGCGGCACTCGGCCATCTCGTCGACGATGTGAGCCGCCGACCGGGCGCGGAACTTGTGCGGAACGTTGCAGAACACGCACTGGTTGGGGCAGCCGCGGCTGCCCATGATGGTCGACGTGCGGCCGCGGATGTTGGCGGGGGTGTAGTAGCGGTCGTGCGGCAGGCCCTCGCGGTCCGGCAGCGGCAGGGCGTCGAGGTCCTCGAACGGCTCGGCGGGACCGTTGTCCACCACCCCGCCGTCGCGACGCCAGAGGACGCCCGGGATGCCGGACGGATCGCCGCCCTCCGCGAGGCGGTCGAGCAGCGCGGCGACGGGCCGCTCGGCGTCGCCCCGGACGGCGAAATCGAATTCCGGGACGGCCAGCGCGTGCTCCGGGAAGGCGGCCACGTGGGGGCCGCCGAGCAGGATCCGGAGATCCGGCCGGGCCGCGCGGAGGGTCCGCGCCATGGTCGCGGCGCTGCGGACGGCGTGGGTCGTCGCGGTGATGCCGACGACGTCCGGCCGCTCCGCCAGCACGCGCGCGGCGGTGTCCTCGTGCGACCACAACCCCGGCTGCGCGTCGAGCACGACCACCGCGTGCGGCGTCGAGGCCTTCAGGTAGGCCGAAAGCTGCATCAGGCCCATGGGCGGGTAGATGTGCGCCCGCTGGTCGTTGAACACGTCGGGCACCCCGGCCCACACCTGGTGGAACTTGGGAGGGTTGAGCAGGACCAACTTCACGCTGGGCTTCGTCGGCGGCATCGGGTGTCCGCACCTTACCGACGGCGGGGGATGAAGTAAAGCCGGCGCGGAGATTGAGTTCGGGACCCGAAGCCGCTAGACTGTCCCGATTTCGAAGACCTGTGAGCACGGGCACGAACATCACGGCCATCGCGGACAAGGGCGAGGCGCTGCGGCACTACATCATCGACCACGTGATGTACCGCACCACGCACATCGACCAGTGGAACGTCCCGTTCGGACACCTCGAGTTCCTCGATGTGTTCCGCTCCGACGCGGTCATGCTCTTCGTCGCAACCGCCGCCCTGGCCGGCCTGGCGTGGTTCGCGCGGCGCCGGACCGGCGATGTGCCGACGGGACTCGGCAACGCCTTCGAGGCCCTCGCGACCTTCGTCCGGGATCACATCGCCATCCCCTTCCTGGGACCGGCGGACGGACGGGCGATGACCCCCCTGTTCTGCACGTTCTTCACCTTCATCGCCGGCCTGAACCTGCTCGGCCTCATCCCGATCTTCAGCTCCGCGACCGGCAACATCAACGTCACGGGGGGGCTCGCCACCATCACCTTCGGGTTCATGGTCTTCGGCGCCATCCGGCGGCACGGGATCCTCGGGTTCGTCCGCAGCCTCTCCCCGCGCGGCGTGCCTCTGCTGATGCGCC
>CAYODK010000301.1:0-5588 GCA_964402695.1 uncultured Verrucomicrobiota bacterium
ACTACAATGGCTCGCGCTTAACGACCATACTCACACGAAGCGCCGACCTGGTTCGGCGCGCCTGCGTTCACCTGCCCCGCGTGATGATTCCCGACGGCATGGATCGGGGACTCCTTCGTAGCACGCTGTACTCGGTCTATGGAGTGGCGCTCCCAGGTCTTCTCGGAACCATGGACATGACCTATTTCATGTTCCACGAGCAACTGACGGATGACGCATCCCTGATGCGCGCATTCGCCGACGCGAGAAGCGCTGTGGAGGAAGTTTCCGCTGTCCTGTCGGCCCCGACCGCCTGGATGGCGGTCGACCGACTGACGGAGTTCAAGATTGGACACCTGCACGTCTGGTATCCGGATCCCCGGCAGGCGTCGGCGTTCCTTTCCGACACGCTCTATCCGACCAACGGGGCATCGCGAAACCTCAAACAGCTTCGCGAACTGCACCTCCTGTTCAGCCACTATGAACATCACTGCCTGCCGTACAAGGACGGCCGAATGAACCATTTCTTCGAGGGCCGGCCGTACATGGGCTACCGGTCCCTGTTGGAGGAGACTATCGCCAGAGTCCGAAACGAGGCTCAACGCGATGGGCGGGGCACGCCGGAGTTTCGGTCCGATGTTCTCGCTGACGGCACGGTGCCGGTCCGCAAGGACCCCAACGCGCCGACATGGGTCACCAGGGAGCCCCGACTTGTGGTCCACCGCTTCGGCAGCGTCGGCATGGCTTCTTTGTATGGACGATCGCCGATTGGCGCGCATATGCCCGGGCCTTACTACTGGCGCGACGGTCGCCTGTGGTCGCTGGGGTACGTCGACCAAGCGAACCTAGATGCACAGGGTCGATGCATCCGCCCCTCCTGGCGCAGGCTTCATGGCGTGTCCTGCTTCACCCCCGACTTGGAGAGTGTGACGTTTTATCCATTCACGAGGCCTTTCTCCGGTGACACAGGCTGGGCCTGCGGTTTGGATGCAGACAATGGACGCCTCCTCGTGGCGCACAGAACCGACTACGCATCGGCGGCCCACAGGCCCGATCTGCCGTCAAGCGTCGGAGTCAGCGTGTTCTCGATGGCAGCGGGCAAATGGAACGTAGAGACCGATCTCCTACCTGCGGGCTGCCCGGTTCTTGCCGCAGGCATGTTGTATGTGCCTGTTTGGACCGCACAGTCCGGCGGTAGCGGACTGATCGCCATCAACCCGGTCACGATGGAGAAACGCCTTGTCTGCAGCAGCCTGCGGAGCCCGCCACAGACGCCTCTGGATGTACCCTGCCAGAGTCTCACAATCGAGGCGAAAGACCGATCCGACCGTCTCTGGATCACGGCGTACCGGACATCGAGCTCGGTGCTGACCACGGTAGTCTACGATGCACGCAACAACCGGTGGGCGCCGGAAAGTCCGCGTCCGGAGGACAACCCCTTGGATCCCATGAATCCATCAATCGTGAAAGGGAGCCTCGGGCGCGACATCGTGAAGTGGTCGTTTACGAACGATGCGAGTGGGCGGTTCGAGTTCGTGCTCCACCGCCGTGCACCTTCCGCCCCCATGAAGATGCCGGTCGTCCTTGCACTGGAAAAGCCCGCAATGGAGAAGTTCATCGCCGTGTTCTCCACACCGCTGTCGACGGGGACTCCGAACGACCCGTATGCTTTCAAGTTCGAGCCGCTTGCGGGCAACGAGAGCCTCAATGAAATGGCATGTGTCAGGTCGATTCATGCAAGCCTCATACCGGGCGCCTTGGTCATCGGCGTGAGTATACGAACGACTTTCGCCCCCGGCTTCTTCTATGCCCCCGTGGAAGACATCGAGGACTACCTTGCCAGGAACTGCTCGTATCAGACGACGCGAGAGAGGGGTGGGGCGACGGTCCCGCCGAGCGCCGCCCGGTAGTGAGCTGCCTCGAATCAGGCTCGACGCCGCGCGACGGCCGGGTTCAGCGCATCAAATCCCGCATCCGGGCCAGGCGGGTGGTGGCTTCGAGGAGGGTGGGTTCGCGCTTGGCGAAATGGAAGCGGATGAGGTTCCACACGGGCTCGTGGAAGAAGCTGGAGCCGGGGACGGCGGCGACGCCGACCTTCCGCGCGAGGCGCTCGCAGAACTCGACGTCATCGGCCACCCCGAACTCTCCGATGTCGACCATCACGTAGTAGGCCCCCTGCGGTCGCGAGTAGGAGAGCCCCGCCGCGTCGAGTCCGCCAAGGAAGACGTCCCGCTTGTGTGTGTACTCGGCTTGGAGGCTGGCGTAGTAGGCGTCCGGAAACTCCAGTCCGACGATCGCCGCCTCCTGCAGCGGGGCGGCGGCGCCGACGGTGAGGAAGTCGTGGACCTTGCGCACGCCGTCGATGATCCGCGGCGGGGCGATCACGTAGCCGAGCCGCCAGCCGGTGATCGAGTAGGTCTTGGACAGCGAACTGCACGAGATCGTCCGGTCGAACATCCCGGGCAGGGCGGAGAAATAGACGTGGCGGTGCGGCGCGTAGACGATGTGCTCGTAGACCTCGTCGGTGATCACGAAGGCGTCGAACTCCTCCGCCAGCCCCGCGATGACCTCGAGTTCCGCCCGCGTGAAGACCTTGCCGCTCGGGTTGGCCGGATTGCAGAGGATCAGGGCCTTCGGCCGCCGTTCGAACGCGCGGCGCAGGTCGGCGGGGTCGAAGGAGAAGTCCGGCGGGCGCAGCGGCACGTGGATCGGCTCGGCGCCCGTGAGGATCGTGTCCGCCACGTAGTTCTCGTAGAACGGCGAGAAGACGACGACCTTGTCCCCCGGGTTGCAGGCGGTCATCATCGCCGCCATCATCGCCTCGGTGCTGCCGCAGGTGACGACGACGTTCGCGTCGGGGTCGATCGGCAGCCCCGTGAACCGCGCCTGCTTGCGCGCCAGCGCCGCGCGGAAGCCCGGCGCGCCCCACGTCACCGCGTACTGGTGCGGCCCGCCCCGCGCCGCCGCCTCCAGCGCCGCGCACAGCTCGGCCGGCGGGTCGAAGTCAGGGAACCCCTGCGACAGGTTCACCGCGCCGCACTCGTTGGCGACGCGCGTCATCCGGCGGATGACCGACTCCGTGAAGCGGCGGACCCTCTGGCTCGTCTCGGGCATGATGATCTCCGGCTGCGCTGGTTGTGCGACCCTACCACGCCCGCCCGCCGCCGGGAACCCGGGCAGGGAGTGCGCGGAAGCTGAATCGTTGCGGGTGCCCTCCGGGACGCCCCCGGGCCGCACCCGGACTTCCGTCGCACAGGCTCCGCAGGTCGTTCGTGACACTTGCGCGGTCTGTGGGCGAGGCGGTAGGATGGCACATTATGCAGACTGCGAATCCCACCCGACCGATGGCGGCGCTGGGGCGCCGGGACTTCCTCGTTCGTTCCGCCGTCGCCGCAGGCGCGTTCTCCCTGCCGGCCGTTGTCCGGACCCGGGCGGCGGGCGCCAACTCCGACATCCGTGTGGCGGTGCTGGGCGTCAACGGCAAGGGCAATGCCCACGTGAACGACTTCCGGAAGCTCCCCGGGGTCCGCGTGGCGGCGGTCTGCGATCCGGATCGCACCCTGCTGGCGCGGGAGCGCGAGGAGGCCGGGAAGCTGGGGCAGGACCTGGCGACCTACACGGACCTGCGCAAGCTTTACGAGAGCCGCGACATCGACGCCGTATGCATCGCCATGCCGAATCACTGGCATTCCCTCGCGGCGATCTGGGCGTGCCAGGCCGGCAAGGACGTCTATGTCGAGAAGCCGGTTTCACACAACATCTTCGAGGGGCGCCGGCTGGTCGAGGTGGCCGCGAAGACCGGGCGGATCGTGATGGCCGGGACGCAGAACCGCTCCAACGCGGGATTGCGGGAGGCCGTCGCCTATGTGCGCTCGGGCCAGCTCGGGCGGATCAAGGTCGTCCGCGGATTCTGCTACAAGCGGCGGGCCTCGATCGGCAAGGTGTCCGGTCCCCAGCCCGTCCCCCCGGAGATCGACTACGACCTCTGGTGCGGGCCCGCGCCGAAGGGACCGCTGATGCGGGCGAAGCTCCACTACGACTGGCACTGGGTGTGGGAGACGGGCAACGGGGATATCGGAAACCAGGGCATCCACGAATTGGACCTCTGCCGCTGGTTCCTCGGCAACGTGCCGCCCGCCCCGCGCGTGATGTGCGTCGGCGGCCGCTATGGCTACGACGACGACGCCACGACGCCGAACACGCAGATCGCGTTCTATGATTTCGCCGAGGCGCCGTTGGTCTTCGAGGTGCGCGGGCTGCCGGCGAAGTCCGGCATGGAGACGATGGACCACTACCGCGGTGTGCGCGTGGGCATCGTCGTCGAGTGCGAGAAGGGCTACTACGCCGGGGGCCAGGGCGGCGGATGGATCTATGACAACGACGGCGCCAAGGTGAAGCAGTTCCCGGCCGAGGGCACCGGCGATCATGACCTCCACTTCATCGAGGCGGTGCGCAGCCGGGATGCGAAGCATGTCACCGCGCCCATCGAGTGCGGCCACCTCTCCAGCGCCCTGCCGCACCTCGCGAACATCTCGTACCGCCTGGGCGTCAACCGGCGGCCCGAGGACGTGCGCGAGGAGATGAAGAATCTCCCGGGCGCCGTCGATGCGTTCGACCGCTTCCGCGAGCACGCGGTCGCCAACGGCGTTGACCTGGCGAAGGACCAGGTCGTCCTCGGTCCGATGCTCGCCTTCGACGCGAAAACGGAGCGCTTCGGCGGTGGAGAGACCGGCGAAAAGGCCAACGGCCTCCTGTCCCGCGAGTACCGCGCTCCGTTCGTCGTTCCGGACCGGGCCTGAGGCGTCAGAACCGGACGCTCGCCGCGAGCCCCGTCAGGGCGGCCGGATCGATGCGCTCCGAGTCGAGGCGATTCCCTTCGCGGTCCTCGACCTGGAGGCGCCCCGCGAACACGGCGCCGGCAAAGGCGCTGACCTGCAGGGGCCCCAGCCGGTGCGCGAGGCGAAGCCAGGCCGGCATGCCGGTCCATTCCCCGATCCCCCCGGGCGCCGCCCCGTCGTCGTCCAGGCGGAACCGCTCGGAGCGATAGCAGGCCCCCGCGCCGAGTTCCCACCGCGATGCGAACCGCCACGAGAGCTCCAGGCCGGCCGGCGTGGCCGGACCGAGCGGCGAGGGGTTGGACAGCCGGAGCGATTCGCTGATCTGCCATCGCACGGCGACGAACGGGAAGCCCCAGACATCCTCGAGACCGGAGAACAAGGCGGCGCCCAGCCCCAGCGTGAGTCCGCCGGGGCGCTCGCGCGTGTAGGACAGGATGCCGCCGACGACCTGGGCGGACCCCGCGGAGGCCCCGTCCTCCATGGCCCACCGCACCGAGGGCGCCGCGCGCAGGTCCCCGCCCCAGGCCCGCACGGACAGGGGCGCCGCGAGCGAGAGGATCGTGACGTCCTCCCAGGGACCGCGGGGATCGGGGAATCCCGAGCCGTCGAAATCGAACCGGATGCGATCGACCTCCGCCGCAACCCCGGCGGCCAGGTTGTCGGACGCCCGGACCAGGACCGCCGCGGCGACGTCCTGCAGGCTGAATCCCATCCGTCCTCCGTCCGCGCGCCCGGATGGCAGGATGCCGAACGCCCCCGCGGTGATCGTGG
>CAYODK010000302.1:0-5579 GCA_964402695.1 uncultured Verrucomicrobiota bacterium
GCGGGAACGATGGCCCTCGCCCTGATCGCCGCTCCGGCCGACGCGGCGGCCGGCCTTCCCCGCCTGGACGGCGGGGGATCGCCCGACGCCGTCTTCGCGGCGCTCGGCGCCGCCGGTCCCGCCGAAGCCGAGCGGCCGTGGGGCGAGAGCCTCTGCGGGGCCCTCGGACGGACGCTCGACCTGGCGCCCGGCGCGTCGGCCGCGGCGACCTTCGTCGTCGCCTGGCATTTCCCGAACCTGCCGCCCGGCCTTCCGGGCCGCCGGCCGCGCCACTACGCGCGACGGTTCGCCGACGCCGCCGCGGTCGCGGACCACGTGGTCGGAAACCTGGAACGGCTGTCGCGGGACACCCGCCTCTGGCGGGACACGTGGTACGACTCGACGCTGCCGGTCTGGTTCCTCGACCGGACGTTTGCGCCGACCGCCCACCTGGCGACCAACACCTGTGTCTGGTACGACGACGGCCGCTTCTACGCATGGGAGGGCGTCGGATGCTGCCCCGGCACCTGCACCCACGTCTGGCATTACGCCCAGGCCGTGAGTCGGATCTTCCCGGACCTCGAGCGCAGCCTGCGCGAGCGCGTCGATCTCGGCATCGCCTTCGACCCCGCATCGGGAAGCATCGGCTTCCGCGGCGAGCTCCATAAGAACCCGGCGGTCGACGGCCAGGCGGGCGTGATCCTCCGGATGCTGCGGGAGCACCGCATGAGCGCGGACGACACCTTCCTGCGCCGGCTGTGGCCCCGAACCAAGGCGGCGCTCCAGTTCCTGATCCGGCGCGACGCGAACGGGGACGGCATCCTCGAGGGTCCCCAGCACAACACGCTCGACGCCGATTGGTTCGGGCGCAGCTCGTGGCTGAGCGGCCTGTACCTCGCCGCGCTCCGGGCCGGCGAGGAGATGGCCCGGGAGATGGGCGATACGGCCTTCGCCGACGAGTGCCGTGCCATCTTCGAGCGCGGCCGCGCCCTCGTGGACCGCGATCTCTTCAACGGAGAGTACTACGTCCACGAACCCGACCCGGCGCACACGGTGATCGGTTCGTACGACGGATGCCACATCGACCAGGTTCTCGGCCAGGGATGGGCCTGGCAGCTGGCTCTCGGGCGGATCCACGACGAGGCGAACACGCGGCGCGCGCTCCACTCGCTGTGGCGGTACAACTTCGCGCCCGACGTCGGCCCCTTCCGCGCGGCCCACAAGCCCGGGCGATGGTACGCGATGGCCGGCGAGGGCGGCCTGCTCATGTGCACGTGGCCCCGCGGCGAGGCCCGTCGCGTCCGGACCTGGTCGGACGGCTACTTCAACGAATGCATGTCGGGCTTCGAACATCAGGCCGCGGGACACATGATCGCCGAGGGGATGATCCAGGAGGGCCTGGCGGTCACGCGCGCGATCCACGACCGGTACCATCCGTCCCGACGCAACCCGTGGAACGAGGTCGAATGCGGCGACCATTACGGACGCGCGCTGGCCAGTTACGGAACCTACCTGGCCGCGTGCGGCTTCGACTACGACGGGCCGGCGGGACGGATCGGGTTCGCGCCCCGCCTGAGCCCCGGGGACTTCCGCTGCGCGTTCACGGCGGCGGAGGGGTGGGGGACCTTCGTCCAGACGGCGGCACCCCGCGCATGGTCCGCCCGCATCGAGCTGCGATGGGGGCGGCTGCGGCTGCGGTCCATCGTCCTGGGGCCTCCGGGCGACGTCGCGGTACGGGAGGTCCGGGTGAAGGTGGCCGGCGGCGCCTCGGTGGCGGCGGCGTTCCGGGTCGACGCGGCCCGGGTTTCCGTCGAACTGGCGGAGGTCGTCGTGCTGACCGCCGGAAGCTCCATGGAACTGACCGCAACCTGAGAGGACGCCATGACGCGATTCGCATTCAAGATGAAGCTTAAGCCCGGATTCGAGGCGGAGTACAAGCGACGGCACGACGAGATCTGGCCGGAGTTGTCCCGCACCCTCGCGGACGCGGGGGTGTCGGATTACTCGATCTTCCTCGACCCCGAGACGTTGACGCTCTTCGCCGTGCAGAAGCTGTCCGAGGGGAACACCGCGGCCCGGCTTCCCCAGGATCCGGTGGTTCGGAAATGGTGGGACTACATGTCCGACATCATGGAGACCCATCCCGACCACTCGCCGGTCTGCACGCCGCTGCCGGAAGTGTTCCACGCCGACTGAGCCGGTCCCGGCCCTGCGGCGGGGGCCGGCATGGGTCGGCTCGGCGGGCTGCGTTGCCTTGCTTTGGGATTGATGACCGGAACGTGACGGAGTAGGATGTTCACGATCTTCAGGGCAAGGTGAGCCCGGCCGCCTGGGGCGGCGGGCGATTCCTGACCGGCGGTGTAAGCCCGCGACTTCCCCGGATCTCCGGGGAACCGATGCGGTAACCCTCAGGGCGACAGCGAAGGGGGTACCCGCAGCCGACAGTAAAGTCTGGATGGAAGAAGATCGCGAGACCGCTCGCCATCGGCCCTGGAGTCATTTGACCAGGGCCGTTTTCATGTCAGAGAACAACGCGAGCGAGATGGGCGCATTCACCCCGATCCCCGAGGCCATCGAGGCGTTCCGGCGGGGGGAGATGCTGCTGGTGGTGGACGACGAGCGACGCGAGAACGAGGGCGATCTCATCGTTGCCGCGGAGAAGGCCACGCCGGAGGCCATCCATTTCATGATCCGCGAGGGCGGGGGACTGGTCTGCATCGCCATGACCAAGGCCCGGCTCGCGGAGCTGGGCCTGTCGCGCATGGCGCCGATCGGACCGGGCGATCCCTACCGCACCGCGTTCATGGAGAGCGTCGACGCGCGCGAGGGCGTCTCCACGGGCATCAGCGCCTTCGACCGGGCGCGGACGGCCGCGGTGCTGATGGACGAGGCGTCGAAGCCGCGCGACCTGGTCCGGCCCGGCCACCTCTTCCCGCTCGAGGCGGTCGAGGGAGGGGTGCTCCAGCGCGCGGGACACACGGAGGCCGCCGTCGATTTCGCGCGGCTGGCCGGACTCAAGCCTGGCGGTGTGATTTGCGAGGTCATGCGCGAAGACGGCGCCATGGCCCGGCGGCCGGAACTGTCGGCGTTCGCCGTCCGGCACAGGCTCAAGATGGTCTCGATCGCCGACCTGGTCACGCACCGCCGCCGGACCGAGCGGCTGGTCCGTCGCGAGCAGGCGATCCGGCTTCCGACCCAGTGGGCGGTGTTCCAGCTTCACATGTACCGGGCGCAGCCGGAGAACGAGGATCACTTGGCGCTGGTGCTGGGCGACCCCGCGGGTCGGACCGCGCCGCTCGTGCGCATCCACAGCGAGTGCCTCACGGGCGATGTGTTCGGGTCGATGCGGTGCGACTGCGGATCGCAGCTGCGGCGGTCGATGGAACTCGTCGCGGCCGAGGGATGCGGCGTCATCCTGTATCTCCGGCAGGAGGGCCGCGGCATCGGCCTGGCGCACAAGATCCACGCCTACGCGCTCCAGGAGGCCGGGCTCGACACCGTCGAGGCGAACCAGAGGCTCGGGTTCGATGCGGATCTGCGCGACTACTCGGCGGCCGCGCAGATCCTGCGCGATCTCGGCGTTGACGGCGTGCGCCTGATCACGAACAATCCGAAGAAGGTCGCGGGGCTCGAGAAGTACGGCGTGCGCGTGAGCGAGCGCGTGCCGCTGGTGATCCCTCCGACGGAGTACAACGAACGCTATCTTCGGGCCAAGAAGCAGAAACTCGGACACCTGCTGTGAGGACATCATGCTGACTCCCATCCCCCCCGCGGACGCCCCGGCGCCCCCGGACCTCGGCGCGGTCCGCCAGACGTCGGGAAGTCCCGACGCGACCGGACTGCGCCTGGCCATCGTGATCTCCCGCTACAACTTGGCGCTCACGGGGCAGCTCCTGGCGGGAGCCGTGGCCACGCTCCGGGAATGCGGCGCCGCCGAGGCGGACATCGAGGTCTTCTGGGTTCCCGGCGCCTTCGAGATTCCGACGGCCGCGGAGCAGCTCGCGAAGCAGGGCCGCTACAGCGCACTGATCGCCCTCGGGTGCGTCATCCAGGGCGAGACGCCCCACGCGGGCCTCATCAACGGCACGGTGGCGGCCGCCCTGTCGGACATCTCCCGGCGCCACGCGATCCCCGTCGTCGACACGGTCATCCCGGCGAACACGGAGGCCCAGGCGGTGGCGCGCTGCACGGCCGGTCCGGAGGGCCGCGGCGCGTACGCCGCGCGAACGGCCGTCGAGATGGCCCGCCTTCTCGCCTCCATCCGGCTCCAGACGCCATGAGCAGCCGACATGAAGGCCGGCTGCTGGCGGTCCAGTTCCTGTTCCAGCGGGATTTCAACGACGGCGACCTCGGGGAGGCGCTCGCAGACTTCTGGCTCGCACGCAAGATCAACCCGAAGCTCCGGGGGTTCGCCGAAGGGCTGATCCGCGGCGTCGAGGCGGCGCGGGCGGACCTCGACGACCGCCTGCGCGGCTACGCGACGAATTGGGACCTGTCGCGGATGGCCGCGGTCGACCGGAACATCCTCCGCCTCGCGCTCTACGAGATGCTCCACTGCGCCGACATCCCGCCGGTGGTGTCGATCAACGAGGCGGTCGACCTGGCGAAGGAGTTCGGCGGCCGCGAGTCGGGCCGGTTCGTGAACGGCATTCTCGACCGCGCCGCCAAGGACGTCCAGCGTCCCGCGCGATGCGCGGCCCCGGACCCGCGGCTTCTGACCGACAGGGGCGGGTGACATGGCGTCGTGGATCACCGCGCTGGCCCGAACGCGCGAGGCGATCGCCGGCGCGTTGCACCGTCTTGCGGGGACATCCCCCTCCAGGGGCGCGTCCGCGACGGACCTGGAGGAAGCCCTGGTCCGTGCCGATGTCTCGGCCGCGATCGCCTCCCGCGTCTGCGAAGGACTGCCCGCCCGCGCCCGGGACCTCCGTTCGGACCTTCCGCACGCCCTCGCGGCGTCCCTCGAGGCGATCCTGCCTCCCGCCCCGCCTCCATGGACCCGTGGCGACGGACCCTCGACCCTCCTCGTCGTCGGCGTGAACGGTTCCGGCAAGACCACGACCTGCGCCAAGCTCGCGCACCGCGCCGCGTCGGAGGGTCTGTCCCCGCTGCTGTGCGCCGCCGATACGTTCCGCGCGGCGGGCTCGGACCAGCTGCGCATCTGGGCCCACCGGCTGGGATGCGAGGTCGTCGCGGGCGCCACCGGCGCCGATCCGGCGGCTGTCGCCTACGACGCGCTCGGCGCCGCCGTGGCGAGGAAGTCGGACCTGCTCATCATCGACACCGCCGGCCGCATGCACACGAAGCAGCCGTTGATGCAGGAACTGGTCAAGGTCCGCCGTTCCCTCGGAAAGAGGAAGGCCGGCGCCCCGGAGGCGACGTGGATCGTGCTCGACGCGGCGCTTGGGCGCAACGCCATCGCCCAGGCGCGGACCTTCCATGAGGCGGTCCCGCTCACCGGGGTCGTGGTGTCCAAGCTGGACGGCTCGTCAAAGGGCGGCTTCGTGTTCACGCTCGCGGAGGAACTCGGGATCCCGGTCCTGTTCGCGGGACTCGGCGAGGGGGCGGGCGACCTGGTCCCCTTCGATCGCCGGCGGTTT
>CAYODK010000303.1:0-5539 GCA_964402695.1 uncultured Verrucomicrobiota bacterium
CCGATGCGCGGGGGCCGCCGCGCGGAGCTGGCGGGCGCGATCGAGCCCGGTCATGCCCCCGGGCATGACCATGTCGGAGAAGACGAGGCGGATGTCGCCCTTGTGTTTGGCCCACTGGGCCAGCGCCTGCCTGCCGGTCGCGGCCTCCAGGACCCGGTAGCCCCGGCCCCGGAGATAGGCGGCCGTCACGTTCCGAACGTCGGTCTCGTCCTCGACGAGGAGGATCGTCTCGGCCCCCCCCGGCGCGGGAATCGAGACGCCGTCGTCGGGGGGCTGGTCTCCGGTGTCGCCCTCGATCGCCGGGAGGTAGACGCGGAACGTCGTGCCCCGGCCGACCTCGCTGTCGACCTCGATCCAGCCCATGTGCTGCTGGACGATGCCGTAGACGGTCGCCAGGCCCAGGCCGGTGCCCTTGCCGACCTCCTTGGTGGTGAAGAACGGCTCGAAGATCCGGTGCAGGGTGGCGGCGTCCATGCCGCAGCCCGTGTCGGTGACGGTCAGGAGCACGAATCGTCCCGGCCGCGCCTCGGGGTGTCCCGTCGAATCCTCCGCGCCGAGGTCGGCGACTTCCGTCGCGATGGTGATCTGCCCGCCGTCCGGCATGGCATCGCGGGCGTTGACGGCGAGGTTCATGAGAACCTGCTCCATCATGCCGGCGTCCGCCTTGATGCGGGGCAGGGCGGACTTGCCGTGGAACCGGAGCTCGATGTGCTCGCCCAGCGTCCGTCGCAGCATCCTGAGCAGGTTGCCGGCGATCTCGGTCAGATCGAGAGGGGCCAGTTCCATCGCGGACTTCCGGCTGAAGAGCAGGAGCTGCCGCGCGAGGGCGGCGGCGCGGCGGGCCTGCTCCTTGAGTTCGCGGAGCCCCTCCCGGGTCTCAGCGTCGAGCGTGGGGTTGTCCTGGAGGAGATCCACCTGGAGGAGGACCGTCGTCAGGATGTTGTTGAAGTCGTGCGCGACGCCGCCGGCGAGCTGGCCGACGGCCTCCATCTTCTGGGCCTGGCGCACCTGGGCCTCGAGACGCTGCCGTTCCGACAGGTCGCGCGCGATGCACAGCACCATGGTCTCGCCGGCGAGATCGAAGGTGTGGGCCCGGATCTCCACGGGGATGATGCGGCCGTCCTTTGCGCGATGGATCGTCTCGAACACGGTGCCTTGACCCTGGCGGACCAGGTCGCCCAGGTGGCGGCCGCGGTCCAGGGTCAGGTCCGGATCGATATCGAAGGGCGACTTCGCCAGCATCTCCTCGCGCGTGTAACCGAGCTGCCGGCAGACCGCGCCGTTGACCTCGATGAAGGCGCCGGGGGTTGCGCTTTCGTCGAGTTTCAACACGTAGATGGAGTCGCTCATGCCCTCGAACAACCGGCGGTAGCGCTCCTCGCTCCGTTCCAGCGCGACCTGGGCGCGACGGCGCTCGGTGATGTCGCGCAGGACGCCGAACGTCGTGGCGAGCCGTCCCCCCTCGAAGACCGGGATCCAGCGGTCCTCGATGCAGCGCAGTTCGCCGCTCTTGCAGCGCCACCAGCCCTCCCATCGCTGGGGGGCGGTGTCGGTGGCGGACAGGGAGCGGAAGGTCTGGCGCTGGGCTTCGAAAAGCCCGTCCTGGATGACGGCGGCGAGGAAGGCTTCGCGTCCGCCCTTGCCGACGATGTCGTCGGCCGTGTACCCGAACAGGCGCTCGAATGCGGGACTGAGGTACTGGAACTCCCCGGTGGCGCCGTCGACGCCGTACAGCACGTCGTCGATGCAGGCGGTCATCCGCTGGAACCTCGCCTCGCTCTCGCGAAGGGCATCGCCGGCGCGCCGGCGCTCGGTCATCTCCTGCTGCAGGTCGAGGGCGACGCGCTCCGCCTGGCGGCGGGCCTCGACGGCGTCCTCCATCATGTTCAGGGCCGCCACCCGGGACTCCCGGAGCGCGGCCTCGGCCTCCTGGCGGGCCCGGCGCTGGGTGGCCTCCTGGCGGCTGCGCTGGATGGCGGGCGCGAGGCGGGCGAGGTTGTCCTTCAGGATGAAGTCGCTGACCCCCCGGCGCAGGATCTCGACCGCGCGCTCCTCGCCGATGCTTCCGGAGATGAGGATCACCGGCAGGTCGGGGTGCCGCGTCTGCAGGTCGTCGAGCACCCCCTGGATGTCGACGCCGGGCAGGTTGTAGTCCGAGAGCACGATGTCCCACCCGCCGTCCGCCAGGGCGGCCCGGATCGCGTCGGGGGTCGAGACCCGGCGGCATTCGGCCTCCACACCCTGCTGCCGGAGATGGGTCGTGAGAAGGAGGAAGTCGGCATCGGAATCCTCAAGCACCAGGATCTTGAGCGGCTCGCTCATGGGGTCACCCCTGGGGCGGCTCGTTGGTGGCCAGCCAGTAGAAGCCAAGTCGGGCTACCGTCTCGGCGAACTCGTTGAAGTCGAGAGGCTTCCGAACGAAGCTGTTCGCCCCTCCCTCGTAGCTTCGAAGGCGGTCGCGGTCCTCGTCGGAGGAGGTGAGAATCACGACCGGCAGCAGCCGTGTGCGCGGGTCGGCGCGCAGGCGGTCGAGGACCTCCAGCCCGCTGAGGCGCGGCAGGTTCAGGTCGAGCAGCACGACGGCCGGAGGAGGCTCTCCGGCGCGCCCGGCGAACTCGCCCTCGGCGTGGAGGTAGTCGATCGCCTGCTGCCCGTCGCGTACGACGTCGACGCGGTTCGCGAGGTGGATCTTCCCGAGCGCCCGCAGGACGAGCAGTTCGTCCTGTTCGTTGTCCTCGACCAGCAGGATCGTCTTCGCCTTCATGTCGTCCTCCCCCATGCGCCGCCTGTGGGTTCGAGCGTGAAACGAAATGTGGCGCCCTGTCCCGGCGTGCCCGTGGCCTCGATCGTCCCCCCGTGCCGCAGCACGATGCGCTGCGCCGTGGCCAGCCCGATGCCGATGCCGGGGAATTCGTCCTGCCGGTGCATGCGCTGGAACGGCGCGAAGAGGCGGGCGGCGTGGCGCATGTCGAAGCCGGCGCCGTTGTCGCGGACGAAGAACGCGGGAGGTGGGAGCGGGGAGGGGGTGGATTCCGGAGGAACGTCCGCGGCGCCCTCCACCCACCGCCCGTCGTCGCCCCCCACCTCGATCCGCGCCGACTCCGTCTTCGCCGTGTACTTCCAGGCGTTGCCGAGGAGGTTCTGGAGGAGGACCTCGATCATCCGCGTGTCGCCGCGCGCCGTCAGGCCCGGCTGGACCGCCGTTTCCACGCGGCGTTCCGGCTCGGCCGCGGCGAGTTCCCCGAGGATTCGCGAGGCCATGCCGGAGAGATCGACCGGGTCGCGGTGGACCTCGCCGCGCGTCGTGCGGGAGAGCTTGAGCAGGCCGTCGACGAGGTCGCCCATCCGGTGCGCGGCGACGGAGATCTGCCGGAGGTACTCCTTCGCGTCGCCCGCCAGCCGGTCCCCGTGGTCCTCCATCAACGCCTGGCTGAAGCCGGTCAGGGCGCGGAGAGGCGCGCGCAGGTCGTGCGACACGGCGTAGGCGAAGGCGTCCAGTTCCAGGTTCGCGGCGCGCAGTTCGGCCGTTCGTTCGTCCACACGCCGCTCGAGGTCCGCGTTGAGGCTGCGGATCCTGGCCTCGGCCGCCTTCATTTCCGTGACGTCCTGGAACGAACCGCGCACCCGCGTCACGCGGCCGTTCTCGACGACGGGATGTCCGATGGTGCGCACCCACTTCCGCGCGCCCTTGAGCGAGACCATCTCCAGTTCCAGGTCGTAGGGCGTGCCGTGGTCGATCGCGGCGCGCACGGCCTCCTCGATCCGGCGCCGCGACTCCCCGGCGTAGACGCTCAGCCCCAGGTCCATGCTGCTCGGCGCGGAGGGATCCAGGTCGTGGATCCGGGCGACCTCCTCGGTCCAGGTGCCCCGGCCCGTCGCGGCGTCGAACTCCCACCCGCCGACGTGGGCGATGGCGCCCGTCTCCTGGAGCAGCGCGTCGCGGAACTCGAGCGCCCTGCGCGTCTCGTCGTGGCGGCGCACGGTCGCCTGCAGGCGCCGCCTCGTCAGGTTGAGCCGGCCGACCAGCGCGCTGATCAGCACGCCGTTGAGCGCGAGCATCAGCCACTGGACGCGGTCGTGTCCCTGTGCGATCCCCACGCTTCCCACAGGCGGAACGAAGGCGAGGTCCACGCCGACGACCGTGAGGGCGGTGGCGGTGAACCCGGGCCCCGGGCCGCCGACGTAGGCGCTCAGGATGATCGGCAGCACGAAGAGGATCAGCATCGGACGATCCCCGAATGCCACGGTGATGGCCGCCCGGGCCGCGAGCGTCGCGAGGCTCGCCGCGACGGCGAAGGCGTAGCCGTGCCACGCGCGGCCGGCGTCGTCCGGTGTCGGGCGTTCGGTGGCGCCGTCAGCCCGCGGGGTCCTGTCGGGATCCGTGGTCATCGCCGTAATCCAGCGCGTACGGTTCGGGGCGCCCGGTCTCGCGGCACAGCTCGTTGATCCGCCGCTTGAGCTCCACCATGCGGAGCTCCCGCCCCACCGAGGCGCGGTTGAACCGCTCCAGCTCCTCGTTGCGCTGGCGGAGTTCGTCCGCCTGCCGCCGCAGCGCCTCCTCGGCGGCGCGGCGCTGTTCCTCCCGGTGGAGACTGTCGAGGCCGAAGGACACGTCGAGCGCGATCTCCTCCAGCAGCGCGACCTCCCGCTCCTGGAACACGTTGCATTCGCCCGAGTAGACCATCAGCACGCCGCACACCTCGCCGAGGTAACGCAGCGGGAAGGCGGCCGCGGCGCGGATCCCGTGCTGGGCGGCAAGCGCGTGCTTCCGCCTCATGCGCGGGTCGTGGAGGAAGTCGTTGACAACGCACGGGCGGCCATCGAGGAGGCACAGCAGGGCGGGCCCGCGGTTGTCCGGTTCCTCGTCGAGACGGACGTGGACGTGCCGGACGTACCCGGAGGCGTCGCCGGCGAAGTGCGAGGGAGCCAGCGTGCGGGTCGCCCTGTCGACGCAGCCGATCCACACGGCGCGGAACCCGGTGTGCTTCGCGACGACCCGGCAGGTGTCCTCGAAAATCCCCTCGCGGCTGGTCGCGCGGACGAGGCTCTGGTTGACGTCGCTCAGCGTCGCGTAGAGCCGCGTCAGCCGGTCGATCTCGCGCTCGTCCGCCTTGCGTTCCGTGATGTCGCGAACGATGCCGAGCCGGTAGCCGACGCCGTCGATCTCCACGAGACTGACGCTGACCTCCACGGGGAACGAGGATCCGTCCTTCCGCCGGTTCATGGTCTCGAAACGGGCACGGCCTTGGGAGAGGAGAATCGCGTTCCGGGCGTCGAAGTCCGCGGCCGCCGCGGGGGGGAGAAGGTCGGGGATGCGCAGGGCGAGGAGGTCCTCGCGAGGGTAGCCGTAGGCGTCGACCGCACGGTCGTTGGCCTCGAGGATCCGCTCGTTCCCGTCCGCCAGCAGGATGATGTCGTTCGCGTCGCGCATCAGGTGCTCGATGCGCTCCGACAGCGCCCGACGCTGGCGTTCGGCCTCCAGTTCCCGGCGCGCGTAGGCCGCATCGCGTGTCCGCCCGACCAGGCCGGCGAGCAACCC
>CAYODK010000304.1:0-5525 GCA_964402695.1 uncultured Verrucomicrobiota bacterium
TCCCGATTTGCTGCAGTGTGAGACGGTGGGAAACGACAGACTATTGCCAGAAACGCCCATCTTGCGCCAAATGCACCGCGGTTCTCTTCCTCGGATCCGCAGGTCTGAAACCATGGTGTATATGCGGTGCCGTTGCGGCGGCATCAGGGCGCGTGCGGACGCGCCGGATGGCGCCCGCGGGAAGCCGGAGATGCGCGCCATGAACGACACGAAACGCTCGCTCGCCAAACTCGCGATCGGCCAGTTGAGCAGGATGGAACGACTTTCCCTGCTGCACGAACTGGGCCTCGTCCCGTCTGCCGCTGAGCCGGCCAAGGCCGATGTGCGCCTGATCCGCCGCGGCGAGGCGGCCATGCGTCTCGCGGTATGCGTGCGCACGGTTGACAAGCTTGCGAAGAGTGGAGTGCTACGGCGGCGCCTCCTGCCCGGTCGTCGCCGCTCGTGCGGCTTCCTGCTGTCGGACATTGAGAGCTTGATCGCCAGCCAGACCCCGTCATGAACCTCATCGCATGCTCATCCAAGCAGGCCGAGTTGATTCGCAAGCTGGGCGGCGATCCGGCGCAGGTCCATTCGCATGCGGAAGCCTCCGAACTGATCCGGCGCCTGATCGAGCAGCGGGATGCGGACGAGCACGCAAAGTGGCGCCGGAAGTACGACCGGTCACTGCAGGACATGCCCGCATCGGGGGGAGGCGGGCTCCATCCATACCTCTGCAAGATCGCCTTCTTCGGTGTGAAGGCCGGCATCGACGGCCACGCCATCTTCTACGATATCCGCAGTCGCGTGCAGGGAGTGAGACCGGTTCCGGACTCGGAGATCTGGCAGGCGATCCAAAAGAAGAAGTCCGATTGCGCGCCGCGGACTCTGTCCGATGGCCGGCAGTGGCCTTCGTACACCCCGAAGAGGACCATGGGGATCGTCGACGGTGCCGTCGCTCTGCGGACGATCCTCAAGGCGGGCGAGGGGGCCAGCGAGGCTGAGATCCAGGACGCATCCCCGGTTCGGATCGACTGGGAGCCCAAGGATGATGCAGCTGAGGTTCTTGAATGCCTCTATCGGCCGACGGACAACATCTTCATCGGGAACCGGACTTCGCCTGGCGAGCCGGGCCGGAATCTCCGGCCGGCCGCCGAGTGGGTCGACATCTACCGGAAGGGCGGCGCCACGGCCGAGCACATCATCTGGAATCCGCTCTCCGGCACCCAAGGACTTGCCAAGGACGGTTCTCCATCTTACAGGGCGGACGACTGTGTCATCGGATTCCGGTACGCGATGATCGAATTTGACCGGAAGCCTGTGCCTCTTCTGTCGCCGGAAGAGCGTCTGACTCTGCGCGTTGATTCCAAGGAACAGCTCACCCCGGAAGAACGCACCCGAATCGCGCGGGATTGGCCGGCGATGCCCCGCGAGTTTCAGTTGGCCTTCTTCGCCGGCATCCACGTTCCATTGGTTGCGTTGGTGTGCACCGGGGGCAAGTCGATCCACGGGATTGTCAGGGTCGATGGCGTGGACGATGCCACCGGGTGGACCCGGGAAATCGAGTGCGGGCTGTACGACGACATCCTGACGCCGATGGGCGTCGACTCATCCTGCAAGAACGAGGCGCGACTCTCCCGGCTGCCCGGGCACTACCGCGTCGCGACCGGACGCTGGCAGCGTGTTCTCTATTTGGCCCCCTCGGGGAGGAGGATTCGTCCATGATCTACAAGGATCTCAGGGAACAACTGGGTGTCGCCGACGTTTCCCGCGAGGATCTCGCCCACGTTGCGCGCATGCTTGGGGACCTTCAGCAGGCGGCGGCGGTGGGCGATGGCGAGGCGATCCGGAAGAGACTTCCGCTGGTGGCCAGCGAGGTCGCCTTGAAGTCGGCGAAGGAGATCCAGGTGGTCAGCGCGGGCGAGATGATTCGCACCGACCCTCCGCCACCGGACCAGATTGTCACAGACACATTCGACACCGGCGACAAGGTTGCGCTCATCGCGGGGAGCAAGATGCGCAAGACCTTCCTCCTGACGTCCCTGTGCCTCCATATGGCGGCGGGCATGGCGTTCCTGGGGTGGAAGATCGTCAAACCGCGCAAGATTCTCTATGTCCAACTCGAGGTGAACCCCAACCACTTCCATCGCAGGCTTAAAGGACTCGCGAGGCGATACGGCATCGATGCGGAAGCCATTGGCGACCGGCTGAAGATCGTGAACGGCCGCTCCTTGCGCCTCCATGTTGAGGATCTGACGCAACTGGCGATACGCGAGGGTGCCGAGGTGATCGTGTTTGACCCCCTCTACAAGCTCGTGGACGGCGACGAAAACAGTGCCGAGGACATCAAGCCGGTGCTGGCAGCGTTCGATCGCCTGGCGAACGACGCCAAGGCCGCAGTCATCTATTGCCACCACGACGGCAAGGGCAACGCCGGCGATCGCAACATCCGCGACCGGGGCGCTGGTTCCAGCGTCCTCTCCAGGGATTACGACTGCTGTATCACGCTTACAGCGCACCGTGACGAGCCGGACGCAATCGTGGTTGAGCAACTGCTCCGCAACTACAAGCCTCAGGACCCGTTCACAATAGAGTGGCGGGACGGGTGCTTCGAGATGTGCGATCTCGCGGCCGTCGTGAAGACGGGCGGTGTGCGCACGAATCCGGCCAGCACCAAGCGGATCGAGGAGTACGTCGAACCCGCGCGCGGCATCCTGAGGCAAGGCCCGGTGACAGCCGCCGTGTTTCACGACAGAGTGCGCACCATGATCGGGTTGACGGAGAAGAAGACCCGCGCGCTGATCGAGCATCTTCTTGTTGAGAAGGTCGCCGTGAAGAGCGATCGGGCGCCGGCCTTCCAAGGCGCGAAGTACATCGGGCTCCCCGAGGACATCGCAAAGCTTGTCGCCGACTACCAGAACCCGCCGCTCCCGGAGCAGGCCGCGCCCTCCACGCGCCCGCGCCCCCGCAGGCCCAAGCGCTGTCGCCGCCCCCGTAATGCCGGGGCGTAGGCCTTTGCCGTTGCGGCCGCGACTGCGGCGCTTCGCCCCTGCACGCGCGTGTAATCTTCAGTTTGTCCGCGGGCGCCTCTCGGTACAGACCAGTCCTGACGGCACGTCTCTTCTTATAGACGTGCGTCGAGACTGGACTGTATCGGAAGGCGGATCGCGGCGGGAATGGAGGAGAGGAGTTCCGCGCCCTGTCTCGACTGTCTTGACTGTCCCGACGCACACCCGCCGTCAAGACTGTCGAGACTGGCGCCCGCGCCCCGGCGGGGCTCCGGGCAACGGCAGGGCAATCCCGAATCCTGACCGCTACGACCGTCGTGGCGGCCTCTGAACGCCCCGTGTTGGGCTCGACTGCCGAAACGCGATGGGCGATAGCCACCGCCGGGCCCGCCCGGATTTGGCCCCCGAAACGCGCTCAGGGAAGCAGGCGGCGTCCTGGCACCGATTCTCCACCTCGATCCTGTGCCTGTCGGAACAACAGTCCTCGCGGCTCGCCGCCCAGAAACCGAGCAGGAAGGCCCCTGGCAGCCCCGCCAGCGGCGCAATCGCCGAACGCGACGGAAGACCGCGGCCCCCCTCGAGTCGGCCCAACATCTGTTGACACCTGCCTCGAGGCGGTGCCCCGGTAGATGGCCGACGCCTCCAAGCTGCGAAGCCGGAAGATGAGGGAACTCCGCCGGAAACCCTTTCCGGCGAAGTTGGCAGAGTTGGCGGGTGGCGAGATGTCGGCAGAGTTCTCCGGCGGAGATCGAAGGGCCCCGATGCTTCCAACCCTGGACGACGCATCGCTGTCGGGTTCCAAGGTCTGGACGACCGGGCCGACCTACGGCGTGCCGGCCCGCGCGAGGTTGAGGGCGAGCAGGCGCTCCAAGATGGCGGCGTCGGATAGATCGACAGGCCAGCCGTAGGCGGCGAAGACGGCCGCGTCGAGGGCGGCGTGGGCGTTTGCGAGCCAGGCCGGGCGCTCGTTGTAGAGGGCTGTCAGCGTCCGCTTCGCCAGCTTCGCGGCGCAGTCGGCGTCCCGGGGGACGATCCGCGGGTAGCGCACCACGCCGACCTTGAAGGTCCCGCGGTCCTCCGCCGTCGCCGGGTCGATGAACCGGTCCCACGGCCCGCCGACCGTGCCGGGGAACTCCAGGACCTCCTCCCGCGTCCACTCCGGCGGATTCAACCAACGCTCGCGAAGCGCGTTCAACTCCGCCGCCGCTGCGCCGATGGCCGCGCGTTGCGCGTCGGTCGGAGCGGGGAAGGGGAACGTGTCGAAGCAGGTTGTCGGGGTGTAGCGGAAGCCGCTTTCCTTCTCCCGCAACTGCGTTCCTTGCGCCAGCGCCCACACCTCGTGAAGCCTAGAATGCAGGATGCCGAAGAAGAAACTGTCCGCACGGCCAAAGGCCACGAGCTGGCAATCTGGCACCACCACGGGATCAACCCACGCGAACAGACGGTGTTTTGACACTCGCGGGCTCACCGTGAAGCGCGCGAGTCGCTTGATGGCGGATTGCATCTCAGGGCACGGCCGCGCTTGACGCCACCAGAACCTCGCCTGAACGGCCTCTCGGTGATCGGTGCGCAACGGACGAACGTGCGTCTCGACGTGGAGGAATGGCGAGGCATAAAGGGCGGCCTCGCCTTGGTCCATCTCGATAGGATAGTCGATGATCCATCGATACCCTATGCGTCGTGTCACGTGCAGCCCGTTCATCCACGGTCGCACAACGTCGCTGTTCGGCCTACCGTTTGGATTCGGGGCCTGGAGCAACTCCATCGCAACAGCATCATCGATATCGAGTGGCGCCTTCTTCGTTGTGCCGATGAAGCAAAGACCGCGGTTGGAAGGAAGCGGCCTCGCCGATGCCGTATCTCCGGCTGCGGTCAGATTCGCATTGATCTGGTTCACGGCGACGCCATCAAGGTTGCGAGTTGTCTCCTCGCCCGCATCAAAGGCAACCATCGAAACGTGGACGTTGGCGCCGTCGAGCACCCACTCCCGGTCGGAGATCGCCCAAAAGACGCCGCCGCTCTCTGCAATGCGCTTGAGAACCTCGCGATTTGCGCCACCACGAATTCCTTGAGTGGCAAGCAGCCCGGCGCGTTTGCACTTGCCGGCCTCGATGTGGGCGCGAGCCCTCTCGAACCAGTAGCAACAGAGATCCGACTGTCCGGGGATGCGGTTTGCGTAGTGATCGCGGAGGCGGTCAACGTAGTCATCGCCCAGTTCACGCCTCATCAGCTTGTCGCCCAGGAACGGCGGATTCCCGACGATGAAGTCGACGGTCGGCCATGCCGGTTCCTTGGGCGCGGCGGGGTCGGAGAGGTCGAGGATGGAGTCCATGCACCGGAAGTTGTCCTTCATCGGGCGGAGGACGGGGTCCTGGGTCATCTGGAAGCCGTTGGCGCGGGTCCACTGGAGGAAGCCGATCCAGACGGCCGTCTGCGCGAGGTCGTGGGCGTAGGGGTTGATCTCGATGCCGAAGAGCTGCAGCGGGCCGACGGCGGGGAGGTAGCCGCCGAGGCCGCGGTCCATGCCGAAGACGATGGCCT
>CAYODK010000305.1:0-5457 GCA_964402695.1 uncultured Verrucomicrobiota bacterium
TCGTGGGACACGATGAAGATGCCGGGGTATCCCGCCCGGATGTACGAAACGATGGGTCCTGTCATGGGGTTCCTTTCAGGCTTGGGGTAGGGGTGTGAGGTCGTAGTGCTCGCCGAACCATTCGACGAACGTCTCGGGCGTGTCGCCGGCATCCTGGGCCGCCGCGATCTGCTCCATGTCGGCATCGCTGCTCGTAACACCGTAGCGGGCCTGAAGCAGATCATCTACGGCGTTCAGGTAGTCGATGAAGGGTACCGGCTCGCTCATCGCTTCCCCTTTCGCTTCAAGGCGCGCAGGGCATCGACGTTCCAGACCAGCACCTGCCGGTAGACGCGGGCGAGGGGAGCGCTGAACGTCTTCCGGCCGCGCTCTTCCCTGAAGCTGATCACGTCGCCGGGTTCCAGCGAGACCACCAGACGCTTCTTCCGGTGGTCGTGCGGTTCCGCGCACCGGCGCGTGACCGTGTTGCGCAGTTCGGTGGTCATGCGCGTCTCCTTATATAGAGGGAGCCCGCCCCGCCGGCTTGGGGCGGGACGGGCTCCGGGGCTTCCGTATGGCCTAGGCTGCTTTCGCCCAAGCCTTTGCATTCGACTCGGACCAGACCTCCCGCACGTCCGCCCGCTCGGCGAACGTGTCGAGCACCCACTGCCGGTCCACCTCGTCGAACTCGGCGTGTGTCACCCGGGACGCCGTATGTTCATGGCCATCAGGAAGATCCTTCACGTCGTCGGCCATGAGGCGCGTCTCCAGCGCCGCCTTCACCTGCCGCAGCACCCAGTCCGGGTACTGTTCGCCCTTCTCGCCCTCCGCCACGAACTCCGAGGCGATGAAGTCGACGGGCGCCATGCCGCAGTCGGCCGCCAGCGCTTCCAGGGCCGGATCGGTCTGCACGAACACCGCCAGCGGCAGGATCCGGCGGGAGGTAACTCGAATCACACGGCTATACTGCATGCTTCATTCCTTTCCTTGCGGGAACGCCGTTCCCGACGGTGAAATACTGCTGCTCCCAGTCCAGGCACCGCTGCCGGGTGGAGGCGCTGAAGATCATCCGGCCGCCCAGGGTTTGAACCTCCCACGACTGGGTGCGGTCGTTGAACTCGATCTGGCTGGCCCGCTTCACGGTCAGCCGGCCAATCTGGGTGAGGTCGATCGCCTCCGTGTACAGGCCGTGGGCGATGCCGTCCGGCGTGAAGACGAAGCTTGCGGTCATGCGGCCTCGTCGCGCTTGAACTTGATGTGTCTGGCGCCGCACTCGGCCCGGGTCACGTCGTCCCGCACCCCGAGGTACACGGGCTGATACAGGCTGCCGCCCGGATAGGCATACAGGTAGCGGACCTCCACGACGGCGCCCACCGGCGGGACCGGTTGGTTGGGCGGGATCGTTACGTTGCCCACGTCGACCGGCGTGCCGTTGTCGGCCAGAACCTGCAGGGCCACGCTTCGCTTGGCATTCACAGCCGCGACAATGGCCGAACATGTCTCATAGAACTTGAGTTTCAGCTGCGGTCCGCCGCTGCTCGGTCGGCCGGGGCTGTACGGGGCATGCACTTCCTTGAAAACGATGCCCTCGGCCTTGGCCGCCCGCAGGTCCACCAGCATCCGGCGCTTGGACTCCGCTGTCCACGCCGTTTCGACCAGCGCGAACGCGTTCCGATGATGCGAGGGCATGGCCGCGAAGGCGCTGGTCAGCGCCAGGTAGCGTTGCCTGTACGGTGAAGCACGCAGGTCGCGACCGCAGTGTTCGAGCAGATCAAAGACGTACAGGGTGTCCCCGATCTCCTCGCCGGCCAGCAGGCCCGGCCCGAACCGCGGCCCGGTGTCATGAATGGGTTGGGGGATGGCGACCACCAGGCCCAGCTTGCTGATGCCCTGGACCGTGGTTGCTCCGATCCGCAACAGCCGGTTGCGGCCGTCAAGTTTCTCCTGGGCGCACCAGCGGTCGTCGGCCAGTAACGCCTCGACCTCACATTCGTCGATCGGGTTCAGCAACTGCGGCACGACGCCGGAGGCTTCCTTCCTGAGGTCCCCGGCGTACGGTGTGCCGGCCTCGCCCTCGGTGTAGCCCTTGCCCTTCTTCTCCGCCACCAAGCGGTCGAAGATACGGTCGGCCTCGGCCTGGCTGACGGGTGCCTGGGTCTTGGTCCCGGCCGTCAGCGAACTGCCGCGCCGGCCGTACTGGAAGTTGACCACCCACCCGGCGCCCTTGGGCTGCACCTGGGCGTGGTACTCCTTGTCCGAACTGCCCTGACGAAAATACAGACTGACGCTTTTCATGGTCCTCTTGGTTCCTTTCGTGCACTGTTTGATGCGGTTCCGACGCGCCACGCGACACTGCCCCGTGTGGACATGGGATAGGCTCCTTTCAAAGTGGAAGGGCCCGCCCCGGTGAAGGAAGCGGGCCCGTTGGGGTTGGTGTGGGCAAGCTACTGGCCGAACACTGCCGTTTCGCCGAGGACCTTGGCCGCCTCGTCCTGCATGTAATCGAGCAACTCGACGATGCCCGACACCGAGAGCTGGGCCTTCGGCGTGAGTGAGGCGCCAGACACGAGCGCTTCGTTCAGGTCGGCCTTCTGGTCCCGCAGGAGATCCCAGTCGATGTCGGCGGCATCCAGCGTGAACGGCTTCTTCATCCGCCCACCTGCTGCCGCGCCTGGGTCAGCGCCCGCTTGTGGTACTCCGGCTTCCTGCGGCGATCCCCGACGACGCCGAGGGCCTGCTCCAGGAACGCTGTGGCCTTCTCGCAGTCGGCGCCGGCAAAGCCCATCGCCTCGATGGCGACGCGCCCGTTCGGCTCCACGATGACTTCGATGGTGCGCTTCATGGTTACACGCCCCCGATGGTGAGCTTGATCCGGCCGTCGGAAATGGCCTGCCGACGAACGGTGAGGCCCTTCTTCCGGGCTTCGCGCATGGCCTTGTGGACGCCATAGAGCTGGAGCAGCTTGCCGTAGTCGGGGCCGACCTCCTTGGCGACGTAGCCGGCCCACCAGTCGGTGGTGAGCCCAAACGTGCCGTCGGGCTGGCGGTTGAGGGCGATGTCGTACGGGCCTTGCAGCCGCACGACGTAATCGCCGGGAAGCACGTTGCCCGCATACCCGCGGGCATCGGCCTTCTCGACGACCTGCAGGCCCATCTCCTGGCATGCGTCGCGCAGGGCGGCGATGTCACGGACCTGGGTTTGAACACTGGTAAAGTGGGACATGGTTCTCTCCTTTCTGAGTGCATGGGCGTTGCTGTCGGATTCGGATCACGGACGGGTCACGTCCGCGAAGCCGGGACCGTTGCCTTCGGGATCGGACATGATCCAGACCGCGGTTCCGTCCTCCATCGCAAAGCCGAAGTTCCCCTCGTCGTCCCTGATCAGGGTTCGAACGCGCCTGCCGACGAGTGGTTTCAGCGTTTCCAGGCAGGCGCGTTGATAGGCTTCTTCTCGATCGCTCATCGGGGTTACGCCGCCAGCGTGAACTTCCGGGTGCCCATCTGCCCGAACCGGGACACGATGGCATGGGCGTCCTGCTGGGCCAGGGTCTTGGCCGTCTGGGCGAGGCCCTTGAGTCCCGACTGAAGCCGGGTCAGAGCCGCCGCGTTGTCGCGGTACTCCTCCGCCGTCTTGCTGAGCAGGGTGCTCCGGGCGTTCTCCAGGATCCGGTCGAACTCGGCATCCCCGGCGAAGTTCAGCGCCTTGAAGTCCTCGATGAACTTGAGCAGCCGGTTCAGGGTCTTCTGGTGCACGCCCTCGGTCTTCCCGGTCTGGATCGACGAAAGCATGTCCTCGCAGACCATGGCCGCTTCCTGCCGCAGGGTGGCCACGCATTCACCGACGAACGCTTCGGACTCCCGGCCCATCTGGGCGGCGGCATCGGCGGCCGCCCGCTTCCGGGCCTCGACGATGTACTCCTGGTCGGCGAACGTGACGCACTCCGTCTCCAGCGACTCCGGTGCCCGGACCTGGTAGAGCCGGACCTCGAAGCCGAAGTAGCGGTCCAGCGCATCGGGCTCGGGATAGGACGCCTCGATCTTGGCGATCACGGTACGGGCGTCGAGGGACAGCTCCCGGGCCAGTTCGCGCCACTCCTCGATGGCGTTCTCCCGCAGGTCGGCGTAGGCGTCCTTGAACTTCGCCTGTGCCGCCTCGAAGTCGCCCCGCAGGGCGTCCAGCCCCTGCCGGATCTCGGAGAGCTTCCGGTTGGGCAGGAAGTGGGCGATGCCGCCCAGGAACGGGAACGTGGACTGCTCGACCATGGCATGCGCCCGGGACTCGATCAGGGCGAACTGCGCCAGGGCATCCTTGGGCAGCAGGCGCTTCCGGCCGAGCGAGATCAGTCGCTCGTCGAGCGACGCGGCGTCGAGCCCGAGGTCGCCGGGCTCCAGCTTCTTGGACGCCCGCCAGAAGCGGACGGATACGTTGATCAAGACGCCCTCACGGGTGAGGGCTTGCAGGATGGGGTTGTCGGTCATGGGTTTGGTTCCTTTCTTCGGATGGTTATGAGGCGGTTGAGCGGGCGTTCTGCCCGGTCTCTGGACACGGCCACGCGCCGGCCCGGCGCAGATGCAAAACGGCAGATGCAAACGGCTTGTCCGAGCACTGTGCCGGGCGTATACGTTTGCCAGACTGTCGTCGGCACCGTGCCGATGGAGCTGGAGGAGACGCTTGGAGAATGCGCGCCGCAAGCAGGCAGAGACAGCTCGTGACGTGTATCACGGTTTCGTCAATACCATGCTATGCGTCAGGACCGACCTGTAAGTCACGTGTTTGCAACGGACCGGGTGACGCTTTGCGCGGGTTATTCGGTCGGCGCCCCCGCTATGCGTGACGGCCAATACGATGTTCGCACAACAAGATGAAACTCGAAGACAGTACAACGTCACTTGAGATCACGACCGAAGACGCGGTCGCGATGGACGTGCCATATACGCTCCGCGTCAGAGCCGGGGAGGCGTTCTGTGCGCATTGTCTCGGCGTGTTCTTCATCGTCGGACCGCGTGTCCGAGATGAGTTCACGAGGTTCGAGGAGTTCAAGACCCAGACTATCGAGATCGGAATGAGCGTCGGCGGCTTACTTGCTCTTCACCGCCATGTGCGAGGCGGTTTCAGGCTCGACTATGAGATTCGTGATGACAACGTCGCAGACCGGTGTTGCCTGAAAGGGCGTATTGAGGTTGATGGAGAGAGCGCCGCCGTCGCGCTGAGCGAGTTAAAGCGAATGATGTTCTCGAAGCTGGCAACGGAATGACAGAGTGCGAACAACCACAGCCATGGTACGCCGCGCAAGCGGGGCGACCCTGCTGCGGCGCGTTCTGTGTGAGAAGATGAGATCACTCCTGACAGCAATCTGTATGACTGCCGCCGCACTCGCTGCGGCTCAGGAGGAGTTGACGCCCACATCGATAACCGTCACCAACCCACCTCTGATCATGCGGGGACTCTACGGCAACCGGTCGCGGTCCGCGCTTGCGA
>CAYODK010000306.1:0-5400 GCA_964402695.1 uncultured Verrucomicrobiota bacterium
CCGTGCGGAGCAACGTGGCATCCTCGGGGGAGAGCGTGAACGAGAGCTTGGCCGCGCTGTCATCGGGGACGACATGCCGCCAGTTGGGGTACACGCCCTCAACGCCCCGGATCGTGGCCGACCAGGGGCCGCACTCCAGCCGGACCCACTTGCCGGTCTTGCCCGAGGCCGCACCCAGCTTCACCGGATCGGCGAGGCGGCTCCATGCGATGAACCGGGACAGGGGCAGGACGGCGCTCTCGGCGATGGGCAGGTCACCCATTTCATAGCACGTCAGCCGCTTCCCGTCGGTTGCGACCATGCGGCAGCCGTTCTCGGACTTCTCCAGGTAGACGCCGTTGAGCACGGCACGGCTGGAGTCCTGGCACGCGAACGTGAGAAGCGCCTGCAACCTGGCCATGAATGACTCGGGCGCCGGTGCAGTCTCGATCTCGGCCGGGGCGCTCGGCCAGTCGGCCGGATCATAGGCGGGCAGGGTGTGGTCGATGCTCTGGCCGTGTACCGGATTGGTGAGGGTCACACTGTCCTTGCCGGCATCGAACGTGAGGGTGTCCTTGTCGGATCCCTTCACGAACGGCTTGAGCCGCTCCAGCTCGACGACGCACGCGCCCTTGCGGGCCACGGTGCCTTCGGCGGTGTAGCGGCCGTACTGGTCGAGGTTCGTGCCGGAGATGGCGATACGGTCGCCGTCGGCGTCGAACCGGATGCACTGCAGGATGGGCAGCGTCGCCTTGGTCGAGACGATGCGGCCCAGCCCCTGCAGGGCGTCGCGCAGGATTGCGCGGGTGAGGGTGAACTTCATTTCTCTATCTCCTTCTTGGGGTTGGGACTGGATGGCGGGTCGGATGTGGGTTCTCGGGCAGTTGCGGAGCGCGGCGGTCGGGTAGCTCCTCGTGGATCGGGGCAGGGGGCAGCCGCGATTTTGGAACGCGTTCCAAAGTCAGGACCGCCACCAGGGGCACGAGGACAGCGCATAGGACGGCGGCCCCGGCCGTGATTCCGGCTGCGATGATCGGGCCCGCGTTCTGGCTGTGGACCAGGGACTGGATCACGGCAACGAGCATGCGGGTGGTCTCGGTGTCGGGATCCCGCGGCCTCGACAGCAGGCACCCGCCCAGCAGGCCGATCGCGAACACGGCCGCGATGGCGGCGACCTGCCGCTTGAGACCGCTACGCGGGTCCGGGTACACGCGCGCGTCTCCGGGCGACCACGACGGCGGCGAACCCGCAGCCGAGCAGGACGACGCTCGTGGTGAGCAGCGAGGCCACGTTGCGGCCGGACTTGGCCTCCTCGCCCTGCGCGTGCCCGCGTGCGCGCTCGATCTCGAGCTGGGCGATCGTCTCTCGCTGGGCCGCGAGGATCTGGCTGTTCAGGGAGTGCAGGCGCTGGGCTTCATCGCGGGCCTGGACGACCTGCCCTTCCAACGCGGCGATCCGGTCCTGCTGCTGCCTATAGGTGTCGTCGTCGCAGCCAGCGGCCAGGAGTGCGGCGGTCAGGGCAACGAGGACGAGGGGCAGGGGATGATGGTGCACGGGTCTCCTTTCGCGGGTTGGGGGTTGCTGAAGCAGACACGAACCGCCTCGGCGATGAGGCGGGTGATCGGGCGCCGCTCGCCGTCGCGCTGGCGCGCGTGGTGGAGCAGGCGCATGTCGGCCGGCGAGAGGGCCGAGGCCGGCCAGGGATAGCGATAGGGCATGGGTGTCCTCCGGGGGTTGGTAAAGAGCGGCCGGGCCACAAGACCCGACCGCTATGCGGGATCGGCAGAGGATTATGCCGCGGGATGGGGCCGATCTTAAGGAGCGCGGGGATCCCGGCTGTTACGCCGGTCCCCGCAAGGGATTGTGCCGTGAGAAGGTGGCGGGATTAAGCCGGCGACTTGCCGGACCTTGGGGTGGGCTGGCGAGCGCGTGATGGACGCCACGGGCGCCGGAGATCCGATCTACGACGATCTCGTGCGCCGCTACCCGCACATCGAGCCGTTCCGGTTCACGGCGGCGAGCAAGCCGCCGCTGATCCAGAAGCTCGCCGTCGCCCTGGAGCAGGGCCAGGTCCGCTGGCCGCGGGGCTGGACCGTCCTGACGGACGAACTCAAGCGGTACGAGTACGAGATCCACCCCGGCGGCCGCATCAGCTACGACGCGCCGAGCGGGCTCCATGATGACTGCGTGGTTGCGCTGGCGCTGGCAAACGCCACGCACTTGAACGGCAGAACGCCGACGCCCATGATGGTACTCCGCTGCCAGCGTCCGTCGGCTACCCTGCACATTCCCGCACGTGCCCTTCGATGACAGCGACAGAACGCCCGCAAATCACCGATAACGACAAAGGTCGGGCGGAGCTTCGCAGCCGCTACCATGAAGCGTAGCGACCTTCGAACGAAGCGAGCTCTTGAGGCGCGCGGGGGTAATCGAGGTGCGCGCCGTAGGCGCGAACACCGCTCGCGTATTCGAGCGCATGGCCGCCGCTTATCACAATCAATCCACCAAACGGCTCCCGCCAGACTAGCGCTCTTGAAGAGTGACCATGACAGTCGCTGTAGGAAGCGAGTTCGTTCCTTGTTCTAATGGGAACAGACCCCTTGATATGCGGATTTCGTATGCGCCAGGTAGTCGCATCTCGAAGTACCTGGTTATTTCCAGTTCTTCGTGGGTTCTCTGCGCCGGAGAAAGAGAGCGCTTGATCCGGCGAGAGACCAGTTGTTGCTTCTTCTTTTCACGTTCGGCGTCGCCCGAAAGAGGAACGTTCTTCCCGTCCGGCCCGAGCACGGCAATATCGTAATCTAGCAACGGATGATCTCGATTGACAGAAACAGGGCGATTCCCAGTGTTCTGCACCTCAACTTGCAGAACGACGGGATCACCCACCTTGTACACTTCCTTCTTCGGGATCACTCTCATAGACGCGCTAGAACGCACTGCGACGGTTTCGGACGAAGGAGCATCGCCTGCCGTCGCTTCGCCATCCGCTCGCACAGCCACCGTATCGCACAGCCAAACGATTGCAGCGCCTACAGCCATGCGCACAGGGATAAAGACCATTGCAGACATTCTACTCCTCCTCATAGTTAATGTTCACGGCGTGGTTCTTCCATGTCGGGAGTTCAATGCTGTCAATGCCAGAAGGAGAGGAGGAACTTGATGCCCCAGGCAACATGGACCAACCGCCGTTGTTGGTTACGGCCCCATGCCAATACCAGTCCATCTTTCGAAGCGTAACCCATATGCTATCGATCCCAGACGGCCGATACATGAGATACACGTTGAAGTTGTTGGATACATCCGCATTGACAAACTCGTATTCCGGCGAGTCCAGATTAATGCCTGGAGTGTCGTTAGAATCAATGTACTGTGCATCCGAAGCTCCAATGCTCTTGTGGGCCTCTGGGCCGTCATCGTAGAGGACCAGAGGGGGCGTGCCGTCGAGCACAAACTGGTTGCTTGATGACAATACCCACACCGTGCCATCGCTTTCGGCACAGCGCCCCTCTTCCTGAATGAGTTGAACAAAGCCAATTTCCCCACTGGCTCCGGCAGCCGTGGCCACAAGCCCAGTCCAACTGATACCTGGAGACGCTTCATTTCCGAAATGCATCCAATGGTTGGTTTCCTGGCCTGACCAGTAGTTTGTACTCACATTGACTGCAGGGCTATTTGTCGTAGTCACGGACAGGAGTGCAGCCGTCGGACGGATCACATTGAACCATGTACTTGCTGAGCACGTAATGCCCTCCGCAAAGACCGTATACTCGACCTGGAGGGTGGTGCCATCGTCAATCCAGTAGAAAACGACGTTCGTTGCAAGGAGATCGGATGGCGAAAGACCATTGGTCTCGCCAAGGTTCTCGGACATCGTGTAGCTCTTGATGCGAGTCCCCGGGATTGACCATAGATTGCTCGACACAGTCAGGGCCGGATCAAGTGTTCCAGTGAGCGCGATGCGCTCGCCCACATTGACGGCATTTGTGGACCACGCGATGCTTGTTCCGTCCCTTTGTATGTCCACTTTCAGGAGGTTCACTTTGCACGTCTCGTGAACCTCCCCCGCGTCTAGAACGCCACTGCCGTTCATGTCGTAACCAACTTCGAATGTATAGGATCCCGGCGCCAGATGGATGCCTCGTGTCATGACATCGTCGTACCAAACCCCGTAGGCGGACTGCCAGTCGAGGGCGTTCAAGGTGGCCGCGGTCGGGTTCGCGCCAGAACCGGTGACCTTGACCCGGACCCAGTCCGTCCAATGGAAATACGAGATCCCATAATTATCGGGAGGTCCTTGGATGGGTCGCATGCGCACTCGGCAGTTGTTCGTATCCGCCGGCGCTCCGATCCACAGCGTATTGGTCTGGCCATAGCCCACGTCCACATAGTTGGCGTCGCCCGGTCCCCAAAAGGTCACCTCTTCGATTTCGGGGAAGTAGCAGCGGGCAGTGTCCTTCGTCTCGGACGGCTCGTCTGGGTTGGTCAGGCGGAAATATAGGTTTGTCCCGCGAGCGGAGGCATCGCTTGTTATCGTGTACTCGATGGCCGTGCTGCTCGCCGGCACCTCGATGGGCGACGCCATGGAGCTTGCGGCCGTGCCGTTGATTGAGAAGCCCGGACTTTGCGTATGGTAGAGATACTGTGCTGCGAGCTGCCCGCTCTTGTAGAACGGGCGCACGCGAATGCGCGCCGAGTGCGAGCCCAGGCTCCCGGGAGCCAGCATGTACCAGTCCGAGTGCTGCACGCCGTTGCTGCCGTGGGGGCAGAGAATGAGCTTCTGCGATGTCGGCGGTGCGCTGTTCGACACGGTGGGCTGGTAATCCCACTGGTATTCGATGAGGTTGTTGAACGCATCGCCGTCCGGATTCTGCGTGGCCGTTGCGGCATCGGTTGGATCCCATCCCTTGTCGACTTCGTAGCCGTCGTCAATGCCGTCACCGTCCGAATCCACGGACCACGGGTTCGTCCCGTAGTTCACGACTTCCTCAGCGTCGCTCAACCCGTCGCCGTCCGTGTCTTGCGCGCCGGAGCATTCAGGTGCGGCGTAGGTGCGTGTCGTGAAGATCTCTGCGTAATCGCTGAGGCCGTCCCCATCGGTGTCCGCCTCGGTCGGATCCAGATAGCCAAAGTAGGTGAAGATCTCCTCGTAATCAGTGATGCCATCGCTGTCCGTGTCCGCGCTGCACGGATTCGTGCCCCCGGCCACTTCGTCGCCGTCGAGAATCCCGTCACCGTCCATGTCCGGGCTTCCTGGATTCGTTCCGATCGCGCACTCGTCCTCATCGTCCAACCCGTCGCCGTCCGTGTCGCCCGAACTCGGCGAACTCCCCGCCGCCATCTCCGCCGCCGGGCGCAGCGTGTCCCCGTCCAGATCCGCCCCCGCCTCGTAGATGCTCCAGACCTCGTTGCTCGTGAACTCGC
>CAYODK010000307.1:0-5400 GCA_964402695.1 uncultured Verrucomicrobiota bacterium
AGAGCGCCGCCATCTACGATGAGGCCTACATCGGCGGCTCCATCAGCATGGGCAACTCATCGGTCATCTACGGCGGATCCTATCCCTTCAGCAGTCCCGCCAATCCGTACTACATCGTTCAACCCAGCGTCCCCCATCTGGACACCTCGTTCTACGACAGCTTCCTGGCCATCGCCGCATCGAGCAACTCCGGCCTCGATTTCAACAACGACATAAATCTCGCCGGGCAGGTCAGGTATGTGAACAGCAGCGCGTCGCTGAAGCAGTTGAAGCGCATCACCAGTTCGCCCGGCGGGGGAGTGCTCGTGGTCCGGAACACCCTGAGCCTCCAGCAGTCGAGCCAGATCGGGCCGAACGTCACGGTGATCTGCGGGGACAACTTCACGATGGGCCAGAGCACCCGCATTGGAACCAATGCCCTGATCTTCGCGCGCGACGTGATCGAAATGAAGCAACTGGGCATCATCGCCAGCCGCGCCGCGATCCTGACCCCCGGCA
This sequence comes from uncultured Verrucomicrobiota bacterium, assembly GCA_964402695.1. Taxonomy (GTDB): domain Bacteria; phylum Verrucomicrobiota; class Kiritimatiellia; order PWTM01; family PWTM01; genus VGWF01. The sequence continues at coordinate 499 of CAYODK010000307.1, forward strand.
CGATCGACATGAAACAGGCGGCCCAGGCGTCCGGCTTCGTCTATGCCGGCGACCGGCTTGATATCTCGCAGAGCATCGCCCTCCAGGGGCTGGTCTACGCCGGAAACGACGCCGATCTCTCCCAGGGCGTGACGATCACGTACAACAAGGGCGTGTTGCCGTGGTCGTTCCCTCCGGGCATTGTCACGAACAACGCGGTCCAAGTCACTCCGCAGCGGTGGCGCGAGCTTTGACCGGGCGCGAAGGGAGTCTCCATGAAGAAGTCCATGCGGATCGGGGCGATGCTGGCCGGAATCGCGGCCGCCGGGGCCCTGTGGATCGGGGGCGGTTGCGAGACGATCGAGGCGCTGGACCAGGTGCTGGTGCTGTTGCCCTCCTCGACGAACCTGACCGTGGCGTCCCAGACCGTCGTGTTCAACGTGACGGTGAACGCGCAGACCAACAGCACCGGGACCGCGACCAACGGCGTGCTGGCCACGGCACCCGTTGTTCTCCCGTTCCGATGGTACGTCAGCGATGCGTCCCTGGGCACCATCCAGGCGGCCGGCGCCTACTCGGCGATCTACGAACGGAACGGGGAGGCGGAGGGCAACAACTACGTTCGCGTCCAGGATGCGGCCGGCCGCTACGAGGGCGTGGCCACGATCTCCCAGACCACCCCCGAAGAGGATGAGGACGAGGACGACGACGACCCCGACAACGTCGTCACCAACGCGCCCTGACCGGCCCGGGATGCCCCGCTGCCTTCCGGACAACCGGCGCGTGGAGGGGCGCAAGTCAACTCCGTGCGACGGTCCTCGTCGCGTGTCTTCGGGTCCGGCGCGAATGGAGCCGCAGGGAAACTCTGGTCAACCGGCCGCATTGGTGCTTTGATCCGTTCCATCCAACCGGAGGATCGCATGAACGGGATGAAGGTGCTGGCGGCAGTGGGCGTGGCGGCGGCGGTGGCGGCGGGGTGCGCGACGGCGACGAAGAGCGGGAAGTCGTGCGAGCCGCTGTTCAACGGGAAGGACCTCGACGGATGGGGCGCGTTCCTCGTCGATCCCAACGTCAAGATGGCGGACGTGTGGAGCGTGAAGGACGGCCTTCTCGTCTGCCGCGGCGAACCGATGGGCTACCTCCACACGAAGCGGACCTTCACCAACTTCCGGCTCCGCGTCGAGTGGCGCTGGGCGCCGGGCGGCAAGGCGGGCAACAGCGGCGTCCTGCTGCGGGTCAACGGCGAGCCGAAGGGCCTCCCGCGCTGCATCGAATGCCAGCTCAAGAGCGGTGACGCGGGCGCGATCTACGGGTTTCACGGCATGAAGGTCGCCGGCGCGGCGGACCGGTTCATGGAGAAGACCACGCCCAACACCGGCGAGATGCGCGGCGTGAAGAAGATCGAGGGCGCCGAGAACCCGCCGGGCGAGTGGAACGTCTACGAGATCGAACTGGTCGGCGGCGCGCTGACGGCGAAGGTCAACGGGAAGAAGGTCAACGAGGCGACCGGCTGCGAGATCGTGGCGGGGCAGATCGGCCTGCAGTCCGAGGGCGGAGAGATCCACTTCCGCAGGGTCTGCATCGAGCCATTGCCCTGACGGGCAGTTTCAAGTTCCACGTTTCAGGTTTCAAGTTCGGGTCTGCCCCGGGCCACAGGAAATGCGGCCGTCATCCGTTGTAGGGCAAACCGTACCGGGCGGAGGGCAGGATCATGAAGGCATGGAACCGCGGATGGGGCGTGGCGGCGGGGCTGGCGGTTGCGGGGCTGGTCGTGGCGGCGGCCTGGACCTCCGCCACGGGCGCCGAGGCGCCGAAGAAGGGCGCGAAGAAGGGGACGGGCAAGGGGCGGGCCGCCGCGGCGCCGGTGGAGATCGGCGCCGGCGCGGCGGACGCGAAGCCCGAAACCACGCCGCCGACCGGGGGGCGGGTGCTCCTCCGCGTCGACCTCAAGAGCGCCGGCGCGCAGGGGAGGAAGGAGGCGACGGCCTGGGACGGCTCCCTCGAGGTCACCGGCGGCCGTCTCGCCGGCATCACCTCCTGGAGTCGCGATCCCCGCGACCTGATCGAGGGGGCCTCGTGGAAGGTCACCACGCGCCGCTCGATCCCGTCCAACGTCGAGCAGCGGAAGCGCGGCCATGAACTGATGCCCCTTCAGGACTCGGCCCTGCTGGTGGAACTGGAGGGAGCCACGGACGACACCCGCCTCGCCTTCACGACGAAGCAGGGCGACTTCGCGTTCACGCTGGCCGAGGTCCCGCCGGGCGTCGTGAAGGGGTTCTTCCAGGGGAAGGTCAATGTCGCCCGCGCCGCCCGCGCCACGACCGTGCTCAGCGCCCCCACCGAGGACGACATGGTGTCGGCCGCCGCGTCGAAAGACGGCGCGATCCACGTCGCCTACGTCGCGTTCACCCACGGCCCGGACTTCCGGCGCCGCGGACCGGTCGAGGCCGAGCCGAAGGACTTCGCCCGGCTCGCGCAGCCGACCGGCGGCGACCAGGTCATGCTCCTGACCCTCGCGGAGGGCGCATGGAAGGGGCCGGTCGAGGTCACGCCGAAGGGCGGCGACGTGTTTCGTCCGGCGGTCGCCGTGGACGGCGACGGGGCGGCGTGGGTGTTCTGGACGGCAAAGGCCGGCGATCGCTGGGATCTCTTCGCGCGCCGCTTTGCGGACGGGAAGGGCGACGCGCCGATCCGCATCACCGACACGCCCGGTCCTGACGCGTTCCCCTCGGCCGCGACGGACGCCGGCGGCCGGGTATGGGTTGCCTGGATGGCGTTCGGGGCGGAGGGCCATGCGGACATCCTCGTCGTCCGTCAGGACGGAACGAAGCTGGGGCGAGCGGAAACGGTCTGCGATCGGCCCGGCAACCAGTGGGGGCCGGGCGTGGCGGCGGCGCCCGACGGCCGCGTCGCCGTCGTGTGGGACTCCTACGAGGCGGGCACCTACGACGTGTTCGCCCGCGTCTGGTCGGTCGGCACGTGGACGGAGCCGGTCGCCGTCGCGGCGTCGGCGAAGGCGGAGATGCGGCCGACCGCGTCGTACGATCCCGCGGGGCGTCTCTGGATCGCCTACGAAGAGGGGCCGGAGATGTGGGGCAAGGACTGGGGTGCGCTGGACAAGGCCGGCGTGGGTCTCCAGTCCGGCCGGTCGGTCTCGGTGCGCGTGCTGGCCGACGGCCGCGTGATGATGCCCGCCGAGGCGCCGACCGTCGCGTTCGGCCCCGGGGTCCGCGCCTTCCGCACCGGCTCGGGCGCGGCGAAGCCGCGCAGCGGAGTCCTCGCCCAGCCGGTCATCGCCTGCGACCCGGCCGGGCGCGTGTGGCTCTCGGTCCGCTCGTCGCGAGCGGGGCAGCGGGTCGGAGTCGGTTCCGCCTGGTTCGACCACGTTGCGTGGTACGAGGGCGATCGCTGGTCGGACGAGGTCATCGTGGCCGGCACCGACAACACGCTCGACAGCGCGCCCGCGCTGGTGCCGCGGGGGGGCGGGGGGCCGGCGCTCGTCTGCGCGACGGACGGCCGCATGGCGACCGCCGCGAAGCTGCCCGACTGGTTCGTCCGCACGGCGCTGCAGCCGGGCGAGAAGGTGCAGACCGTTGCGCTGAAGCCCCGCTGGCCCGATCCGGTCAACAACGAGCTGGCGATGGCCCTTCTGCCCGGTCCCTCCGGCGCGGCGGCGCCGCCGAAGCTGGAACCGGTCGAGGCGCCGGCGGCAACGGCCCCGGCCGCCGCGGCGCAGGCCGAGGCCGAGGCGGTTGCGACGGCCCGCAAGGCCCGTGCGGAGGCGGGCGGCGCAACCCTGCGACTGCTGCGCGGCGAGTTTCACCGGCACACGGAGCTGTCCGGCGACGGCGGCGGCGACGGCATGCTGATGGACATGTGGCGCTACGGGCTCGACGCGGCCGCGCAGGACTGGATCGGCAACGGCGATCACGACAACGGCAACGGCCGCGAGTACCCGTGGTGGATCACGCAGAAGACGACCGACCTCTTCGGCGTCCCGGGCCGGTTCGCGCCGATGTACACCTACGAGCGGTCCTGCAACTACCCGGACGGCCACCGCAACGCGATGTTCGCGAAGAGGGGCGTGCGGACCCTTCCGCGCCTCCAGGGCGGCATGGGGAAGGCGATGGACGATCTGCCGGTCGACGCGGAGCGTCCGAACACGCCGGACACGCAGATGCTCTACCGCTACCTCGGCGAGCACGACGGCATCTGCGCCAGCCACACCAGCGGCACCGACATGGGCACCGACTGGCGCGACAACAACCCGAAGGTCGAGCCGGTCGTCGAGATCTACCAGGGGTGCCGGCAGAACTACGAGATGCCCAGCGCGCCGCGGTCCAACACGGCCGAGGATTCCATCGGCGGATGGCGGCCGTACGGCTTCGTCTCGCACGCGTTGAAGAAGGGCTACCGGCTCGGCTTCCAGTCGTCCAGCGACCACGGCTCGACGCACATCAGCTACTGCTGCGTGTGGGCGGAGGATGTCACGCGCGATGCGATCCTCGCGGCCCTCAAGGCGCGGCATGTCTACGGCGCCACCGACAACATCATCGCCGACGTGCGGTGCGGAAAGCAGTTCATGGGCGACGAGTTCACGACCGCCGAGAAGCCGACGCTGGCCGTGAAGCTGCGCGGCACCGCACCGTTTGCGAAGGTCCACATCGTCAAGGACGGCGCCTACGTGCACTCCGTCGAGCCGAGGAAGGCGGAGGTCGAGTTCCAGTGGACCGATTTCCAGCCCGCGGCCGGGAAGACCAGCTACTACTACGTCCGCGGCGAGCAGGAGGACGGCGAGCTCGTCTGGGTCTCGCCGATGTGGATCACGTACAAGCCGTAGGACGGAAGTTTCAAGTTCCAAGTTTCGGGTTTCAAATAAGGGCGCCTGTCCGGTAGAGGGAGGGTGTCAGCCCCTCTGGTTGT
>CAYODK010000308.1:0-5399 GCA_964402695.1 uncultured Verrucomicrobiota bacterium
ATCCCGCCCGCGTCCCCCTGGAAGCGTATCGCGGTCGCCGCGGCGGGGGCCGTCTTCAACCTCGTCTTCGCCCTCGGCATCGCGATCGCCGTGCACGCGCTGGCCGGGCCGGCCGGCGAGGGGCGCGCGCCGGTCCTCGGCTACGTCGAGACCAACAGCACCGCCTACGCCGAGGGGCTCCGGGCGGGCGACCGCATCCTGACCGTCAACGGCCGTGCCGTCGGATCCTGGGACGACCTCATCATCAACAGCGCCCTGGCCGACCGCGTCGACCTCGGCCTCCGCACCGCCGACGGCGCGGAGCGAACCCTCTCCCTCCCCACCGAGCCGATCCCCGGCGGCGGGCGGACCATCCCCGGCATCGGCAAGAACTCGTCCTGTCTCATCATCGGCGTGACGCCCGGAGCCCCCGCCGACGAGGCCGGCCTCCGCCGGCGCGATGTCATCGTGTCCTTCAACCGGCAGCCGGTCTACAGCGTGGACCAGCTGATCGACTCGATCCGCAGCCACGGCGACGAGGACGTCGTGCTCGGCCTCCTCCGCGAGGGCCGGCCGATGGACCTGACCGTCCGCCCGCGCTGGAATCCCGAGCTCAAGCGCGTGATGATCGGCATCGAGTTCAACCGGTTCGACCTGTCGATGAAGCCCATGCTCCAGATGTGGGCCTGGGCCTCCCCCGTGTTCCGGATCCTGAAGGCCTTCGCCACGCCGAAGGAGAGCCGCCACGCCGTCGACGCCGTCGGCGGCCCCGTCTACATCTTCAAGATGTACTGGATGGCCGCCCAGACCGGATTCCTTCTCGCGCTCTGGCTGACCGGCATGCTGAACGTCAACCTGGCGATCCTGAACCTGCTGCCCATCCCGGTCCTCGACGGAGGCCACATCTCCTTCGCCCTGTGGGAAGGCGTCACGCGCCGCCCGCCGGGGCCGAAGGCCACCGCCCTCGCCCACCGCATCTTCGCCGTCCTGCTGATCACGCTCTTCGCCCTGATCACCGCGAGGGACATCAAGCGGCTCGTGTTCGGCGGCGGGAAGCCGGCGGCGGCCCCGGCCGCCCCCGCCTCGACCAACGCGGCGCCCCCGGCGCCGTAAGAGGGGTCAGGTTTCAGGTGTCAGGGCAGGGAGAGGCCGAGGTTTGAGGTGTCAGGGGCAGGGAGGGGCCCGGGTGGGTTGTGTGCCGGGATTCGAACGGGCTCGCGTCCGCAGGGCGCCGCGTGCGCTCCCCCTTCTTTCTGACACCTGAAACCTGACACCTGAAACCTAGAAGACCGGCGTCCGCAACTCCGCGTTGCCGCGGATGTCCTCCACCAGCAACCGGTTCAACACGGCCTGGACGGGGCCGGGGCGGCCGGACCCGACGGGGCGGCCGTCGAACGTCACCACCGCCGTCACGTCGGGCGTCGTTCCGAAGACCAGGATCTCGACCGCCGATTCCAGCGCGGCGCGGGGGATGTCGGTCGTCTCGACACCCGACAGCACCCCTTCGCGCACGGCCGCAGGCGCAAGGTCGCGCACGCGCTGCACCGTGATGCCGTCGAGGATCCGGCCGGACCGGGGCACCTGCAGGACCTTCTCCCGCGTCACGATGCCGAGGTTCTCCGTCGCCCCCTCGGCCAGGAACCCGCGCTCGTCGAACGCCACCGGGAAATCGGCGCCCGCCGCGTGCGCCGCCGCCTTCATCAGGGCGTTGGGCAGGTAGTTGCAGGTCTTGATCGTGGCCAGGAAGCCGGGCTTGATGGGGATGTCGACCGTCACCGCCTTCGCCCCGTCCGGGTGCGCGTCCATGAACGGCGGCGGCAGACGGTAGGCGATCACGTAGAGCCCCGGCTCGGGGCACTCGGACGGGGCGATGCCGAAGCCGCCGGGGCCGCGGGACACCAGCACGCGGACCAGGCAGTCGCGCCGGCCGCCGGCCCGGATCGTCGCGAGCACGAGGGCGGCGATCTCCGCGCCGTCGCGGGGCGGACGCAGCCCGATACGATCGGCCGACGCGGCGAGCCGCGCCAGGTGCGGCGCCAGCCCGTAGACAGACCCGCCGACACACTTGATCGTCTCGAACACCCCGTCCCCGCGGTGCACCACGTGGTCGTCCGCCGGCACCGTCATCGCGACGGGATCCGTGACAATGCCCCCGAGGACGCTCGAGAACATCGCGTAGTAGTGGTCGTGGTACGGCCGCCGCGCGGGCCGCGGCTCCGAACCGCCCGGAAAAACGGGAGTCGTCATGATGGCGGCGATCATACCGCCGCGGCATCCGGAGCGGGAGCCCAAACCCGGGGGGGGCGGGCGGCGCGCGCTTCCATCGTCCACCTGCGGGTTCCACTACCCCCTCCCGCCTCGCATTGCGGAACGGGACACTCCTCCGCACCGTCCCGCTTGCCGCGGCGACGCGGGGGACGTATCGTCGCCGCACCGAGGCAAACCATGGACCTGATCTACGAGAAGAGCGTTCCGGGCCGCCGGGGCGTGCGCCTGCCCGAGCCCATCGGGCCGGTGTCGCTGGAGTCGAACCGCGCGCTGTGCCGCGCCGAGCCCGCCGCGCTGCCGGAGGCGTCGGAGCTGGACGTGGTCCGCCACTTCACGGGCCTGTCGCGCCGGAACTTCTCGGTCGACACCCACTTCTACCCTCTCGGATCCTGCACGATGAAGTACAACCCGCGCGCCTGCGAGGCCGCCGCCTCGCTGCCGGGCTTCGAGAATCTCCACCCGCTCCTGCCCCAGCTCCGCCACGGCGGCCAGCTCACGCAGGGCGCGCTGCAGATGCTCTTCGAGCTGGAGCGCATGCTCTCCGAGATCTGCGGCATGGCCGAGTTCACGCTCCAACCGCTCGCCGGCGCGCACGGCGAGCTGACCGGCGTCATGCTGATGGCCGCCTACCACCAGGACCGCGGCAACACCAAGACCCACATCGTGATCCCCGACGCCGCGCACGGAACCAACCCGGCCAGCGCGCGCATCGCCGGCTACGACGTGGTCTGCATCCCGTCGCGCAGCGACTGGCAGATGGACGTCGACGCGCTGCTCAAGGCCATCACGCCCGAAACCGCCGGCGTCATGCTGACCTGCCCCGACACGCTCGGCACCTTCACCGCTCGGATCCGCGAGATCGCCGACGCCGTGCACGCGGTCGACGGCCTGATGTACTACGACGGCGCCAACCTCAACGCCATCCTCGGCCGCTGCAAGCCCGGGCGCATGGGCTTCGACATCTGCCACGTCAACGTCCACAAGACCTTCTCCACGCCCCACGGCGGCGGCGGCCCCGGCGCCGGCCCGGTCGGTGTCGCCGAGCGGTTGCGGCCCTACCTGCCCATCTCGCGCGTGCGCACCCACAGCGACGGCACCTACCACCTCGATTACGACGCGCCGAAGAGCATCGGCTACATCGCGCCGTTCTATGGCAACTTCGCGATCCTCCTCCGCGCCTACGCCTACCTGCGCATGCTGGGACGCGAGGGGCTGCGCGAGACGAGCGACATGGCCGTGCTCAACGCCAACTACGTCCAGGAGCGCCTGCGCCCGCACTTCGCCGCCGTCACCGCCGGCCGCTGCATGCACGAGTGCGTCTTCAGCGGGAAGCCCCTCGCCGCCCACGGCGTCCACACGCTGGACCTCGCCAAGGCGCTGATCGACCGCGGCATCCACCCGCCGACCGTCTACTTCCCGCTCAATGTCCCCGAGGCCGTCATGATCGAGCCGACGGAGAGCGAAAGCCGCGAGACCCTCGACCGCTTCTGCGAGGCGATGATCGAACTCGCCGGCCTCGCGGAGAAGGACCCCGACGCACTCCACCGCGCGCCGGAGACCATGCCCGTCGGCCGCCTCGACGAGGTCGCCGCGGCGAAGCGGATGGACCTCGCCTACACCGGCGCCCCGGCCGCCGGCTGAGCGGCGGCAGGCGCTGCGGGTTCAGGGGTTCGCAGGTTCGGAGGGGCGGAGGTTGGCAGGTTCGCAGGCTCGCAGGTTCGGAGGTTCGCAGGTCCACGTCCGTCCCTCCGGATCGGCCGGCGTCATCGGCCGGTCGTCGGCGCCGGAAGCACGGTCACCAGGACCGCCGTGTCCGGCGACTTGCCGGAGTAGTACGCGAGGACGTGCGTGCCCCCGATCGCCGTGGCGTTCACGTTGCCCGCATCGATCGCGACCGGACTCCCCGTGGCCACCACGTCGGAGTCGGGCCAGGCGAGAGGATGGCCGAACACGTCGTCGGGATCGACGACCCGGCGGCGGAGGAGCCCCCGGCCCCGCTCGTAGTAGTAGTTGCTGAGCAGCCCGGTCCGGGCGTCGAGGATCAGGCTCGGGGTGGAGATCAGGACGTCGCCGATGTTGGTCTGCGCGCGCGTCCACGTCGCACCGTGATCGGAGGAGACCAACTGGAACTGGCATCGCGCGGCGGAGGCGCCGCCCTGCTCGGTCCGTGCGATGGCGAGGATCCTGCCGTCGCCGAGGTGGACCGCCGAGGGCTCGGTGGGCCACTGGTCCTTCGTCAGCCCGGACTCGACCGTGGCCTGCTTCCAGGTCGCGCCGTTGTCGCCGCTGGTCAGCGTGCCCCACGAGTGGTCCGTGCCCTCCCTGTAGCCGCCGGCGAACCACAAGGCCATGAGCCCGACCCGGGGGACTGCGAAGATGTCGGTGACCTGCACGGGCGCCGGGTCGAGCTTCGGCGTGGTCACGAGCGTGAACGTCACGCCGTCCGTGGTGCGGTAGAGGTCCTGCAGCCACTCCTTCCCGACCCGACGCACCCAGAGGAGCATCGCTCCCGTGGAATCCAGTCCCTTCCCGACCGCGACATCGCCGAAACCCGGCGTGCTGGCGACGACCGTTTCGGCCGTCCACGTCCTTCCGTTGTCCGTGGACGTGCGCGCGTAGACGGCGCGGGCGTCCTCGCCGATCGTGTGCCCCGAGCCCCGGCTGTACACGCAGACCAGCTTCCCGCCGATGGCTTGGATCATCGGCCACGAGTTGTAGCCCTTCGCGGGCTGCACGACCTGCGGCTCCGCGGGGGCGGCCGGGGACGTCGCCCCGACCCTGGCCGGGTCGGTGGGGACGGACGCGCTCCGGCCTCCGCCGGCCATCGCGAGGGCAGCGAGCATGGGGAAGATGGCCTGCGGCTTCATGGGTTCCCTTCCGCCAACGACAGGCATCCCGGGGCGGAGGTTGGCGTTGCGACCGCCCCGATGGACCGGGACGATACGCCTCCGGGACGCGGGCGATCAAGCGCGCAGCGGTCTCCCGGCACAGCCTACGGGTGGAAGGGACGAGGGAGGAAACCTGGAAGAAGAGGGCTGGCGACGGAGTCCCCGGCTTCCGCTGTCTCCCGACTCCCCGTCTCCCGGCTTCCGCTTCCTCCCGTCCCTCCGTCGTTCAGTGTTGGGTGTTCGATGTTCGATGCCTGCCCTCCG
>CAYODK010000309.1:0-5341 GCA_964402695.1 uncultured Verrucomicrobiota bacterium
TGCGGGCGCGCGCCTACTTCGGCCATGGATCTTGACGCGCTCTACCAGGAGGTCATCCTCGACCACTACCGGGCCCCGCGCCACGCCGGGAAGGTCGCGGATGCCGAGGTCGCGGCGGAGGAGATCAACCCGTCCTGCGGCGACCACATCCGCCTCGCGGTGGACGTGAAGGACGGCCGCATTGCCGGCGTCCGCCACGAGAGCCGCGGCTGCGCCATCTCCACCGCCGCCGCGTCGATGATGAGCGAGTTCGCCGTCGGCCGCACTCCCGACGAGTTCCGCCGAACCGCCGACGACTTCGTCGCGATGATGCGCGGCGAGCGCGAGTGGGATTCGAAGGGCATGGAGGACATCGAGGCCCTCTCCGGCGTCCGGGAGTTCCCCATGCGCATCAAGTGCGCCACCATGTGCTGGCACGCGATGAAGAAGGCGCTGGAGACGACGGAGCGGGGACGAGCATCGAACGCCGAACCTGCAACATCCAACGTCCAACCCCCACCATCCAAGAGCTGAGAGCCGGGTGTGGGGCGGACACTCCTGTCCGCCCGGGACGGTCCGCGGCGCCCGAATCCGTCGGACGGTGGAATTGGCAACGGAGCACGGCGCGGCGGAGGAGCCGCCGACGGAATTGACGCCCTGCGGCCCCTTGAATAGGCTCTCCGCATGCCGATCTACGAGTACCAGTGCGCGAAGTGCGGGCGGGTTTCGAGCTTCCTGGTGCGCAACACGGCTGCGCACTCGACGCCCGCGTGTCCCCATTGCGGGGGCCGGCGGATGAGCCGGGCGATCTCCCGGGTGACGGTCGTCGGTGGAAGGAAGGGCGCCAAGGCGGACCGGCGTCGCGATGCGGACGCGGCGCCGGCCGGCCCTCCGGCGGGCGGGGCGGCCGATGCGTCCCCCGGGGGTGCGGACGGCGACGGGCCGATGCCGGACATGGCCGGCATGGAATCGCTCCTCGGCGGCATGGACGAGAACGATCCGCGATCGATCGGCCGCGCGATGCGCAAGCTGGCCGAGACCGCCGGCGAGCCGATGGACGGCGAGATGGAGGAGGTCGTTCGGCGTCTCGAGTCGGGCGAGGATCCGGAGAAGATCGAGGAGAAGATGGGCGACGTCCTTGGCGGGGCCGAGGGCGGGGGGGGCGGCGACGAGTTGTACGACGGCTGACCGGCTTGTGGGCGGGCAGGGGGGAGGGTAGGGTTTGACCATGGAATCCCGCGTGGCCCTGGTCCGCACGTCCCCGGCGACCGTCCTCGACGACGTTCACCGGGTCATGAACCTTGCCGGCTACCAGTCGGCCCTTCCGCGCGACCGCGAGACCGCCCTCAAGATCAACATCAGCTGGCACTTCTTCTACCCGGCCAGTTCGACGACGCCCTGGCAGCTCGACGGCGTCATCCGGGCGATGAAGAGGGACGGATACGATCCTGCGAAGATCCACGGCTGCCACAACCGGACCGTCGTCATCGACGCCCGCCTTGGCGAGCGCGAGAACAAGCAGCTTCCGGTCGTCGAGGCGCACGGCCTGCGCAACGTCCACCTCTACGAGCCCGGCGTCGAGTGGATCAACGTGCGCGAGGCGGTGGGGGACGTGGCGGACAAGTTCCTCGTCCTGAACCAGGTCTATCCCGGCGGGTTCATGATCCCGAAGGAGTTCCTCGGGACCAACATCCTGCACCTGCCGACGGTGAAGACGCACGTCTTCACGACGACCACCGGCGCGATGAAGAACGCGTTCGGCGGGCTGCTCAACGAGCGGCGCCACTGGACGCACCCGGTGATCCACGAGACGCTCGTCGACCTGCTTCGCATCCAGAAGCACATCCACAGCGGCCTGTTCGCGGTCATGGACGGTACCTTCGCCGGCGACGGGCCCGGTCCGCGCTGCATGACGCCGCACGTGAAGAACGTCCTGCTCGCCTCCAACGACATGGTCGCCATCGACGCCGTCGCCGCGAAGCTGATGGGGTTCGACCCGTTGCGCGACCTGAAGTTCGTCCGTCTTGCTCACGAGGCGGGCCTCGGCTGCGGCGATCCGCGCGGGATCCGCATCGTCGGCGACGCGGACGCGGCCGCGGAGAACTGGAACTTCACGGGGCCGTTCAAGAAGATGACGTTCGCCAGCCGCATGCAGCACAAGATCTACTGGGGGCCGCTCAAGCGTCCGATCGAGTGGTCGCTCAAGACGTTCCTCGCCCCGTGGGCCTACATCGCGAGCGTCCTCTACCACGACTTCTTCTGGTACCCCGCCCACCGGGCGCGCGTCGACGAGGCGCTTGCGAGCCCCTGGGGCCGGCTCTTCCAGTCGTGGGAGACGTTGGCGATCCCGCCGGACGATCTGTCCACGCCGGGCTGGCCGGCCGTCCTCGACGCCGGGCCCGCGGGGCCCGCCCGGAAGGCCGCCCATTTCCGGCGCGCGTGGTCGATCCTGGGCGAGTGCATCCGCGAGGCGCCGGAATGGGGGACGCGCCGGCGATGAGCGGGGTGCGGGCATACGCCGGCCTGCTCCGGATCCGGCAGTGGACGAAGAACCTCGCCGTGTTCGCGGCCCTCGTGTTCGCGCGGCGGCTCACCGATCCGCCGAGCGTCGTCGCGGTCCTCGAGGCGTTCGCGGCGTTCTGTCTCGCCTCCAGCGCGGCCTACATTGTCAACGACCTCCGCGACCGCGAGGCCGACCGCCTCCACCCGGTGAAGTCACGGCGGCCGATCGCGGCGGGTGCGGTGGGCGTCGGCGAGGCCTGGGGTCTCGCCGCGGCCCTGGCGGTGGCGGCGTTCGGTGCGGCCACGCTCGGGGGCGTGCGGCTGGTCGTCGCGGTCGCCGCCTACCTCGCCCTGCAGGCGGCCTACAACCTCAAGCTCAAGCACGTGCCGACGCTCGAGGTCTTCGCGCTGGCCGCGGGCTTCGTCATCCGGGTCGCGGCGGGCGCGTGGATCCTCGCGGTCGAAGTCTCGCCGTGGCTGCTGCTCTGCACGATGAACCTGGCGCTCTTCCTCGCGTTGGCGAAGCGTCGCCACGAGCTGATCGAGATGGAGGACGGGGCCGGGGCGCACCGCAAGGTCCTCGACAGCTACAGTCCGCACCTGCTCGACCAGATGATCTCGATCGTCGCGGCGGCCACGGTCGTGACCTACGCCCTCTACACGCTCGCGGAACAGACCGTCCGCAAGTTCGGCTCGTCGCACATGGTCTGGACCACGCCCTTCGTGATCCTCGGTGTCTTCCGTTACCTCTACCTGATCCACCAGAAGAACCTGGGCGGAAGCCCGGAATGGGTGCTGCTGACCGACGGTCCGATCCTGACCACGGTGGTCCTTTGGGCCGCGACGGCGGCGGCGATCGTCTACCTCTGATCCCATGGGCGCCGAGATCCATTGCCCCGGATGCGGGAAGGAGACGCTGCTGCTTCGCACGCCGCGCTACGAGGGATTCAAGCGTGTGGGCGAGGATCTGGCGTGCGCCGCGTGTGGCCACGCCTTCGCCTCCGAGGCCGAGGTGCCCTTCCGCGAGGAGAAGAAGCCCTCCATCTTCACCGACGCCGACCGCAGTGTCGTTGTCGACGTGTTCAAGAACGACCCGCGCGGCCGGCTGTGCCGCTACTGCGCGCACTACGTTGTCAACCCGTTCCGCCAGTGGTGCGGCGTCCACCGGAAGGAAGTCGAGGCGACGCACACCTGCGAGCGCTTCGAGCCGCGGCCGCCGCCAAAGGACCCCCTCGCCGCGGTCACGGGCGGCCCGAAGCTCCCGACGCTCTGAGAAACGCCCAAGGGTTGGAACCCCCGGTCACCGGGAGATCCAACCCTTGGAAACTCGGACGACGGACGACCGAGGGGGCTATTTCTTTCCCTTCTTGCCGCCGCCCTTGCCCGCATGGGCCTCCTTGGCGGCCTTCAGTTCCTCGGGCGATAGGGAGCCGTCGCTGTTGGCATCGGCCTTGGTGAACTTCCTGTCGGCGTTCTTGTCGCCGGCGATCGTGGCGAACTCGGTCGCGGAGAGCTTGCCGTCCTTGTCGGCATCGGCCGCGGCGAACTCGTCCTTCTTGCCGCCCTTGTCCTTGCCCTTGCCCGCCACTGCGTTGTCGGCGAATGCAACGGCGATCATTCCGGCCAGCACCATCATCATCAGCTTGCGCATCTCGGTCCCTTTCCTGAGGCCCGGTCGAGGGCTATATGAATCAAACGACGGAGCGCAGCGTTCATTGTGCAGCGAAGTAGTCCTCGAAAACCGCCACGAGGGCGGCGCCGAAGGCCTCCCAGTGGCGGCCGCAGGCGGGGGCGTCCAGCCCGGCGATCCGGTTGCAGTTCAACTCCAGCACGGCGGCGTCGATGCCGAAGCGCTCGAGCCATCCGTCGCCGAGCGATCCCGGGTTGCGGAACGAAGCCTTCGTGGCGCCCTCGGTGAACCAGGTATGCTTCCGCAGGAGATCCTCGAAGCGCTTCATGTACGCGAGGTGGCGGTCGAGGTCCGGAACGTCCGGGCGGCTGATGTGGAGGAGTCCGCCGCCGTCGTTGTGAAGCTCCAGCGCGAGGCCGGGACGCCGGCCGGCGCGGATCATGCCGTCGAGCCACGTCTCGAGCGCGGCGTTCTCCGGGGCAAGGGCGGGGTCGGCGGGCTTGTCCCAGTTGCGGTTGAGATCCTTGCCGTTCAGGTTGAAGCGCGTCATGCCGCGGGCGACGCCGTCCTTGTTCGCCATCGGCAGGATCCAGACGCAGCCGTGGGCGAGCCAAGCCTTCGCGGCGGCGGCGTCGGACAACAGCCGCCGGACCAGACCCTGGACAACCCAGTTGCCGCCGGACTCCCACGGGTGCGCGCGGGCGCGGACGAAGACCCGGTGCGGCGCGTCGGGGCGGCCGATGCGGACGATCTCCAGTTCGCGGCCTCCGGCGGTCTTCCCGATCGGCGCGATCTCCACGAGCGGACTGGCGCGGATCGAGTCGAGCAGGCGGTCGAGGTCGGACAGGCGGTACGGCTCGATGCGCGCGACGTGGAGGCGCGGCCCCGTCATCTCCAGCGTGACCTGCACGCGGTTGGTCGGGAGCGACTGGGTGTCGACCTGCCGCCACGTCCGGCCGTCCTCGGAGATCGAGAGGGCTTTCAGCTCCCGCGCCACCGAGCCGGGCCGGCCGTTCCAGACGTTGTCGAGGTTGCGGAACTCCAGCGTCAGCTTCGTGCCCGGCTTCGCGTGCAGCAGAAAGTGGATGTGACCCGCCGCGCGGTTGGGCGAGGCGCGCTCGTGGTCGTAGGTGAGGTGGACCTGCACCACGCCGTTGGTGTCCGTCTCGTACCAGAGAGGCGAGGCGTTCTCGATCGAGGTGTCGATGAAGTCCAGGCCTGCCAGATCGG
>CAYODK010000310.1:0-5332 GCA_964402695.1 uncultured Verrucomicrobiota bacterium
CCTCAACCGCCTACGCCGCTTGATGTCGGGACAAATATGAGAGGTTTAGTATGTCCGGTCTCCCCCGTGTGCCGCGCGGCGGGTCCTCAGGACATCGCCTCGTGGAACGACCCTTCCGAATCCGACTGTAGCCGCGACGGGTCGTCGCGGCTTGTCCTGCGTCCTCAGTACGCATTGCCGCGACCATCCGCCTCCGCGCAGACGCTACGGCGGGACAGGCCGGTCGCGGCTACAGCAGTTCTCTGGCGGAATTGAATCGTTCGCCCTGGAAGGCCGCGCTCTGTCGCGGCCGTATCCATGCGTAGTTCGGACGGGCTGTGCGCGCGCACGGCATGCGTGGCCGAGAATTTGTTGGGGGGTTGCGGCGGGGCCCGGCTTTCGATCATCATGCGCCCATGGAGCGAACGCTCGGAGACGGGGTCGGACTGCGAGCCCGCGTGCGGCGGGTGGCGGACGCGCTGCGCCGGCAGTACGGCGTGCCGGACCCCGGCCCGCCGGATCCGCCGCTGGACTCGCTCGTCGAGACGGTGCTTTCGCAGCACACGTCCGACGTGAACTCCGGCCGCGCCTTCGCCAGCCTCCGCCGCCGCTTCCGCCGGTGGGAGGCGGTCGAGCGCGCGCCGCTCGCCGCGGTGATCGACGCGATCCGTTCCGCCGGCCTCGCGAACACGAAGGCCCCGCGCATCCGCGCGATCCTCGCCGAGCTGCGCGCCCGCCACGGCCGCCCCACGCTGGCGCCGCTGCGGGCGATGGACGACGCGGCCGCGATGGAGCATCTGCGGTCGCTGCCCGGCGTCGGACCGAAGACCGCCGCCTGCGTGCTGATGTTCAGCCTGCGGCGCGACGTGTTCCCGGTGGACACCCACATCCACCGCCTCGGCCGCCGCCTCGGGTTCGTCCCGCCGTCCGCGTCGGCGGAGAAGACCCAGGCCCTGATGGCCGGCCTCGTTCCGCGCGGCCGCGCGATGGAATTTCACATCAACCTGATCCGCCACGGTCGGCGCGTCTGCATCGCCGTCCGCCCCCGCTGCGCCGCGTGCGTCCTCGCGCGTCTCTGTCCCTCGGCCGGCCGGCTGGTATAGTCGGCGGATGGATGAAGTCATCGGACACGCGCCCGGGGAGAACCGCGGCACGATGAAGGGCGCGGAGAAGCTCTGGCTTGCGGTTCCCTACCTGCCGCTGGCGGCGGGGCTCCTGCTCCTCAAGAACGCGTGGGTCGCCACGTTCGGATTCCACGGCGCGATCCTGCTGGCCCTGTGGGTTCACCGGACGAGGTGGTCGCCCGGCGTGCTCCTGCGGGGCGGCGGATGGGCGTGGCTCCCGCCGATCGCCCTGATGACGCTGGCCGGCGGCGTGGTGCTGCTCCGGATTGCCGGCTGGTATCCGGGATACGACCGCTACCTCTCCGGAACCCTGCGCGGGCTGGGCGTATCGGGGCCGGCCATGACGGCCCTGGCGGTCTACATCTGCGCCGTGAACCCGGTCCTCGAGGAGGCCTTCTGGCGGGGGCTGTTCTTCGAGGGGCACCGTCGCCTGGCCATCCCGGACCTCGCCTATGGCGGGATCCACGTGATCATCCTGCTGCCCTTCATGTACGCCCACCAGGCCGCGATCGGCGCGGTCTTCCTTGTCGGGTTGGGCTATGTCTGGCGGATGCTCGTGCGGTGGAGAAAGGGCAACGCCCTCTCCCTCGCGTGGCACGTCGTGGCGGACCTGACCATCCTCCTGGTCGCGGCCCGGATCGTGCACGGCTGACGCGGATCCCGGAGGGTCCCCACGATCCGTGTGACGCTGCCCGGCTCAGGGCTTCGCGTCCGCCCCCAGTACGGTCGCCGCGGGCAGGCCGTTGATCGACTCGACCTGGATCCTCGAAAGCGCGGCGCGGAGATCCGGCCCGAGGAGGGCCGGGTCGATGAGAAGGGACTTCAGGGCCGAGAACCGGGCGATCGGCGAGAAGTCGTGGATGTTGGGGCACGCGGTGATGTTCAGGGCGACGAGCGGCATGCCGAGCAGCGGGCTGAGATCCGACACGGCCGTCGTTTCCGTGTAGAGGACGCGCAGGCGCAGGTCCTTGATGGGGGCGAGCGATGTGACGGCCGTGGATGCGATGTAGAGCTCCTCGATCGGCAGGTCCGCGATCAGCCCGAGCACTTCGTCGGTCACCGCGCCGCTGGCCGCCATCCCCAGGACCTTCAACGGGAGGCTCTTCAACACCGCAAAGTTGGTCACCGGGCAGGCGGTGACATGGAGGGCCGTGATGCCGAGGTTCTCGAGCGGCGAGAGATCGGTCAGGTACGGACACCCGGCCACGTTGAGATACTTCAGCCGCATCGTCCGCAGCGGGGCGAGGTCCGAAATGTGCGTCAACGAGACGGACAGGGTGTGGATCGGAAGGCCCCGCAGCGGCTCGAGCGAGCGGATCGGGAGCGCGTCCGCAGCGAGGATCTCCACCGTCCAGTCCGCCAGCGGCGCGAGCGTGAGGATCGGCACGCTCTGCGGCAGGGCGACATGGTTCGACGCCACGATTGCGAGGGCGACATCGGGCAGGTTGTTCGCCCACGCCATCATGCGGCGGAGTTCCGGCTGGCGCTCGGGTGCGAGGCGGCGCGTGTCGGCGTCCTTCGCGGCCTGGATGCGCGTCTCGACCTTCCGCCGGTCGGCGTCGGGCAGGTCCGCCAGCGCCGCGCCGTAGAGGCTCTCGGCCCGCATCTGCATGGCCGAGCGGATGTCCTTGTCCTTCTCCGTCGAGGCGGCGTCCCACCACGCATCCGCCGCCGCGCGCAGGTCCGCCGCCGCGCCCGTGCGCCCGGCGGCCAGGTCGCGCTGGGCCAGCCCCTGGAGCGTCGCGTGGCCGCTGCGGGCCAGGCATGGCAGGCCGGCGGTCCAGTCGCGCCGTTCGAAGGCGTGGAGACGGCCGAGCCCGAGGTTCGCGGCCGCGTCCGAGGCGTTCCGGTTCAGCGCGGTCGCGTACTCGGCGACCCGGCGCGCGATCTGCACCTTCCGGCCGACCCAGGCGGCGGCCTCGGCGAGCGTCCTGTCGCGCGAGCGCGACAGCAGCACCGACGCGGCGCCCATCGCGGCCTCCGCCTCCTCGAGGCGGTCGCGGCCCACGGCGGCGAGGGCCATCCGCAGATAGCCGTCGATGATTCCCGGCAGCGCTTCCGGCCGAGACCCGGCGGTCTTCTCGATCGCCTTCAGCGTCCCGGTCCGGAGGGCGGCGAGGCCGGGGATGTCGAAGTGGGCCTCCAGGCTGTCGTACGCGGCCATCGCGATGCGAGCGTCACCGGCGCGGACGGCATTCGTGACCGCCTCGGCGAGGGAGACGGCGAGGTAGGCATCGTTGGTGGACACCGTCGCGGCGCGCGCGAGCCAGTCGCGGGCGGACGGGACGCCGCTGTCGGATGCCGGGCGCAGGAGCGCGACGATCTCCGCCCTGTTCGTGACGACGGGCAGGGGGCGGGGTGCGCCGGATGCCGGAGGCGGGATCTCCGGCAGCGAGTTCGCAAGGGCCGGTGCGGCCGCCGCGGCGCTGGCAACCGCGATCGGCGGCAGGGGTTTCACGCCGTTCTCTGTGATCAGTGCGATTCGCTGGCCCAGTCTCTTCTTCTCCGCGTCACTGGCCTTGGGCATTACAACCTGGTAGAGCTGCGCCGCTCGAACCTGGAAGGCGGCCTTGTCGGCCTTGTCGCGCTCCTGCTGGGCGATCTGCCACCACGCGTCCGCGGCGGCGCGGATCGGGTCCGGCGCGCCCTTGTCCAGCGCGTCGAGATCATTGCGCGCGGCGAGGGCGAGCGTGCCGTTCGATCCGCGCATGAGCAGGCGGAGGCCCTCCGTCCAGTTGCCCTCGCGCAGGCAGAGCTGCCGGCCGACAAGGAGGTTGGCGACGGGGTCCGCGGGGTTCGCGGCGAGGCTCGTGCGCGCGGCGGCGAGTTGGCGCCCGTCGGCGACGCGGCGCGCCGCGTCCGACACGGCGGCGGCGAGGGCGTTGTCGCGCGCGCGCAGGCTCAGCGCGTGTGCGGCGCGGACGGCGCTCTCGGCCGCGGGGAAGTTGGTCGCGGCGATCCAGCGGTCGGCGAGCCGGAGGTGGCCGGCCGCGAGCGACTGGACGGCCTCGGCCTTCGTGCCGGCGCCCCGGGCGGCCGTCTGCAGCGCCTCCTGCATGCGCTGGGGCAGGTCGGACACGAGGAAGTACCGCCCGAGCTCCTCCAGTGCCGTCAGCGCGAGGCCGCCGTCGCCCGCCCGCGCGGCCAGGTCCGCCGCCTCGGTCAGCGCGACGAAGATCGCCGGCGTATTCGTGCCCAGCTCCGGCGCGGCGCGGATCAGCGCCCGGGCCTTGACGAGTTCCGGTTTGGCGGGCGCGGCGTTCGTGCCCGTCCACGGCTCCGGCGGCAGGTTGATCTCCGCCAGCACCGCGTCCGGATCGTCCACCTCCGGCACCGCCACCGGGACGACCTGCGCCGCCGCGACGCAGACGACCCCCGCCCAGGCAATCAGGACCCCCCTCATGGCCCCCCATGCTACGCGCCTCCCCCCGCCCGCCACAAGCCGCGATCCGCTGGTTTCCAAGGGTTGGACAGCCCGGAGTGCGGGGCTTCCAAGGGTTGGTCCTCGCATCTCTGTCCCCGCACCCCGCGATGCCCTTGTCTTACATCTGGTGATGCGGGCGCATCATCAGATGTAAGACGTGCGGGGCCCAGGATGGGGGCGGGGCGGCGGGGACAGGGATGAGACTTTCGTCTATTACTCGTTTACCCCAATTCGTTTGCTTTCCTGCCGGGGGGACTGGCGTGGATTCGGGGGGCCGCACCACCGCACACGGAACCGGGTCATGAAGTCGGCGGTCATCGAGGTGCGGCGCAGGACGAGGAAGGTCATCTCGCGGTCGGTGGGGTTGGGCGAGGCGGGGCCCGCCTGGCGGGCGAACGGGGTTGCGCGGCTGGATGCGATCTCCTACGCTGGCGGCAATTTCGGCAAGGTGAACGACGGCGAGGCTGGGGTCCAGGGCCGGCGGAAGACCGGGGTCAAGGAGTGGAAGGCTTGCGCGAAGCGGGACCGCAACGAGACGATCATCAAGAACGGGCTCTCCCGCTTTGACGACCTCCACGCGATCGTCCGCACCTCGGCGGCCAAGAGGGCGGAGATCGTGAAGCCCTTCCGGAAGCACGGCTACGACCGCTGGCCCGACGTCCGGAGCTTGGAGGACTTGATCAAGACGGCGGCATGAAACTGAACGAGGCCATCGAGCGCGGGCTCCCGCTCGCGATCCGGATTGACGAAGTCAACGACCGCGTCATGGCCGAGGCGTTCGTCGTGCCGGGCGGCCTGGCCTTCG
>CAYODK010000311.1:0-5319 GCA_964402695.1 uncultured Verrucomicrobiota bacterium
GAACCGGCTGATCCAAGCCACCGCGGCGACGGGTTCGGTGACCTTCGCGTACGATGGTCGCAACCGCTGCGTGAAGCGCACGACGCTGACGCTGGAGGGCGGATCGAGCGTCTGGCTCGTCTGGGGACACGCGCAGTCGGGGCAGTGGGGGCTGCTCGAAGAGCGCGATTCCAGCGGCGACCTCGCCGCGCGCTACGTCCACGGCGAGCGAATCGACGAGATCCTCCGCCGCGAGGGCCCCGAGGGCACGGTCTTCTACCACCACGACGCGCTCGGCTCGACGATTGCGCTGACAGATGGCTCCGGCGCCTTGGTCGAGCAGTACCGTTTCGACATGTTCGGCCTCCCCACGATCGTCGACGCCTCCGGCTCGGACCTCGGCTCTCGGACCTCGGCCCTCGGGAATCGCTTCCTCTTCACCGGCCGCGAATGGCTCTCCGACCTCGCCCTCTACGACTACCGCCATCGCGTCTACTCTCCGGCCCTCGGCCGCTGGCTCCAGCCCGATGCGATCGGGTTCGCAGCGGGAGATGTCAATTTGTACGGGTATTGCGGCAACACTCCGACGGGGTATTGCGACCCGGCGGGACAAGCAGCGCAGATTGCTGCGGCTTTGGCAATAGGACTGGGTGTCACCGTCGGTCTTGCAATTGTGTACGATTACACATTTAAGCCGATGATGGAGAGTGAATCAATAGGACCGCGGGATGCCGAACGACTCCGAGCCGCGGTTGCCCGACAGACATCGCTCGAAGGACACCACCCTAAATGGGACGCTCTGCGAGATGCTCTTGATGGGCCGGTTCCACCGGATGTTCGCAGCTCCAAACTGCCGCAGCGGGAACTTGGACGCTACTTCCACGCGAACGATCGACACATCTACGTGTCGAATGAAGTGGTCGACGGTGGAACTGACGCGGAGTTGGCTCTGGTTGTGATGGCTGAGTTTCAGCATTCTACACGAGGGGGCCGTTTGTGCGAGGAAGCAGCGGCGCAGGAATTTGACGATATCCTGCGTCGGATGAGGGACACTACGCAGCGCATGAGGGAGATGCGCCACGGTGGGTCTCAGCGATCGTGGTGGAAGTTTTGGTAAGAGGGCCCGGCCGTGAAGCCTCGTGTCATGCGACTGGCCAAGCTATTGGTGCACCCACCATTGCTGGCGATGTGTGTCGTCGGCGAAGCATGGTGGGCATTGCGGGATGCATTCTGCTTCCTGGGATGGGAGTTGGCGCGCGTCAGACTCGCCACTGTGACATGCTTCCTCTTGATCGATGTGTGCTGGTATCGCATGGTGCTGCCGCGATGTCAGCATCGCGGTATGGGGCCCATCCTTGCCGTGCATGTTGGATGGGTGTGCAGCAAGGTCCTCATCTACTCAACGATTGGGCTGGCAGCAATGTCTTCTGCGAAGGCGTTCTGGGGGCAGTTGATCGTGCTGCCCCTCTTCTTCGCGACGGGTCGGGCGCTGTGTCTCGTGGCTTGGATTCTCTTCATAGAGCGGATATCAACGGCCCGAAATCGGGCGTTGCGCAGGTCGAAGGGCTCGGATCTGTAGATTTGGATACGGGCATTACGCGCGACACCGGATTGGGGGGATGGGTCTATAGAGGCACGTGAACGATCTAAACCAATACACCTCGGTCGCCGGCATCGGCCTGACGTACGATGCCAATGGCAAAGGCAAAGGGGTCAGATCTGGAAACGGTACAAATGAACCAGCCTGTCGGGGTCGTCGGCTGCTCAACTGCGGCTACGGCGACATCGACCGGAGGCAGGCCTTCCGCGTGGATGCTGTAGCCGCGGCCGGCCTGTCCCACCGTGGCGTCTGCGCGAATGCGGATGGTCGCGGCCGTGGGCACGAGAGCGCAGGGTCGGCCGCGACGACCCGTCGCGGCTACAGAAGAGGCGTTGATGGATGTCTCCGATGTGCAGCGACCTCGACCGGCGGATCTGGCGCAGGGTGGACGGGGACGGGAAGTCAACACCCAACACCCAACAGCCAACATCCAACATCCAACACCCAACAGCCAACACCTAACAGCCAACGTCCAATATCCAACGACCGATGTCGAGGGATGAGGGCGGAAACCTGAAACCTGAAAAGGGGCCGGACCCCGGTGTTCGGGGTTCGACGTTCGGCGTTCGGTGTTCGCCTCGCGTCCTCATTCGCCTGCCTCCATTCGCTTGCCATCCTCCGAAACGGAGTGAGTCTGTCCAGGGGTTGGAAGTCGGCGGCGGGGTGGCTTCCAAGACTTGGAGGCTTTCGGCGGTTGTTCGCGAGCTACGCGTCTTCGTGTTGCCGGAGTCCGGAGAACGCGGCGGGGGCGCCGCGTCTACGACGGCGAGAAGATCCGTGCGATCCGTGACATCCGTGGTTTGGCCGGCGTTCGGGCCCGCGGCTGGTCGCGCCTCCAGGGTGTGGACGCGCGAGGGATGAGGGAAGGACCTGACACCGGACGCGGCGCCCCCCCAGCCGCATAGCCGACAAGGAATGTGGCGCGGGGCGGGCGAGTGTGAGATAGTGGCGCCGCAACGCGCGGAGGTGGCGGCGTGATACCGCAGTGGATCATCGAGAAGAAGCGCGACGGGCAGGGGCTGACGGGGGACGAGATCCGCGGGCTCATCGAGGGCTACACCCGCGGGGACATTCCGGACTACCAGATGGCCGCGTTCGCCATGGCCGTCTTCTTCCGCGGCATGAGCGAGGACGAGACCGCGATCCTTACCGACGCGATGATGCGCTCCGGTGAGATCCTCGACACCTCGTCGATCCTCCTGCCCAAGGTCGACAAGCACTCCACCGGCGGCGTCGGCGACAAGATCTCGCTGCCGCTCGCCCCGCTGCTCGCCGCATGCGGCGTCGCGGTCCCGATGATCTCCGGCCGGGGCCTGGGCATCACCGGCGGCACGCTCGACAAGCTCGAGTCGATCCCCGGCTTCAACGTGCGGCTGCCGGAGGAGCAGTTCCTCGCCGTGCTGCGGGACGTCGGCTGCGCGATGTCCGGCCAGACCGCGCGGCTGGCGCCGGCGGACCGCAAGCTCTACGCGCTGCGCGATGTCACGGCGACCGTGCCGTCGGTCCCGCTGATCGTGTCGAGCATCCTGTCGAAGAAGCTGGCCGAGGGGGTCGACCATCTCGTGCTCGATGTGAAGTGCGGCCGCGGCGCCTTCATGAAGACGCCCGAGTCGGCGCACGAACTGGCCGGGGCGCTCGTGCGCACGGGCCGCGCGATGGGGAAGTCGGTGCGCGCGCTGGTCACGGATATGAACCAGCCGCTGGGGCGCGCCGCGGGCAACGCGCTGGAGATCGTCGAGAGCGTCGAGGTGCTGCTGGGCCGCGGCCCGGCCGACGTGGAACTGCTGACGCTGACGCTCGGCGCGGAACTTCTGCAGATGGCCGGCGTCGCCGCGTCGCCGGCGGCGGCGGTCGACCGGCTGCGCGAGGCGATCCGAAGCGGGGCGGCGATGGCGAAATTCCGGGCCCTGGTGCGCGCGCAGGGCGGGGACGCGGAGGCGCTCGACGACTTCAACCGGCTGCCCGCCGCGTCGATCCAGGCCCCGCTCTCCGCTCCGACGACCGGCTGGATCGGCGGCGTCGACGCCGAGCGCGTCGGCCGAGCGTGTGTCGTGCTGGGGGCGGGGCGGACGCGGACCGAGGATCGAGTGGACCCCGCGGTCGGCGTCTCCGGCCTCGCGAAGGTCGGCGAGCGCGTCGAGAAGGGCCGGATCCTCGCGGTCGTGCATGCGAATGACGAGGCGCGCCTGGCGGAGGCGAAGCGGCTCCTCTCCGGGGCGTTCATCTTCTCCGACCGGCCGGTCGAGCCACCGGCGCTGATTATCGAGCGGATGGGCTGAGGGACGAAGGCGTGGGGGATGAAGATGGGATGGATGGATGGGATGGATGGGATGGATGAAGGCCCGACATGGGTCTCCAGGCACTCATCCAATCATCCCATCATCCACGTCTCCGCCGTCCACTCCATGGCGCGGGTATGTGAAGCATGAACATGGATCTCCTGGAGAAGTCCGCCGAGGCCGTCGCGGCGCGCTGGCCCGACGCGAAACCCGTCGGCGGCATGATCCTCGGCTCCGGGTGGAACGGGGCGGTCGAGGCGTGCGAAATTCTCGACACGATGAGCTACGCCGAGATCCCGGGCCTCGGCGAACCGGGCGTGGTCGGTCACGCGGGGCGGCTCGCCCGGGCGCGGTGCGCGGCGGGCGAGTTGTTCGTCTTCCAGGGGCGCCGTCACTACTACGAGGGGCTCGGCTGGACGCCCATCGCGGCGCCGGTCGCCATCCTCAAGGCCTCCGGCGCGCGGATGCTGCTGCTCACCAACGCCGCGGGCGGGATCGCCGAGGGCTTCCGGCCGGGCGACCTGATGATCGTGCGCGACCACATCAACCTGATGGGCGGCAGCCCGCTGGTCGGACCGCACCATGCGGCGTGGGGGCCGCGGTTCCCCGACATGACGCGGGTCTACGGGGCGCGTCTCCGCAAGGCGCTGCATGCGGCGGCGCAGGCGGCCGGGCTTTCGGTGCTGGAAGGCGTCTACATGGCGGTGCCGGGGCCGGCCTACGAGACGCCGTCCGAGGTGCATGCCTACGGGCGGCTGGGGGCGGACGCGGTGGGCATGTCCACCGTCCCCGAGGCGATGCTGGCCCACGCGGTCGGGATGGAGGTTGCGGGCCTGACGTGCATCACGAACGCGGCGGCCGGTCTCGGCGCCGGCGACCTGGACCATGCCGAGGTGACGACGGTCGCGCAGGACGCGATGTCCAATATCCGCGCGCTGGTGGCGGCTTTCTGGAAAGCGGCGGACGAACACCGAACATCGAACATCGAACACCGAACACCGAAGGTCTGACGACGTGGGGCGGGTGACGGAATCTGGGGGGAGTGGCGTGAAGACGCGGAATGCGGCGGACAACGGGCGCGGGGCCCTGCTCGCGGCGGCGGGGGAGGCGATGCGCAACGCGTACGCGCCGTACTCGAAGTTCCGGGTCGGCGCGGCGGTGCGGACGGAGGACGGCCGCATCTTCGCCGGCTGCAACGTGGAGAATGCGTCCTACGGCCTGACGATCTGCGCCGAACGCAACGCGGTCTTCGCGGCGGTCGCGGCGGGTGCGAAGCGGATCACAGCCGTTGCGATCACCGCGTCCGGTCCCCAGATCCCTTTCCCTTGCGGGGCATGCCGGCAGGTCCTGTCCGAGTTCGCGGGGCCGGAGACGCCCGTATGGATCCGACCGGCGCTCCGTGGCGCACGCACGGCCGTCCGCCGCCTCGGCACGCTGTTGCCCGACACGTTCCGGCTGTCG
>CAYODK010000312.1:0-5277 GCA_964402695.1 uncultured Verrucomicrobiota bacterium
GGCATAGGACCGAAAACCATGAATAAGTGTCAAACGGAAGTTAGGACGTGACAGGGCGCCTCTTTCCTGACACCTGACTTGAAACCTGGAACTTGGAACTTGAAACTGCCCTCGTCGTGGCGGGCGCTTGACCGGGGGCGGCGCCGGGCCGACCATGGACCGAACGGGCGGCGGCGGCGCGGATCGGAGGGGCGGACCATGACGAGCGGAACATACCGGTGGGTTCTCCTGGCGGCGGTGACGGGCACGCTGGCGGCCGGCGCCGGGCCGAATCTCCTGAACAACCCGGGGTTCGAGGAGGGGCTGGCGGGCTGGACGCCGGATCCCAAGCACGAGCTGGTCGAGGGCGCCGCGAAGGCGGCGTCGGGGACGAAGTGCGTATCCGGGGAGGCGACCGGGCCGAAGCAGGCGCTGCGCCTCGTCCAGAACGTGCCCGTGCGCGCGGGCCGCGCCTATCACTTCAACCTTGCTGCGCGTGGAACCAAGGACACCAAGATCACGCTCTTCGGCCAGTTCCCCGGCGAGCCGGCGCGACGGTCGCTTGCGGTGTGGGAACCGGTCGGGCCGCGATGGAACCGCTACGAGGCGGCCCCGTTCGCGGCGAAGCAGGATGGCGCGCTGCGGCTCGAGATCATCGCGCCTTCATCCCATGCCGCGCCCGTCGGGCGGGTCTGGGTCGACGACGCGGTGTTGACCGAGACGATCCCGCCGGCGCGGATCGACGTGTCCGGCACGACGGGCTTCAACGACGAGCCCGCGCTGGCGATGGCGGCGGACGGTTCTCTCTACGCGTCGTGGATCAGCTTCCGCGACGGGGCGGACACGCTGCGGGTGGCGCGTTTCACCGGCGCCGGGAGCGTGTGGTCGAACGCCGGCGCGTGGCAGGTCGCGGGCGGAAAGGGGACCTGGGTCCTCGGCCCGCGCCTCGTCGCGTCGGGCGCCGGCGCGACACTGGTCTATGCGTCCGAGGCGAAGGGGGGCGACTGGGGCATCGTTGCGGTGCCCGTCGATGCGAGCGGGCCGGGGCGCCCCGTGACGGTCTGCGGTGACGCGGGGGCGGACATCGATCCCGCGGTCGCGTGGCATGACGGAACGCTGTGGGTCGCGTGGGAGGGCAGCCGGGCCGGGCGGCGGCGGATCCTGGCGGCGTCCGTGCGCGACGGCCGCGCCGGGCCGGCGGAGGTCCTGAGCGCCGCCGACGTCAGCGCGTGCGACCCTTCGATCGCCGTGACCGCCGCGGGCGAGGTCCATGTGGCGTGGCATGACTTCCGGGCGGGCCGGGTCGACGTGTACCTGCGGTCGCGCCCCGCTCAGGGCGGCGCGTGGAGGCCGGAGCGGCGCATCACGCGCGCTCCGGCGATCGACCGCCACCCGGTGCTCGTCGCGCGGGGCGACGACCTGTGGATGCTCTACGAGACGGCGCAGGTGAGGGAATACCATGTCGGCGCCTCCTCGGATCGCACGGTGCGCCTTCTGCGCGTCACGGCGGACGAGGTGTTCGAGCCCGCCGCCGGATGCGGTCCGCTCGCGGAGGGCGCGGAGGGCGCCGGGGCGGCCTTCGACGCGCAGGGACGGCTCTGGGTCGCGTTCCTGCGGCCGCCGTCGAAACAGAAGGCGCCGGGCTGGAACGCGATGCTGACGGCGTTCGCCGGCGGGGCGTGGATGCCGGCGGTGGCGGTGTCGGCCGGCAAGGGGCTTGATCGCGCGCCCGGCGTCGCGGTGCCCGGCGGAACGCCGCTCGTGCTGCACCAGGTCGACGACATGCCGCACTCGTGGACGAACGAGGCGGTGGCGGACCTCTCGAGCAGCGAGATCCGCCTCGCGGCGGTCGTCCCCGCCGACCTGCCGGCCTTCGAGGTCGCGAAGTGGACCGCGCCGGAGGAGCCCGAGGCGCCCTTCGCGCCGGCCGACCTTCGCGCGGACCGCGGCGAGGATCTCGCGCCGCCGCCGATCGAGTACAAGGGCCGTACGCTCCGCCTCTTCTTCGGCGATCTTCACGAGCACACCGACGTCTCGCCCTGCGGTCGCATCCGCGACCAGACGATCGACGAGAGCTACCAGCACATGCGCGACCTGGCGGTCCACGACTTCGCCTGCGTCACCGACCACGGCTACGGTCTTAACTCGCACCTCTGGAACACCACCGCGAAGCTCGCGCGCGTGAACGAGGATCCCGGGCGCTTCCTGACGTTCCTCGGCGAGGAGTGGACCTCGACGTTCGAGGAGTACAGCGAGAAGCACCCGTACGGTTTCTACGGGCACCGCAACCTCGTCCTTGCCGACTCCTACTTCCCCCGCTGGTGGAACGCGAAGAACCGCCAGACGCCGGCCCAGCTCTGGGAGGACCTGCGGAAGCTCAACGCCAACTTCGTCAACATCCCGCACCAGATCGCCGACACCGGCAATGTGCCGACCGACTGGGACTACGTCGACGAGGTCGCGCAGCCGGTCGCCGAGATCTTCCAGACGCGCGGCTCCTACGAGCACAAGGGGACGCCGCGTGAGGCGAGGAACACGACGCCGAAGGGCTGGTTCCTGCAGGACGCGTGGGCGCGGGGGATCGTGATCGGCGTCATCGCGAGCCCCGACCACGGCGGCGGCTACGGCAAGGCGTGCGTGTACGCCGAGAGCCTGACGCGCGAGGCGATCCTCGACGCGCTGCGCGCGCGCCGCTGCTACGGCACGACCGCGGCCCGCATCGCCCTCGACGTGCGCGTCGCCGGCCGGCTGATGGGCGAGAAGTCCGCCGACCCCGCGCCCGCCTCGGTTCCGGTCGAGGTGCGCGTGACGGCGCCCAACGATCTCGACCGCGTCGAGGTGTGCCGCAACAACGTGTTCGTCTACTCGAAGGCCTGTGAAGGGCGGACCTGCTCCTTCACGTTCACCGACCGCGAGCCGCCGAAGGACCGCGCCTGGTACTACGTGCGCGTCGTGCAGAAGGACGGCGAACTGGCCTGGTCCAGCCCGGTCTGGTTCGGGGCGAAGTAGGCGCCGGGGAAGCCCGCGGGGACGCGGGCAGTTTCACGCTTCAAGTTCCCAGTTTCAAGTTGGTGTCTCGCCCGAATCCCGAAGGTCGAAGGCGGGCATGGCTCCCGGAGCCTCCCGCGCGCCGCCGACCCTGCTTCGCGAGGACGCTTCGCAGGGCATGTGCCGCGGCGCCCTCCAGGGGGGGGCCGGAGGGTCGCGCTCCGCCTGCCACTCGACGTGAAGCGGCGCGTGGTCGCGGCCGCAACCATGCGTACTCTGCACAGGATCCAGCCGTGTGCATCCGGACTGGCCGATGAACAGGGGGGGGAGGGTGGATTGACATCGGAGTACCCCCGGGCGTATCAGTGCGACGCATACTACGGAGGGACGCGTCATGAAGCGATGGGTGGCGATGGTCGGGATGGCGGCTGCTCTCGCCGGTGGGGCGCGGGCGGACAACGGCTGGGGCCTGTTCGGGAGCTACTGGGTGCCGGGCGACTGGGACAGCACGTTCGGCGCCGGAGGCAAGATCTCCTTCGAGGTGGCCGACAACGCGCTGCTCGACATCCGCGGCACGTGGTTCGACGACCTCGTCCTATCCCAGGGCGAGCAGGAACTGCAGGTCGAGTCGATCCCGGTGGACGTCGGGCTGACGATCACGACCGGACTTGCCCCCGTCGACCTCTACTTCTGCGGTGGCCTGAGCTGGTACACGATGGAGGGCGAGGTCGTCCTGGCGGATGGCACCCGGACCGATGCGGATCTCGACGATGAAGTCGGTTTCTACGGGGGCATCGGGATCGAGGTCGCCGTCAACGAGGAGGTCGCCGACATGGGGGCCACGCGGATCACGGTGTACGCCGAGGGGCTCTATCGTCATGTGACCCTCAACGACGTCTCCCTGGGGGGTGGCGAGACCATCGGCAGCGACATGAGCGGGTTCGCGATCAACGCCGGGGTCATGATCCGTTGGTGAGCGGAGGTCCCCGTCATACCTCCGGGCCGGTTCCGGTCGGGATGACGTCTGCCGTGGTACGCCGGTGAAACGGGCTCGAGCGTGGTTGTGCGCCCTGGTCCTCCTGCCGGGCGCGCGGATCGCGATGGCGGATCCCGGGGCCGATGCGACGCAGGTGCGGCCGGGATGGGGACTTCGGCTGCTGTACTACGTTCCCAACCGGCTGGTCGACCTGGCCGACATCTGCAGGGCGCGGCTCCGGCTCGGGCCCGGTCTGGCGGTCGGTCTGAGGGTCACGGACTACGGCGCCTTCTACATCGGCGACTACAACGCCCTGTACCTGGGGTTCCCGGGGCCGCGCGTCCCGCGGCACCACCGCTCGCCGGTCGGCGTCGAGGAACTCCGGGGCATCGTCATCGGGGGGGTCGACGCCACCGACAACACCCTTTGGGGGCCTGAGTACGCGCCGACGGAGGTCACGGCGGGGGCGCACCTGCTGCTGGTGGGGGCGGACGTCGGCATCGACCCCCTGGAGTTCGCCGATTTTCTTGCGGGGTGGGTCTTCTATGATCTCATGGGGGACGACTATCCTCGCCGTCCGGACGCGGGTCTCCGGCTGACGAGCGGGGTGACGATCGGTCCGGGAAGAGGAGCCTTTGAAGTGACGCCGAAGCCGGACACCTTCATGTCCTGGCCGGAGCGCCTGAACTACCTCGAGACGAACGTCCACTTGCGCGTCAGCAATCCGATCAAGGCCACGGACCAGTACTTCGCGGCCGACGGGCTGCCGCGGCTTTCGACCCCGGACGTGCGCTCCCGCCTGGGCATCTACGCGAACACCGTCCAGGGTGCGGATTCGGACCTGAGTTTCGATCCCGATTTCCATGTCGAGGTGGACCTGCCCAACCTGGAGAGGCGGTTGAAGCTGTTCATCGAGAACACGCAGGAGGACATCCTTCCGGGCCGCGATCTCTCGGAGCAGGAAGACGAGGGGCTCAGGATCGGGGCCCGGAAGTGGTATGAGCGATACAGTATCCGGACCGATGTCGGTGTTCGAGCGCGGTGGTTGCCCGAGGCGTTTGCACGGGTCGAATGGTGCCCGGGCTGGCTCGCGGGACCGTGGCGCTTCGCCCCCCGGCAGAGGCTCTTCTACGAGACCGAGGACGGGTTCGGCACCCTGACGTCCCTGGCGGTCAGCCGGTGGTTCGGCTCGGACCTGCGCAACACGGCCTCCAGCAGCACCTCGGGCAAGTGGACGACCAAGGGGGAAGTCTTCGAGTGGGAGCAGACGTTCAGCGTCGGCCATGTGATCGCCCTGCTGGACGAGCGGGACCGCGGGCGGGGGGTGGGTTGGC
>CAYODK010000313.1:0-5259 GCA_964402695.1 uncultured Verrucomicrobiota bacterium
AATGTACCAGTTCACCGTTGTCCCGTCCTCAAGGTCGGCGACAACGTAGATGCCCGAACCGTAGTAGGAACCCGGCTGGGAGAACCGGTAGTGGGCCCGGCCACCATTGTACACCCCGACGTAGTTCCCCTGCTCGACGACCGAACCGTTCGATTCGGCGATGAAGACCGTGCTGATGCTGCCCGTGTACTGGGACGGGAGCAGCACCACGAGGTCGCCGTTGGATTCCGAGACGGGCTTCCAGAGGAACCCGCCGCTGGCGCCGGTGACGCCAAGGCTTCCGGACGGTGCCGGGGCGGCCGCGGGAGCGGCCGCGGCCGTTGCGACTGCGGCGGTCGCGTTCGTCGTCGCCGCGGCCTGGGTCGTCGCAGCGGTTGTGGACGTCTGGTCCGGGGTGACTTCCAGGCGGGTCCAATCCTCGCATCCCACCATCGCCGCCACGGCCACCAGGAGCCATCCCGCGCGTCGCATCGATTGCATCATCTTCATGCTTCTTTCCTCATTTTGCCGACGCTTCCCGCATCGAGTGTCGCGGACGGTAGGCGACAACCCTTGGATTGTCAACCCGGATTTTGAAAATATTTTCAGGGGGTCCCCGCAGGTCGGGGGCCCCCATCCGTGGCCGGGTTGCGCGGCGCCTGCCGGCGGGTCAGTTGCCCGGCCGGCCCGGACCGCGGTCGGGCCCCCGGTCTCCCCCGCGGTCCCCTCCCCGGTCTCCGCCGCTGCTGCGTCCTCCGAAGAACATCATGCGGCCGCTCCCGCCCTGGGAGGCCATGCCGTCCAGCATCCGGAGCATGCTGAAATCCTGCTGGCGGTAGGCCTCGATCTGCTGGGGGGTGAGGCTCTGCGCGAGGGTGGCCTCGAACTGGGCCTTCAGTTCCGCCGCGCGACGCCGCATGGCCTCCATGTCCGGCGGCTGCCCGCTTTCGCGGATCTGGGCCCAGCCGGCCTCGATCTCCTGGCGGATGGCCTGGCTCGACGCGCGCATGTGTTCCTTCTGGGTCTCGTTGAGCCCGAGTTCCTGCGCCGTCCGCGTCCACCGCTCCTCGTCGCGCTTGACCCGTTCCTGCTCGCGGGCCACGCGCTCCTGCTCGCGGCGGACTTCTTCTTCGCTTCGTACGCCGTCATCGCATCGGCGATGCTCTCGCGGAAGACCCGGTCGATCTGGGCCTTGTCGCCGATCTTGGCCTCGACGCGGGCCTGGACCGTCGTGGTGATCATGCCGTCGAGCTCCGTGCGGAGCATGTCCTGCACGACCGCCTTGAGATTGGTGGTGCGTTCGGCCCGCATGGTCTCGACCTCGGCCCGGAGGTCGTCGACCGTCCTCGTCAGTTTGCCGACCTGGGCGCGCAGTTCCTCCCGTGCCGCAAACGCCTCGGGCGGCTCCCCGCCGCCACAGCCGGCCAGCAGCGTGGCTGCCGCCGTCGCCAAGCACCATCCGGCCATCCGGTTCATCTTCATCGCCGTTCCTCCTGTGCCATGGTTCCCGCCAACCCACGTCCCGCCGTCACCGCCCTGAGCAGCCCTGCCGCGGCCGCGCGGGGATCCTCCGCCGCCATCACGGCCGACACCACCGCCACGCCGTCGGCCCCGGCGCGGATCACCTCCGCCGCATTGCCCGCATGGATCCCGCCGATCGCCACGAGCGGCACCCGCACAGCCTGCCGGATCCTCCGCAGGCCGTCGAGCCCGGTCGCGGGCGGCGCATCGGTCTTCGTCGGCGTGGCGAAGACCGGACTGACGCCAAGGTAGTCCGCCCCCGCCCGCTCCGCCGCCACCGCCTCGGCCACGGTACCGACGGAGACGCCGAGGATGAGGTCCGGCCCCGCCATCCGGCGCACCGCCTCGCACGGAAGATCCGACTGTCCGACATGGACCCCCTCGGCGCCGGCGGCCAGCGCGATATCGACCCGGTCGTTGACGATCAACGGCCGGCCCAGCGGACGCGCCACCCGGAGAAGAGCGAGCACTAGGGTATAAAACGCGCGGGACGGAAGATTCTTTTCCCGAACTTGGAGAATCCCGGCGCCGCCGTCGAGCGCCGCGGCGACGATCGACCCGATCGGACGCGCGCCCGCGAGGTCGCGGTCGGTGACGACGTACACCGAGTAGTCCGGGGTCCGTTTCATCCGGCTGCGGCGACCCGGACCCGGCCGTGCGCCCGGACCGCCCCCTCGTCCACCTCGTCCAGGGCGTCCAGCAGGCGCACCTGGTAGGTTCCCGGCCGCGGGCCGCCCGCGGCCGCCAGTTCCCCCGCGATGCCGAAGACGACCAGCGCGGCGGCCGCCGCGGCCAGGGGATCGCGTTCGACCGCGCAGAAGGCGCCCGTGACGGCCGTCGCCGCGCAGCCCGTGCCGGTGACCCGGGCCATCAGTGGATGCCCGTTGGCCACGCGGACGCCGGTCCGGCCGTCCGTCACGTAGTCCTCCACCCCGGTGACCGCGACGACCGCGCCCGATGCGCGCGCGAGTTCCGTCGCGACCGCCCGCGCCTGGTCGACGGTGTGCGCCGCATCGACACCGCGGCCGCCTCCGCCCGCCGCGCCGAGGGCCAGGATCTCCGACGCGTTGCCGCGGACGACCGTCGGCCTCACCTCGCGGAGGAGCCGGAGCGACGTGTCGGTGCGGAGCCGCGTCGCCCCCGCCCCGACGGGATCGAGGACGACCGGCACGCCCGCCGCCCGGGCGGCCCGGCCGGCCCGCGCCATCGCCTCGATCCACGGCGCGGACAGCGTGCCGATGTTGATCACGAGCGCCCCCGCGATCGCGGCCAGGTCCTCGACCTCCTCGACGGCGTGCGCCATCACCGGGGAGGCTCCAAGCGAGAGCAGCGCGTTCGCGGTCGAGTTCATCACGACGTAGTTCGTGATGTTGTGCACGAGCGGCCGCCGCGCGCGAATGGCGGCCAGCGCGGCCGCCGCGGATTCGACCAGGGAGTCCGTCGTCATGGTCCCAGCCCTTTCATCGTTCCACCGACCCGTCACTCCGCGCCGGACGCCTCGGCCTTGAGCCGGCCGACGCCCTCGCGCATCAGGTAATGGAAACTGTGCCGCATGCGGACGAAGACCCGCCCGCCGTCGACCAGGCGGATCACGTACGGCGCGTGGTCGAACCCGGGGCGCCCCATGAACCACGGGTGCGGCCAGTACCAGCACCGCCCCAGGCGGAACAGGTCCCGCAGGTCCTCGCCGCTGCGCTGGCGGATGTAGACGATGCGGTCGAGCCGCACGCACGCGATCGGGATCAGGCGGAACAGGCGCAGGGTCAGCGTCTGCAGCGTCAGGGCATGGGCGAAGACGAAGCCTTCCCAGACGGTGCGAAAACGGCGCTCGGTGGACGGCGGCATAGGGCGGTGAGTATGGAGGATCCCGGGCGCATTTGAAAGCGCGATGCGACGCCCCGGGTCCCCGCCCGGGATCGACGCGGCGGCGGGTGCGTCGGCCGCGAGGTCTCCGAAACGGCCGCGACGGAGCGCGGCCCTCCACGGCCGTTCCCTCCGATCCGCACGGAAGGCCCCTCGAGAGCGCGGGGGCGGCCGCGGCGGTCAGCGGCGGACGCGGACGCGGAAGGCCCCGGGCACGGGCTCGTCCGCCACGACGTACAGGTAGCCGCCGCCGCACCCGGAGTACATGGCCCCCGCGTAGCGGTCCTGATAGGCCTTCAGGATCCCCGGAAGATCGACCGTGAGGGACGGGTGGCGGACGGTGCAGGGCAGCAGCGCCTCCCAGCAGCGCATGCACTCGTTCATCGACGCGCCCAGGGCCGCGACATCCCGCGCCACGATCGCGTCGAAACAGTCCCTTCCGCTCCGCCCGAGGCGGCGGACCCCTTCCGGATCGAGCCGCTTCTCGGCCAGCGGATGGTACCCCTCCGGCCGCGGCATCACGGGGACCATGTGGATCACGCGCTCGATCCAGTCCGCGGTCGCCGGATCCCGATGACTCTCGATATGGCGCGGGAAGAGGCCGCCCTCGTGGCCGGCGTCGAAATCGAGGCGGTTCACGCCCGGGTAGATCAGGCCGATCATGTCCTGCGAACCGGAGGGATCCGGGAGATGGCGGTTCTCCTCCGCGTAGAGTTCGCGCACCAGCGCGGCGGGATCCCGGTCCGGGATCCCCCCGCCCCACAGCCGGAGCGCCACCTTGCGCGTGCCGGTGGCCATGCCGCAGCGGTCCATGAAGCGCACGAAGGGTTCGAGGCCGACGACGACCATCGAGCCGGGCGGATCGGGGTTCAGGCGCGACACGAAGGGCTGGTCGATCCACCCGCCGGCCAGGGCCATGCGGTAGGGAAAATCCCCGATGATGGGTGTCAGGCTCATGGCGAAGTGAGGAAACTCCAAGGAAGTTGAAAGCGCAAAGGCAAGAAGCCGGGCCGTCCTTCCTTTTCTCCGTACGACCTCCCCTTCCTTGGAGTCTGAAGTATCCGCCTCTCTTTCCTGTTCCGGCTTGTCAGGCCTCGTCCCTGACCGTCCGCCGGCCGGCCTGGCGGTCGCGGTACTGCTGTTCGATCCAGCGGTACGTCTTCGCCAGTCCCGTGCGGAGGGGGGTCTTCGGTTCCCACCCGAGGACGGACCGGATCATCGTGTTGTCGCTGTTGCGCCCGGCCACGCCGCGCGGGGCGTCGAGGTCGTGCGAACGCTGCAGCTTCACCCCGCCGATCCTCTCGGCGAGCGTCACGAGATCGTTGATGGAGATCAGCTCGTCCGAGCCGAGGTTGATCGGCGTCGCGACGAGGCGCTCGCAGTGCATGATCCTGTCGATGCCCTTCACGCAGTCGTCGATGTACATGAAGGACCGCGTCTGGGTTCCGTCGCCCCAGATGGTGATCCGCAGGTCGCCGGTGGCCTTCGCCTCGATCACCTTGCGGCAGATCGCGGCCGGGGCCTTCTCCCGGCCGCCGTCCCACGTGCCCCACGGACCGTAGACGTTGTGGAACCGCGCGATGGCGGTCTTCATGCCGCGCTCGGCGGTGTATTCCTGGCAGACCATCTCCGACATCAGCTTCTCCCAGCCGTAGCCGCGCTCGGCCATGGCCGGATAGGCATCGGTCTCCTTGAGCGCGCGGACGTTCGGGTCCTGCTGCAGGGTCGTGTTGTAGGCGCACGCGGAGGACGCGAAGAAATAGCGGTCCGCCCCGGCCCGGTACGCGGCCTCGATCAGGTTGGTGTTGATCAGGATGCTCCGGAGGCATTCGATGCGGAACCGCTCGATGAAGCCCATGCCGCCCATGTCGGCGGCCAGGTTGTAGACCTCGACGG
>CAYODK010000314.1:0-5235 GCA_964402695.1 uncultured Verrucomicrobiota bacterium
CTCCGTCCGGGCCGTCCGGAACGGCCGACACGGAGGTCGGCCCTCCAGACCGTTGCCACGGGATCTCTCGTTCGGCCGACACGGAGGTCGGCCCTCCAGCGCTACCGGCCCGACGTCAACCACAGGGTGAGGGCGAGCAGGACGATCAATCCGGCGGCGATCCACAGCATCTGCCGCCGCCAGCCTCCCGGGGCCAACTCGTCCGCGAACTCCCGCTTCACAAACTCATCGTAGTCGAACTCGCCGTCGGGAAGGTCAAGGCCGTCCGTCGCGGTCGCCTCCTCGTTCCACCCCGTGTCGTGATCCGCGCCGCAGCCGGGGCATGCCGCCGCGTTTCGCGGCACGTCCTCCCCGCAGACGGGACAGATCTCGGGAGGAGGAGGGATAAGCGACGAGGGATGAGGGATGAGGGGTGAATGCCGCGGAGCGCTGTCGTCTTCACTCATCGCTTGTGATTCTCCAGCGCCTGGTGCAGCAGTTCGGCCGTGTGCCACGCGCGGCGGCCGGCGCCGTCGCGGATCTGCTGGCGGCAGCTCGTGCCGGGGGCGCAGACAAGCGCGTCGGGGCGGTTCCGGATCGCGGGCAGGAGGACCTGGTTGGCGACCTTCATCGACAGGTCGTAGTGCTCGCGCTCGTAGCCGAACGAGCCGGCCATGCCGCAGCACGCGGTGCCGAGTTCGGTCAGCTTCAGGCCCGGGATCAGGGCCAGCGCGCGGCGCGTGCCGCCGGTGCCCGCGATCGCCTTCTGGTGGCAGTGGCCGTGGAACAGGACCTCGCCCTCGGGGAGCCGTCCGAACGCGAGGCCGTCGAGCGAGCCGGCGTCCGCCTCGCGCGCGATGAAGTCGTCGAAGAGGATGCACCGTGCCGCGACCTTCAGCGCCTTCCCGCGCAGCGCGGGCGGAACGAGGTCCGGCGCCTCGTCGCACAGGGTCAGGATCGCGGACGGCTCCAGTCCGAGGATCCACGTGCCGTTCTCCGCCTCCGGCGCGAGGGCCTCGACCGCTCGGGCGATCCGCCGGCGCGCGGCGCGGAGGAACCCCTTGGAAATCTGTGTCCGGCCGGACTCCAGTCCGTGCGTAAGCCGCACGTTCCAGCCCGCGGCCTCCAGCACCTCGATCGCGGCGATGCCGATCTCCGGCTCGCCGTAGTTCGTGAACTCGTCGTTGAGCAGCAGCACGTCGCCGCGCGGGCGTGCGGCGGCGGGCGGCCGGCGGTCGCGCGCCCACTGGGCGAGGGTGCGGCGGGCGTAGGGCGGCACGGCGCGCTGCGGCGCGATGCCGAGGATGCGCTTCATCGCGGCCGAGTTTGCGATGCGCGAGACGAGGCCCGGCGCGATGCGCGCGGCGCGGGCGGCGCTCGCATAGAAGCCCATGGCGAGGCTGCGGAGCGAGGGGCCCTTCCGGTCGTTGCGCTTCTGGAGCCATTCGGCCTTCATGCGGGCGAGGTCGACGCCGGACGGGCAATCCGGCTTGCAGCCCTTGCACGAGAGGCAGGTGTCCATCACGGCCGCCAGGTCGGGGTCGGTCCACGCGGCGTCCGGGGCGCCGGAGGTCAGCGACTGCCGCAGCAGGTTGGCGCGGGCGCGGGTCGTGTGGGCCTCGTCGCCGGTGGCCATGTAGGTGGGGCACATCAGGCCGCGGCCGGCGCTCTGGCGGCAGACGCCCGCGCCGTTGCAGGCCTCGGCGGCGCGGACGAAGCCGACGGTGCGCGACCAGTCGAACTCGGTGGCGATCTCCGGCACCGGCGTCGAGGGGGAGGTGCGCAGGTCGGCCGTCAGAGGGGCGGGGTCGACGATCTTGCCCGGGTTCAGGATGCCGCGCGGGTCGAAGATGCGCTTCACCTGCACGCACAGGTCGTAGAGTTCGGGCGTCAGCGCCTCGCGCAGGAACGGCGCACGGAGGCGGCCGTCGCCGTGCTCGCCGGAGAGGCTG
The DNA here is from genome assembly GCA_964402695.1 of uncultured Verrucomicrobiota bacterium. Taxonomy (GTDB): domain Bacteria; phylum Verrucomicrobiota; class Kiritimatiellia; order PWTM01; family PWTM01; genus VGWF01. The sequence continues at coordinate 1,932 of CAYODK010000314.1, forward strand.
CCGCGGAAGCGGCGGACGATCGGCACGACCTCGGCGCACAGGCGCTCGAAGGTGGCGAGGTCGGCGGGGTCCTTGAGGTTCAGCATCGGCCGGTAGTGGAGGAGGCCGACGGAGGCGTGGCCGTAGTAGACGCAGGAGCAGTCGAGACGCTCCATCAGCGCCTCCATCTCGGCAACGAAGTCGGCGAGATCCTCCGGCGCGACGCCGATGTCCTCGATGGCGGTGACGGGCTTGGCGTCGCCGGGGATGCCGGTCAGGAGGCCGAGGCCGGCCTTGCGGAGTGCCCAGACGCGGGCCATCCGGGTGGCGGGGACGACCGGGTGCGCGAAGCCGAGGCCGCGCGCGCGGAGGTCGGCGACGAGGTCCGCGGCGGCGCGGTCGGCGGAGGCTTCGTCGTCGGTCCACAGCTCGACGGCCAGCACGCCGCCGGGCTCGCCCTCGATCCAGAAGCGGTTTGGCGCCTGGGCGGGGTGGTGTCCGGTGGCGGCCAGGAGGGCGCCGTCCAGGAGCTCCACGGCGGCGGGGTTGTGCGCGAGTACCGGCACGGTGGCGCGGCAGGCCTGGTCGACGGAGTCGAAGTGGGCGCAGACGAGGCGGCGCGCGGCGGGGCGGGGGACGAGGCGGACCTCGGCCGCGGTGACGAGCGCCAGGGTTCCCTCGCTGCCGCAGAGGAGGCGTGCGAGGTTGAAGGGCGCGCCGTCGGGATTCCACGGGCGGCCGTTGGCGAGGGCGTCGAGGGCGTAGCCGGCGTTGCGGCGGCGGACGGTGGGCTTGGGCGAGCGATCGAGGATGAGCGCGCGGTGGCGGTCGACGAGGTCGAACACGGCGCGTGTGAGGCGGCCGTCCGGCGAATCCTCCTGGAGTTTCGCATCGAGGGCGGGGCCGTCGAGCGGGCCGAGGCGGGCTGGCGAGCCGTCCGCGAGGATGACGTCGAGCGCGCCGACGTGGTCGCGCGTGGTGCCGAAGCGGACGGAGAAGGCGCCGCAGGAGTTGTTGCCGATCATGCCGCCGATGCCGGCCTGCTTCGAGGTCGAGGTGTCCGGCGCGAACATGAGGTTGTGCGGGGCGGCCGCGTCGTTGAGGTCGTCCTGAACGACGCCCGGCCCGACGCGGGCCGTGCGCGCGGCGGGGGCGACCGACTCGATGCGGTTCATGTGCCGGGTCACCTCGACGACGAGGCCGGGGCCGACACACTGTCCGGCGAGGCTGGTTCCGCCCGCGCGCGGGATGAGGCTGAAGCCGTGGTCGGCGGCCGTGCGCACGAGCGCGGCGCAGTCCGCCGCGTCGCGGGGCCGCGCGACTCCGAGGGGGAGTTGCTCGTAGATCGAGGCGTCCTGGCTGTAGAGCCGCCGGGCCAGCGGCGAGAGGTCGAGGTTGCCGCCCAGCCGATCCGCCAGGTCGGCAGCCCATCCCGGTGTCGTGCCCGTGGTCCGGTTTCCACTCATCCAATGGAGAATAGCAGACGGCACACGGCTTGGCACAGGGGGACAGACTTTATAAAGTGTGTCCCCATGACGGGCGCATCGTTGAATCCAACTCTCTGGCGGACCTGCCGCGTTCTCGCAGGCGGGACGCGGGTTCGCATGCTCAGGCTGGTGATGGCGTCACCGGGGTTGACCGTCACGGAAATGGCCGGGCGCCTGCGGATCGGGGTGTCCCGCGCCAGCCAGGAACTGCGGCGACTGAACTCGCGGGGACTGCTGGCACCGACTCGCGCGGGGAGCGAAGTTCGCTACCGGCTCTCGCCTGATCCCCAGGTCGGCGACGCCGAGGCGCTCACGGGGGCCATCCGCGCCTGCCTGCGGGTCCCGGGGACGTCTCCCGACGCCGCGTTCGTCCGGATCGCCTCCTGTTTCACCCATCCGAGGCGGCTTGCGATCACCCGGGAGCTGCGAATGGGGCCGCGGACGGTCGCCGCGCTGCGGCGCGGCACGGGCATTCCGCTCCGCGCCTTGAAGCGCCATCTCGTGCTGCTGCACGCCCGCGGTGTTGTCGGCCGCGACGACGGGGTGTACCGGCTTCGCCCGGTCCGGCATCCGCTGTTCCGCGCCATCGTGAGCCGCCTGCTCGCCTCCGAGATCCCGCCGCGCGCATGATCCGCCGGTCGCCTGTCACCGCCGGTCCGAAGGCGGTCTTCCCCGATCGGTCCGAAAGCCGTGGCTCCTCTTCTCGATGATCCGACACCACGAGCGGAGGGGGACACACTTTATAAACTCCGCCCCCCTGCGGCGTGCCGACAGGCCGGCGGACCCGGCGCCGGCGCGCATGCGGCCCGCGTCCGGCTCGTCAGGGGCCGCCGGGCGCGGCGCCCGTGCCGGCCCGGGCGTGACCGAGGTGCCGGCGGCGGTAGGCGGCGGGCGTCAGGCCGAACCGGGCGCGGAAGGCGCGGGTGAAGGCGCTCTGGTCGTAGAAGCCGCAGTCGAGCGCGACCGTCCCGGCGGGATGGTCCGTCGCCACAAGCTCGCGGCAGGCCTCGAGCAGGCGCCGGCTCACGACGTACCGCATCGGCGGGACGCCGAGCAGATGCCGGAACAGCCGCACGAACTGCCGCTCCGAAAGATGGACCAGGGCCGCCAGGTCGCCGCTGGTCAGCGGCTCGCGGAACCTCGCGTGGATGTGCCGCAGTGCCGGCTCGATCCGGTGGAACGACGGCAGAAGCCCCCACGCCCCGCCCGGCTCGACCATCGCCCCGGCCACGCCGCATACGCGCCCGCGCCGGTCGCGCAGCGGCACCTTGGTCACCAGGTGCCACCGGATCGCCCCGCCGACCTCGGGCACCATCTGAAGATGCGGCGGCAGCACGCGGCCGCTCCGCATCACGCGGCGGTCCTCCTCCAGGTACACGGCCGCTACCTCGCGCGGCCGGAAGTCGAGATCCGTCTTGCCGAGAACCTCCCACTCGCGCCGGCAGCCGAGGATCCGCACCAGCGGTCCGTTCGCCCGCACGAACCGGCTGGATTCGTCCTTCGCAAAGAACGCCACCCCGGGCAGCGGATCGAACAGCGATGCCGTCTGCAGTCCGCCCCCGATCCGATCGAGGAACGCCCGCTGGAACGCCAAGGCCTGACGCATTCCGCCCATGGCGGGAAAATACAAAGGTTTGCCGCTTTCGGCCAAGACTTTCCCCGCCGCCTCCGCCAGCATACACTCCGTGACGCAGGTGCGTTTCACGGAGGAGCGACCATGACGATCCGCCAGCGACCGCAGGCCCGGTCCGCCGGGACTTCCACGTCCACCCCCCCCCCCCCCCCCCCCCCCCCCGGTTTAACCCCCCCCCCCCCCCCCCCGGCCGCCCCCCATAAAC
>CAYODK010000315.1:0-5170 GCA_964402695.1 uncultured Verrucomicrobiota bacterium
CATCCTCGCACAGAATCGCGGCGGTGTCTAGCCTATTATGAGACGGTTAGTAACTGAATAGCGGAACCGCGGCCTGACACCAGGCCCGGCGGCCCGTCCCGACGCAAACCCCGGGCTTGCGTTCCGATCGCATCCGGATAGACTGTATACAAACAGCGAATGGTGCATACAGCATGAAGACTCGAACGCTCTCGGTACGGCTGGACGAACAGGAAGTCGTTTGGATGGATGAGGCGGCGGCACGGGACGGGGTGGATCGGTCCGCCATCCTTAAGCGTTTCCTGCGCCGCGGATATGCCGACTACCGGTTCGAGACGGCCTGCGTCGCCTACCGCGGCGGACAGGCGTCGCTTTCGGCGGCTGCAAAGATGTCGGGGATCTCGGTGTACGACTTTCTCGCCCGCCTGCCCGACGCCGGTTTGGAGTTGAATCTCTCGCCCGCAGATCTCCGGCGGGAGCTGTCCGCATGAACGTGGTTGCCGCGGATGCCTGTCCACTGATCTTCCTGGCGAAACTGGATCGCATGGAACTTGTGCACAGCGTGCTGTCGCCCACGGTGTGGATTCCCGAGGCCGTTCACCGGGAGTTGCTGGCCAGTTCCATTCCTGCCCCGGACCATCACCGGATCGTCGCCTTCCTCCGGGGGTGTCGTATCGTCCCCGTCCCCCGCCCCGGGTATCCCTCCCGATCGCTGGCCCTCGCCGACCGCTGCCTGCTTGCGCTGGCCGCTCGGCATCCCGGCACGATCCTCCTGACAGACGACGCCTTGGTCCGACGTATCGCGGAGTCGGAAGGACGGCGCGTCGCCGGCACCCTCGGCGTCCTGATCCGGGCGGTCCGGAAAGGCCTCCTCACGAGGACCGCCGCACGGGAGAACCTGGACGACCTGATCGCCAACCACCGCTTCCGCATCTCCGTCGAGCTCTACCAGGAAGCCCTGCGCCACCTCCGCCCGTGACCGTTTCCTCTCGGCGGCGACCCGGAGGCGCCACCCGCGGCCCGACTGGACGTCGGGCCGGGACCGAATCGAGACCCGCGGGACGGGACTCTGCTTATGCGTGAACGAGATCCCGCACATGGGGAATCTCACGCCTGCCTACGGGACGCACCGCACCACCGCAGTGCGGGGCTCAGTCGCCCGACTCGCCGGCACGCAGGACATCCCGTGCGCCGTGAAGCACCGCGATCACGTCGATCCGACCGGCCCCGATGTGGTAGATGATCCGGTACGGCCTCTCGATCACCTCCCGGATCTGGTCCAGATCGTATTCGGGCACACGTCTGCCCGACAGGGGCGCAACGGCGATCTGCTGGGAGCGTCGGGTGAGGCGGTCGACCATTCGCAATGCGTACTCGGGAGAGTCCTGAGCGATGTATGCGTAAATGGCGCCGAGGTGGTCTTGCGCGGTGTCTGTCCAGTGGACGGTCATTTGGGAAGACGGTATGACGCGCGGACCTCGTCCACGCTCTTCGTTCGTCCAGCCCGGCTATCCGCCAGCCCGCGCTCGATGGCCTCCCGCACGTAGATCTCGTGCATCAGGTCGTCCCATGTCGCGTTCGTTGGGAGCCGGTCGACCAGCTTGTGGGCTTCTTCCTTCTGGATCACGGTTGACATGGGCGAATCTCCTGCACTGCTCGCGAAACGAGTACCGGAACCCGGGGGCCGAGTCAACCGCCGGCAGGCTGATTGCCTGAACACCGAACATCGAACATCCAACACCGAACATCGAAGTCCGGACGGGACAGCAACTTGAAACGCACCTTCGCTCTCCGCTTCGAAGAAGCCCGCGAGGTAGGCTTCGAGGAAGAAGTGTCCGACGCTTGCGATTCGGCCCTCGGCCCCTCTACCCCCCACCTTCAACCCTCCACCCTTCTTCCAATCTTCGGACACCGCATCGCTGCGGGGCTCCAAGGCTTGGACGACGGGGGCGGGCTACGGCGTGCCGGCCCGCGCCAGGTTCAACGCGAGGAGGTTCTCCAGAATGGCCGCGTCGGACAGGTCCGCCGGCCAGCCGTAGGCGGCGAAGACGGCGGCGTCGAGGGCGGCGTGGGCGTCGATGAGCCATTGTGGCCGCTTGTTGTAGATCTCCGTCAGCGTCTGCGACTTGCTCGAACGGTCGCCCATCCGGTTCGCGCGCGCCTCGTGCAGAGCACGCGCCGCCGCGGCGACCGCCTCGCGCTGCGCGTCGGAGGGTTTCGGGAAGGGGAACGTCTCGAAGCAGGTTGTCGGGGTGTAGCGTGGTCGGGTTTCAAGGCGCGTGCCCATCCGGAGCGCCCACACTTCATGCGGCCGGGAATGCAGGACGCCGAAGAAGTAATCGTCGGCGCGGGCGAAGGCGATCAACTGGCAGTCCGGTAGGACCGCGCGGTCGAGCCACGCGAACAGCCGATACTTCGACACGCGCGCGGTCGCGAGAAACCGCGGGAGCCCCGCCAGCGCCGCGCGCATGTCGGGGCGCGCTTCGGCATGGATCCACCACCGTTCCGCGTAGACCTTCCGGTTGTTCCCCGCCCGCATCGGCTTCACATGCTCGCGGATGTACTCGAAGGGCGCTTCATACTGCGCGGCGGCGGCCTCGGTCATGCCCGGCGGAAAGTCGATGATCCAAAGCCGTTGAGGCTCGCGGGTAATCTCCAACCCATTCGCCCACGGTCGCACAACGTCGGCGTTCGGCCTTCCGTTCGGGTTCTTGAGGTCGAGCCACGAGCGGGCGAGGTCTTCGGGAATGTCGAACGGCCCGACCTTGGTATCGCCCATGAAGGCGATGCCGCGATTCTCGGCGAGGATGCCGGCCGCCGTCAGGTCCGCCGCCCCGGTGAGGTTCGCGTTGATCCGCTGGACCGCGGCGCCATCGAGAACGCGCCCCTTCTCGGACCCATCATCGAAACCGACCATCGAAATATGAACGTTGGCCCCGTCGAGGAACCACTCGCGATCCGACACCGCCCAGAAGATGCCGCCGGTTTCGGCGATGCGCTTCAGAACTTCCCGGTTTGCCCCGCCTCGAATGCCTTGCGTCGCGAGCAGGCCGGCGCGGCGGCACTTCCCCGCCTCGATGTGCGCGCGGGCCTTCTCGAACCAGTAGCAGCAGAGATCCGCCTCCGCCGGCACACGGTCCCGCCAGAGGGCGAGCATCCGGTCGACGTACGCGTCGCCGAGTTCCCGGCGCAGCATCTTTCCGCCCAGGAACGGCGGGTTGCCGACGATGAAGTCGACGGGGGGCCAGGCGGGTTCGGAGGGACGGGATTGGGGAGTGGGGAGGTGGGAGTCGAGGGCAGGGGACGCGTTCGGTCCGGCTCCCGGCTTGCCGTCGGACGGCTCCGTCTCCCGTCTCCCGAGGATCGAGTCCATGCGCCGGAAGTTGTCTTTCATCGGGCGGAGGACGGGGTCTTGCGTCATTTGGAACCCGTTCGCGCGGGTCCACTGGAGGAAGCCGATCCATACCGAAGTTTGCGCGAGGTCGTGCGCGTAGGGGTTGAGTTCGAGCCCGTAGAGTTGCCACGGGCCGACCATCGGGAGATAGCCGCCAAGGCCGCGGTCCATGGCGAAGACAATCGCCTCCTTCTCGAGATCCTTGAGCCGTTGAAGGGTGACGTACAGGAAGTTTCCCGAGCCGCACGCGGGATCGAGGACGCGGACGCCCTGCAAGTGCGTCAGGAAGCCGTGGAGGATGCTGTCCGCCTCGCCGCGGGCCTTCTTGAGCGCAGCGCCGGCCAGCGGGGCGGTCGGCGCCGGGCCGGGCCCCTTCCGGCCGGTCGCGAGAACGTTCTCTGCGGTCGCGCGGGTTTCCGCCCACTCCCGGCGCAGCGGCGCCATGACGACGGCGTCGACGAGGGTTTCGATATCGGCGCGGCCGGTGTAGTGGGCGCCGAGTTGCGAGCGCTTCGCGGGATCGAGGCCGCGCTCGAAGAGGGTGCCGAAGATGGACGGGTCGATGGCGCCCCAATCGAGTTCGGCGGCGCCGAAGACCGCCTTCATTTCCGCGGCGGTCATATCGACGACCGCGGCATCCTCGAAGAGGTTCCCGTTGAAGTGGCGGATCGTGTCGAGGCCGAAGTCCCCGCCGTGCGCCATGGCCTCGAAGAGCTGGCCGACCAGCTTGGAGAACCGGGCCGGGTCGCCGCCGGACTTCTCGACGATGCGCGTGAAGATCATGCCCGGCAGAAGGCCGATATCCTCCGCGAAGAGGCAGAAGACGAGCCGGTTGAGGAAGTGCGCCACGGCGGCCGGATCGAGCCCGCGCTTGCGCATCGACTCCGCGATGCCGGCGAGGCGCTCCGCGGCCCCTTCGGTCATGGCGGCGCTCGTGCGGCCGGGCTTGAGCTTCTCGGGGTCGAAGAAGACGGCGCGGAGGACTTCCAGGTTGCGGGGCTCGCCCATGGCTTCGAGGGGGATCTCGAAGACCGCCGAGGCCGTGCGGGTGAAGTTCGTATGGACGACGATGCGGTCGAGGTCGCAGACGACCAGCAGCGGCGGGTTGTCGAGGGCGTCCCGGTACCGGAGCAGCTGATCGAAGGCGGCGCCGAGATCATTGAGCTTGCCCTTGTACTCCCAGCCGAAGAAGTCCTTCTTCCACACGTCGGCGAAGCCGTCGCCCCCACCGTGCTTGGCGGCGCCGCGCTCGAAGCAGAAGGTCTCCCCGGTCGGGTCCGCCTCCGCCGGCGTGGGGTGGCCCAGGACGCGGCAGAGGTCGAGGAAATGCTCCTGCGCGGCGGACCGTTCCTTGAGTTCCACCTTGCGCCACTTGGCGACGAATTCGGCAACGTTCACGACGGCCCCCGTTTCGGTTGCGCCAGTATAGGGAGCCAGCCGCCCCGCCGCCAGCGGACAATCCGCGCGGCCGAGCGCAAGCAAGGTGGACACGAGCCGGGCGCAGCGGGCCCGGCCCTCGATGCGCCGGCCGCAGTTGTTTTGATTCGAGTTTGCAGACATCGCATACCCGCTCGCTGAAGCGATTTCATGAAGTTGGTGGCGGACGAGAGCATCGACGCGCAGATCGTCGTCCGACTGTCCAGGCTCTCGCCCACCGCCAAAGCGTTGGCCGTCTCCCATGCGATAGCCCGTCATGGGTCCGGGATGGAGAATGCGTTCTCGGTGATTGCACCCGGTATCGTGCGCATCCGCCGCGACCGGTAACTTCCGGAACGGATGTTCGGTGTTGACTGCTGG
>CAYODK010000316.1:0-5101 GCA_964402695.1 uncultured Verrucomicrobiota bacterium
ACGACCGGGAGGCCCGAGCGCGTGCGCAGCCGCCGGGCGCCGGGAACGGCCGCGACCACCGCCAGCGTGGCGGTCCACGCCACAACCGGCACCGGGAGCTGGGTGTGGAACGCCGCGGTCACGGCCAGGGCCGCCAGGCACCCCCAGGCGTGCGGTCCGGCGCGGCGGGCGCCTCCTCGGCAGGCTCTTCCTTGCCGAGGCCGAGCAGGAGATCCGAGATCGACACCGGGTTCTCGATGTTGATCCCGCCCTTGCGGGCGCAGTCCTCGCACATGTGGAGCTTGCGGACCTCTCCGTCCATCACCTGCGTGAGGTGGACGCTGGCCTCCTGCGCCTTGCAGATCTCGCACTTCATCGGGCCGCGCCCCCGCGGGCCTACGCCGGGATCGGCGTGCCCGCTCCCTTGGCGAAGGACGCGAACCCGGCCGCGAGTTCGCGCGTCACCGGCCCGGGCTTTCCGGCGCCGATCGGCCGGCGGTCGATGTTCGTCACGCCGATGATCTCGGCGGCCGTCCCGGTCAGGAAGACCTCGTCGGCCACGTAGAGATCGTAGCGCGTCATGACATCCTCGCGCACCTCGTAGCCGAGGTCCGCGGCGATCCGCATGACGGCGTCGCGCGTGATGCCCCGCAACGCGCCGCACCAGGTCGGCGGCGTCGTCAGCGTCCGCCCCTTCACGGCGAAGATGTTGTCGCCCGAGGCCTCCGCGACGTATCCCTGCGCGTTGAGCAGGATGCACTCCATCACGCCCGAGTTGATCGCCTCGATCTTCGCCAGGATGTTGTTCAGGTAGTTCAGGCTCTTGATCCGGGGGTTCACGGCCTCGGGCAGGTTGCGGTGCGTCCCCACCGTCACGACGGCCATGCCGTTGCGGTAGAGCTCCTCGGGGTAGAGCTGGATGGTGTCGGCGATGATGATGATCTGGGCCTTCTTGCACAGGTACGGGTTCAACCCCAGCGTGCCGATGCCGCGGGTCACGACGAGCCGGATGTAGCCGTCGCGGATCCGGTTCGCCCGGCAGGTCTCGAGGACCGCCTTCTCCATCGCCTTGCGGGTCACCGGGATGTTCAGCGCAATCGCCTTCGCAGAGTCCCAGAGGCGCTCGAGATGCTCGTCGAGCAGGAAGACGCGCCCGTTGTACGCCCGGATGCCCTCGAACACGCCGTCGCCGTAGAGCAACCCGTGGTCGAACACCGAGATCTTCGCGTCCCGCTCCGGCACCAGCTTCCCGTTGATCCAGATCTTCATGCCTTCACCGCCTTCGTTGTGACGGGTCATGATACACGACGGAACGCCGCGCGCAATCGCGGCGGAATCGCGCCCGATCGTCGGCCAAGCCGAGGCGACCAGGAATGCACGCCGCTTCGATGGCCTTCCGAACGGCGCCAACGGAGTGGCGCCCTCCAGACCCGTCCTCTCGTATCTCTACGGCACAGAGCTGGAGGGCCGCGCTCTGTCGCGGCCGAATGCTGCGTACTTCAGGCGGGGCGTGCTCGCGTACGGCGTGCACAGCCGATGATCTGGGAAATGAGGTGGACGGCCGAAGAGAAGAGAAGTAGCATGACCGCATGCCGGTGGTGTTCAGATACAGGGCTATCGGTTCTTTTTCTACTCGAACGAAGGCGATCCGCGCGAACCACTCCACATCCACGTGCGCAAGGATGGCGCCGTGGCGAAGTTGTGGCTGAAACCGATGCCGGAAATCGCCGAGTCGTATGGAATGGCCGCTCACGAGCTGCGGGAGTTGCTGGACGTGGCCGTGGACCACGCCGCGGAGATCGAGAGGTACTGGAATGAACACTTTGGCATCTGAGCCGATGGCTACAAACGTGCGGTTTGAAGCGGACGTCATGTGGGTCGATCTTGCCGACGGGCGCCAACTGGGGGTGCCACTGGCGTACTTTCCCCGCCTCCTGCGGGCATCCCCCGCGGAACGCGGCAGGTTCATGGTCAGTGGAGGCGGAACCGGGATCCACTGGGACGATCTGGACGAGGACATCTCCGTTCCTGCCCTGCTCATGGGAGTGGGAGACAGAACTCGGAAGGCATCGTAACGGAAACGGACGACCAGCGGTTCTGAGACGTGGAGAAATGGCATGAGGGACGGCTTCCGGGCAACCGCCAAGCTTCCCCGGTGTTCGGAGGCAATTACGGCAACGATTCTCGGCATCATCCTGCCGAACCGGGCGGGGGCTATCGCCCGCTTTCTGTCACGGTAATCCGCCACGGAGTCCACGCAATAGACGAGGCGCGCGGCGCGTTCACTGGAGTGAAACGCCCATTCACCGGGAGGCCCATGATGACGAATGCGCTGGCCCTGATGCTCGCGTTCGCCGCAGCCTTGGCCGCGGCGCAGGACGCCCCGCCCATCGACTGGCAGCGGGCCCGGGATCTGCACCAGCGCGACCGGCGGGGCGAGCAGCTCGCCCCGCAGGACCGCGCCTACCTGGAGCGGGCCCGGGCCGAACGGGCGGCGCCCCGCGGCGCCACCGGGGCGGCGGCGGTTGCCACTCCACGGCCCTCGACCGGACTCAAACCCCTGTGCGATATGACCGCGGACGACCGGCACCAGGGCGAGGACGGCGGTCTCTACGGCGGCGGGCGCAACGCCCCGCCGGAGGCCCACGCGAAGGCCGCCGCCGCCGCGGCGGCGCGCATCGTACCCCTCGACGCGGACGGGAAGACGGCGTCGGACGGCGCCATCGTCCTGGCCGCCTTCAGCATGTCCAACGCGACCCAGGAGTTCTCGACCTTCAAGCGCCTGGCCGACGCCGATCCGGGGAAGTCCTCCCGCCTCGTCATCGTCGACTGCGCCCAGGGCGGCCAGGCCATGGCGGAGTGGGCGCCGCCGGACGCCCGCCCATGGGTCGTCGCGGAGCAGCGGCTGGCGGAGGCCCGCGTGACGCCGCGGCAGGTCCAGGCCGCCTGGATCAAACTGGCGAATAAGATGCCCTCGGGTCCGCTGCAGGAACACGGCCGGAAGCTCGAGAAGGACACGCTCGCCCTGCTGCAGAACGCCCGCAGACGGTTCCCGAACCTCCGGCTCGCCTTCCTCGGCAGCCGGACCTACGGCGGCTACGCCGGCGGCGCGCTGAACCCGGAGCCGTTCGCGTACGAGAGCGCCTTCGCCGCGCGGTGGCTGATTCTCCGGCAGATCGCGGGCGACCCGGAGCTGAATGCCGACCCGGCCCGGGGTCCCGTGAAGGCACCGCTGCTTCTGTGGGGTCCCTACCTCTGGGCCGACGGAACCGCGGGGCGCAGGGCGGACGCGCTGGTGTGGGAGCGCGCGGACTTCGGAGGCGACGGCGTCCACCCGTCGGATTCCGGCCGCGCCAAGGTCGCGCGGATGCTGCTCGGGTTCTTCACATCCTCCCCGTACGCCAGGCCCTGGTTCGCAGACCCCGGTCAGTATCCCAGCGCAACGCCATGAGGGGAGACGGCGGCCGGAACAGGCCCTCAACCGCGGGGATCCGGAAGTCGTGGCAGAGATGTGGATGCTGCTTTCGGTCTGGCCATCGGCACTGCGGTGGGTTTCCAAGGCTTGGAAGACGTGTTGCATTCCGCTTCCAATGGTTGGAAGGGAGATTCATCGCCCGGACCCGCTACCACGCGTGTCTGTGAGGGCTCCGCCATACGATACGCGCGTGATCGGCGCATCAAGCACCTTTCGCCGCCAGTTCTTTCATCCAGCCGGAGAGGCTGCAAAGCCGTTTCTTGTTGATTTGCTCGCGGACGCGTAGGGTCGAAGACCTCTCCTTGATAGCGGTCGGTCGCCCATCAATTCCGTCGTGACTTCCGTATGCCGCCAAGAGGCCATCGCAGTTCACATGCACGACGCGCGCAAACACATGGCTGTTTGACTCTCTTCGGTTGCATACCGCGTAAAGGCGGGCCGGATCGAACTCGTTCGTCAGCAGGTAGTGGTCGAACCCCTTATGATCGCGATCGAGTCGAACATACTCATTGAAGTCGTCCCACAGTTGATCCTCCCGGTCCGCGCGGATCGACCATTTGACGTTCACCAGCACGGGACGCGACCATCTTGCACTCTCGATCACGAGATCAACCTTGGTCTCCTTGTCCGCGCGCCCTGGCGCCGTGAAGCCGCCGATCTCTCCAATACCAACCCTCGTTCGCACGTGGACGCGCTTTCCGAGAACACGCCCCACCACCGATCCGAGGACGTCCTCGAAGCCCTCTCCAAGCAGGTTCTTCCGCTTGTTCTCGATCTTCCAGTACTCACGCAGCCGATCCGAGATCGCCTCAAAAACCTCCCGTGGAACGGGATCTTTGAGATGAGCTGCGAGAGCCTCTGCCACGATGCGTTCGATCTCCAAATCCGAACCTGGATTGGGGAAGGCCAGCCCGCCGAAGCGGCTTCGTTGCCGTTCTGCTAGCTTGGATCGACGCTCTCTCTCACCCGCCACCTGACTCGTATAGTCCAGCAACGCATGGCGGAACAGCCAGTCAACTTGAGTCGAGAGGACCAGAGGTGATACGCCGAATGCGCCGGAAAGCCATGCGTGGAACGAAAGGGCCCTGCTGTACCAGTGGCGACCGGGCTGGCACTTGTCGCTTTCATAGCAATGTGCCAAGCCTGTCGTGCGGTCAATCCACAGCAGGAGACCGTAGACGGCCTTCCATGCTGCAGCTGCGGATAGCGTTCCGTGGTTGGCCAAGTACTGAGCGATCAGACGACCACGGTTCGCCTCGCCGAAGGGAGTTCCGTAGACTGCCATGCTTCCCCGAGAATGCCTCTTTGCCTTCATCGAACCTCCTCAAGCGGAAGCAGCGGCCCGCATGGTTTCCCCGAGCAGAATCTGCCGAAACGCCGTCGCTGCAGCACTGGCGAGCAATGGCGGTACCGCATTCCCAACCTGCCGATACTTGGAATGCGCAGCACCGCCATCGATCCGACCAACACTCGGCCCCTTCCTGAGATCTGTCATGAATACGAAGCTGTCGGAAAAGGACTGGAGACGGGCGAACTCCCTAACCGACAACGCACGCTTGACTGAGTAGTGGTAAGCGGAATCAGCCTTGGTGTTCAGCGTCCACGCCCAGATTCCCGGATGCAGGCGCCTGTACGCGTAGAAGTGTC
>CAYODK010000317.1:0-5101 GCA_964402695.1 uncultured Verrucomicrobiota bacterium
GGAGGGCCGCGCTCTGTCGCGGCCGTATCCATGCTGAGTACTACATCGATTGAGACTACTCGCCGAGAAGAGCGTGGAGGCTGCCGGTGATCGCTTCCGGCTGCACGCTCCCGCCGAAGCACAGGGATCACCCGCTTGTCGGGTCGTGGGCGCCGTCGCGAGACTGCCACGTGGAGCCGGATTGGATTCTGATCTACACGGCGGACTCCGAGACGCTGCGACTTGAGCGCACCTGTCCGACGGACTAGAGTGGCACGGTGAAGAGCGTCTACATCCAGACGTCCATTCCGAACTGCCTCACGGCGCGGCCAAGCCGGGACGTTCGAGCTGCCGCATGGCAGGAACTCACCGTGCAGTGGTGGGCGACGGCTCGGCGCCGCTTCGACCTCTTCACGTCGGAAGCGGTCGTGGCTGAAGCCCGCGAGGGTGACCCTGCTGCCGCGGAGCGCCGAATCGACGTCCTGCGCGGTATTCCGGAGTTGGTCGTTGACGCCGAGGTCGATGCGTTTGCGGCTATGCTGATTGCGGACGGGGGGTTCCCCCCCACGGAAACGCTGGATGCCTGCATGTTGCCTTGGCGGCGGTACATGCCGTGGACTTCCTGCTACCTTGGAATTGCCGGCATATCAATAACGCGGACACCAAACCGGCGGTCCGATCCATCTGCGCTCTTGCCGGCTACGTTTGTCCGGAGATCTGCACGCCTCAGGAACTCCTGCCCGAGGAGGGTGACTATGCGCCATGATGAGATCATCGAAGAGGTGTGGAAGAACCGGGAGACACTGGCCTCGCGGTGTCACCACAATCTGCGTGAGATCGTTCTCGACCTGCAACGGCGGCAAGAGGCGCCTCTGACCGGAATCGTGGACAGGCGACACCGGGCCAGTGGACCCATGGGTCGTGAAGCGCGGAACCCATGACCCGCGCCGGGCGGCGCCCTTCCGAGGATCCCCCGGCCACGTTTCGCCGCCGTTGATTCGTTCATGACCGCCGGCGCGCAGGTCATTCGTCCCTGACCGATCCGGCGGTCCTTCGGATGCTCAGTGCGCGTACTCGACGCAGCGGGTCTCGCGGATCACTGTCACTCTGATCTGGCCGGGGAACTGCATGTCGGTGTGGATCTTCCGGCTGATGTTCCGGGCGAGGATCATCGCGCCGGTGTCGTCGACCTGGTCGGGCAGGACGAAGACGCGGATCTCGCGGCCGGCGTGGACGGCGTAGGCGTTCTTGATCCCGGGGAAACCGGTCGCGATCTCCTCGAGCCTGGCAAGCCGCTTGAGGTAGGTTTCCGTGGTCTCCGAGCGGGCCCCGGGCCGGGCGGCCGTGATGGCATCGGCGGCGGCCGCCAGCGAGGCATAGATGTTGCCGTTCCCGTCGGCTTCGTGATGATGGGCGGCGACGGCCTGCCAGACGACCTCCGCCTCGCCGTGGCGCCGGAGCAGGTCGGCGCCGATCGCGGCATGCGTGCCCTCGACCTTGTGGTCGACCGCCTTGCCGAGATCGTGGAAGAGGCCCACGCGGCGGGCGACCGCGGGATCGAGGCCCAGTTCCGAGGCCATGATGCCCATCAGGTGGGCCATCTCGACCGAGTGGCGGAGGACGTTCTGCGAGTAGCTGTGGCGGAACTGGAGCGAACCCAGCAGCCGGATCAGTTCCGGGGCGATGCCGGGGAGCTGGAGTTCGTCGGCGGCGGCCTCGCCGGCCTTGCGGATGATGTCCTCGACCTCCGCGCGGACCTGGGCGGCGATCTCCTCGATCCGAGCGGGATGGATGCGGCCGTCGGCGACCAGCGCTTCGATGACGCGGCGGGCGACCTCGCGGCGGAGGGGGTCGAAGCCGGACACCACGACGGTCCGCGGGGTGTCGTCGATGACGATTGTGCAACCGGTCTCGGTCTCCAGGCTCCGGATGTTGCGGCCCTCGCGCCCGATGATGCGGCCCTTCATGTCGTCGTCCGGCAGCTGCACCGCGCAGGTGGTCACGCTGTTGACCTGGTCGGCGGCGAAGCGCTCGATGGCGGCCGTGATGATCTCCCGCGCCTGCCGTTCGGCGTCCCGGCGGGCTTCCTCCTGCCGGCGGCGGATCATCGCGACCTGCTCGGCGGAGAGCTCGGTGTCGAGCCGGTCGAGCAGCAGGCGGCGGGCCTCGTCCCGGGGCAGGGCGGCCACCTCGGCCAGGCGGGCCTGCGCTTGGACCGCGGAACCCTCGGCCTCCCGGCGGGCCGCGGCCGCGGCCTCCTCCTGCCGGCGGATCTCCTCCCGGTTCGCCTCGAGCCCGGCCTCCTTCTTCTCGATCATCGCGGCCCGCCGGTCCAGGTCGGCCTGCTGCGACGCCAGGCGTTCCTCGGCGACGGTGAGATGCTTCCGCCGGGAGGCGTTTTCGGCTTCAAACGCCTCGCGGACCTTGACGATCTCCTCGCGCGCGGCCACCTGCGCCTCGCGCCGGATGGCCTCGGCCTCGTTCTTCACCGCCTCGACCGCCTTCCATCCCGCCCGCAACTCGGCCGCGGCCCGCGTCCGCATCAGCACCATGTGCAGCACGTAGCCGGCGAACAGGCCGAGCAGGATGACGAAGATCGGCACCAGCCAGTAGGTGATCCAGTCGCCCATGGGTTTCTCCACCGGCGGACCCCCGTCCGCCGGGCTTGGTTTCTCGTGTTGGATTTCGGTCGGTTCGAACAGCGGGATCGGGCCGGCCACAGACCCGGCAACTTGCCCCGCCGGGCCGGGCCTGCGGACGGCACGGAGGTCTTCCCTCCGTCGTCGGAGAGCCTCGCTTCCGGCACGCCTGGAGGGCCGGGCTCCGTCCCGGCCGTCCGCCGCAGCGGTTGGATCGCGACTCGGTCACGAGCCAGTCCATCGGGACGTCGCGTGCGTCCATCGGCACGGAGGGAACGACGAAGGCCTCCAGCGTGAAGCCGGCCGCGGCGGCGCGGCGTCCGCGCAGCAGGCCGTCGTAGTGCCCGCCGCCGTGGCCGAGGCGGCCGCCGCGCCGGTCGAAGGCGAGGCCGGGCACGACGACGAGGTCGAGCGTCCCCTCGCGGACCCAGCGCGGGCGCGCCGGCTGCGGGATGCCGAGCGGCCCGGCCGCGGTCGCGGCGCGCGGCGGGAACCACGCGAAGCGGTAGCGCCGCGCGGCGGAGTCCCACGCCGGAACGGCGACGCGCCGGCCGGACCGCCGGCACGCGGCGAGGATCCGCGCCGTCGAAGGCTCCCGCGGCGCGGCGAGATAGAGCGCGACCGCGCGGGCGGCGCGGAAGGCCGGCAGGCGGACCAGCCGCGCCGCGGCGCGGACGGAGCGCGCGGCGAGTCCGCGCGGGGCCAGGGTCCCGCGGAGCCTGCGCATCCGGCGACGGAGCGCCGCCTTGCGCGTCAGGATGGGGCTTCGGGCGTTCGTGGCGCCTTCCTCCTCGATTCCCAGGCCTCCATGCGCCTGCGGATCGTCTCCTCGTAGCCCTGGGCCGACGGGGTGTAGTAGACCTTGGACGTCGGCACGTATTCCTGGTCGACGAAGTGCCCGGGGTGGTCGTGGGCGTACTGGTAGCCGGCGTGGCCGAGGTCCTTGGCGCCCTTGTAGTGGGCGTCGCGCAGGTGCATCGGCACGGGCAGCACGCGGCCCTCCTCGACGTCCTTCATCGCCTCGTCGATCGCGACGATCGCCGCGTTGCTCTTCGGCGCCGTCGCCAGGTAGGTCGTCGCCTGCGAGAGCGTGATGCGCGCCTCGGGCATGCCGAGGAACTCGGCGGCGTGCATCGCGGCGACGGCGACGGTCAGGCCGCGCGGGTCCGCGTTGCCGATGTCCTCGGACGCCAGGATGACCAGCCGCCGCGCGATGAAGCGGGGGTCCTCGCCGGCATAGAGCATCTTGGCCAGCCAGTAGACCGCCGCATGAGGATCGGAGCCGCGGACGCTCTTGATGAAGGCGGAGATCGTGTCGTAGTGGCCGTCCTCGTCGGCGTCGTACAGGACCGCCTTCTTCTGGATCGAGTCCTCCGCGGCCGCGCGCGTGATGCGGACGCGCCCGTCGGGGCCGGGCGGCGTCGTCAGCGCCGCGATCTCGAGCGCGTTGAGCGATCGCCGCGCATCGCCCTCGCATACGGTCGCCAGGTGGGCCAGCGCGTCGTCGTCGGCCTCGACGCCCTTCCCGCCGAGCCCGTCGGGATGCTCCAGGGCCCGGCGGAGAAGCCGCACGACGGCCTCCTTGTCCAGCGCCTTCAGCTCGAAGACCTGCGAGCGGGAGACGAGCGGGCTGTTGATGAAGAAGAACGGGTTGTGCGTCGTCGCCCCGATCAGCGTGATGGCGCCTTCCTCGACGAACGGGAGCAGGACGTCCTGCTGGGCCTTGTTGAAGCGGTGGATCTCGTCGAAGAAGAGGATGGTCTGCCGTCCCATGCGCAGCCGCTCGCGCGCCCGCTCGAGCTGTTCGCGGAGGCTCGCGACGTTGGAGCTCACGCCGCTCGCGCGCTCGAAGGCGCGGCGGGTGGCTTTCGCGATGACCTCCGCCAGCGTGGTCTTTCCGCAGCCGGGGGGGCCGTACAGGATCAGGCTGCCCAGGCGGTCGGCCTCGATGGCGCGGCGCAACAGGCGGCCGGGGCCGAGGATGTGGTCCTGGCCGACGACCTCGTCGAGCGAGCTCGGCCGGATGCGCGCCGCCAGCGGGCGCAGCGTCACCGGCGATTCCGCCGGCTCCTCCGTCCCGTCCGCCTCGTCCTCGAAGAGATCCGCCACCGCCGCCTCCCGAAAAGAAAAGTACCCCGCCTTGCCGTAGGGGTCTGCTCTCTGAACCTTGTGACCAAGGTGGGCGCCTCGCCGGGTGGTTTCCTCGTGCCCGCGAGGGGCGGAGGGCGACATCCGGACTTTCGGCTCCCTTCAGAGTCGATTAATGGGTCAGAGAATGAGACCCGTTCGCGAACAAGGCAGGGTACAAATCCTTCGGGGCAAGCCCCGATTCCTGCGCGCTGCCAAAGAACACAGGCCTACCGCCGGCACGCCGGATCGCCCCGCCGGATGTCCGGCGGCGGATCCCCCGTCCAGCCCGGGCGCCCCCGGGCCCTGCGTGCGCACCGCTCCATCCGCATCGGGACGACCACGCGGACGGGGAC
>CAYODK010000318.1:0-242 GCA_964402695.1 uncultured Verrucomicrobiota bacterium
GCCCCGGCCCCCCGCATCCTCCACGCGCGGCCGGCCAGCCTGCCTCCAGGTGCGCCGACAGCTCCTTCACGAGCGCGGCGTTCTCCGGCCGGTTCACGAGGTTGACTCGCTCCCAGGGGTCGTCCTCAAGGTCGTAGAGCTCCAGGGCGGCGGTCCCTTCCGGCCTGGCGTTGGGCTGCCAGCGCGTGAATCGATACCGCTCGGTGCGCATCGTGCGCGCGGTGGTCGGCCCGCGTACCACC
>CAYODK010000318.1:252-5045 GCA_964402695.1 uncultured Verrucomicrobiota bacterium
GAACCGGGTGCGGCCGTCGGGGCAGGCCTCGCGCGCGAGCATGGCCGCGCCGATGGCGCCGGTGACGTCGAAGTGCGGGGGCACGGTGATCGGCTTCCCGACCACCTGCGTGAAGGCGGCGGTCTTCCACGGCCGGCCGGGCTCCCGGAGCAACGGCACAAGGCTCGTCCCCTCGAGATGCTCCGGCTGCGGCAGGCCGGCGAGATCGCACAGCGAGGGGAACAGGTCGACGAACTCGACCAGGGCCCGGCTCCTCGCACCGTGAGCCGATACGCCGGGCCCGGCGACGATCAGGGGCACCCGCGCCGACGCCTCGAAGGCGGTCAGCTTGGCCCAGAGCCCCTGCTCGCCGAGATGCCATCCGTGATCGCCCCACAGCACGATGATCGTGTTCTCCCGCAGCCCGAGCCGGTCGACTTCCGCCAGCAGCCGGCCGATCTGCGCGTCGATGAAGCTCACGCAGGCATGGTAGCCGTGGATCAACTCGCGGGTCTTCGCCTCGCCCAGCGGGTCCTCGCGCATGTTCGTGTACTGCCCGCGCAGCTCGCCGCTGCTCTGCCGCGCCACCGGCGGACACGCCTCCGGGGGACCGGCCGGATCGGGCAACGGAAGCGCCGCGCGGTCGTGGAGATCCCAGTACTTCCTCGGAGCGACGAAGGGCAGATGCGGCTTCAAATAGCCCACCGCGAGGAAGAACGGCCGCCCTCTGAGCCTCCGCAGCGCTTCGACGGCCCGGTCGGTCATCTGCCCGTCGTAGAGGACGTTGTCCGGCACGTCCGGCGCCTCGGTGGCCAGCCCTTGGACGAACTCGCGCGTCCAGTCGTCCGGGCCGGCGTCCGGCTTCCGGTACTTCCTTGCATGCACCTCTCGCGCGATCCGCATCCCCTCCGGCGTGAAGTAGTACTGCGGACTTCCATACCAGTGCGGCTCGGTCCACGACGGCGGATCGTCGAACGACCGGCCCACGTACGCGGTCTCGAAGGCGCCGTGGTAGATCTTGCCGAAGGCCTGCGTCGGATAGCCGTGCCTCCTGAAGTGCTCCGGGAGGAAGACGACACCCGGCCTCTGCGCGCGGATGTCAGAGGGCTTCACGGTCCTCCCGAGGGTTTCGGGGCGCAGCCCGGAAAGCAGGCTGGCGCGCGAGGCATGGCAGACCGGATACTGGCAGTAGGCCCGCTCGAAGACGACGCCTCGGGACGCCAGCCGGTCGATGTGCGGCGAGCGTGCATGCTTCACGCCATAGCAGCCCAGTTCCGGGCGCAGATCGTCCACCGCGAGGAAGAGCACGTTCGGCGGCGCGGCGGCCGCGGCCGCCGACAGGAACGCCAGAAGAACCGCCCCCCTCATTTCACACGCGCCCCTTCCAGCGCCAGGCCGTCCAGCCTCCGCGCGTCGCCACCGCCCGCCCACGCGATCCCGCGCAGGAGCCAGAGACGGAACCACGGGTCGTCAAACGTCCACATGAAATGCCCCGGCACGCAGCCGAAGACGCGGCCGCGCCCGGCGTCGCGCATCCAGAACACCGGCTGCGGAACCGCGTCCGCATCGGCGGCGTCGCGTTCGCGCGACACGGCCAGCACCCGGATGCTCCCCGCGCCCGGCACGGGCGTCGGCGGCCAGTAGGTCTCGTCGCGGAGCGTCACGACCGGCGGCAGGCCGGCGCAAATTGGATGAACGGGAGCCGCGAGCTCCACGCGCACCTCGCCGTGCCGGTAGCGCGTGAACCCGCCGACGCCCGTCAATTCGGCCACGGCCGGGTCGGCCTTCGGCTTCGTCCACGTCGCCGAGTGGATCAGCACGAGCCCGCCGCCGCGGCCCAGGAAGCGCCGGGCCTGGGCCCTGCGGGCCTCGGTCCACGCGAGGTAGCAGAACGCGGCGATCACGTCGGCGGACTCAAACTGCGCGTCGGACGGCCAGCCGCCCGCCGTCTCCACCGTCACACCCGGGGCGCGGCCGAGCAGCTTCGACCAGCCCTCCTGCCACAGGGGGTAGTCGTGCGCGCCCGGACCGTGGTCCTTCCGGTCCGCGAGCAGGACGATCCGAAGCGGCCGGGACGGGGCCGGCGAAGGCCCCGCTTTCGCCAGCGCCGCCTCGACCTCCGCGCGCGACGCCGGGGCCGGCGGTTCGGGGGCCGAGGCCGCCAGCCCCGCAAGGAGGAGCACCGGCACAGAGAGACAGTGGATTCTCATTTCTTCTCCGCGTCGCGAAGCTCCTCGAACAACCGGTTGAGTCGCGCCGCGATGTCGGGATGCTCCCGCACCACGTTGCGCGTCTCGCCGGGATCGGCCTGCAGGTCGTACAGCTGCTGCGGCGGCACATCAGGCTTCGGAGTTCCGTCGGGGCCGATGTCGCTGTTGACCATCTTCGCCTGCGCAAAACGCACGTACGGGTTCCGGTCCCCCACCGGCTGCGTCGAGTACCCCGCCCCCTGTCCGAGCACGAGCTTCCACCGGCCCTCGCGGACGGCCCACAGGTCGCCGCGGTTGCGCTCGAAGGCCGAGGCCATGCCCGCCTGGACGACCAGGTTCGACCGCGCCCCGGGCCCCGAGCCCAGCAGCAGCGGCAGCGCATTGAGGCTGTCGAAGCCGGCGCCCGGAGGCACAGGCTGTCCGGCAACCGCGGCGAAGGTCGCGAGCATGTCCGTGAGGCAGAGCAGGCCGTCCGAAACGGTCCCCGGCCGGATGCGACCGGGCCACCGCGCGAGGAATGGCACGCGGTTGCCGCCCTCCCAGGCGTCGCCCTTCTGCCCGTTGAATGGGGCGCAGCAGCGATGTCCCGCCGTCAACGCCACGCTGTCATACCCGCCGCCGTTGTCGCTCGTGAAGATCACCAGCGTGTTCGTCTTCAGGCCGAGCCGGTCGAGCAACGACAGGATCTCCCCGACGGCCCCGTCCAGCTCATGGACGAAATCACCGTAGGCCCCGCACTGGCTGCCGCCCTTGAACCGCGCGGCCGGCGTATGCGGCAGGTGGACGTTGTTCGGCACGTAGTGCAGGTAGAACGGCGTCCCGGGCGCCGCCGCGCACCGCTCGATGAACGCCGCGGCTTTCCGGTGGAGCACGCCCGCGTTCTCCTCGTTGACCATCGTGAACGGCGGACCGCGACGCCGGCCGAGCTGCTCCGGAGTGATCGGGTGGGCCGCGTTCAGCCCGACGATCCGGCGGTCCTCCACATAGGCGCCCCACCGGTTTCCCACGTCACCGAAGAAGTGATCGAATCCGACCTCCAGCGGCCCGGGCGCGAGATCGGAGTTCCAGTCCACCGGCCTCGCCTTCGTGCCGAACCCGAGGTGCCACTTGCCGACCACACCCGTCGCGTACCCCGCGCGCCGCAGGACCGACGCCGTGGTCTCGCGCCCCTCCTCGATCAGCAGCGCCGCGCCGGGGCTGGCCCAGCACGCCTGCGCGCGACGCCACGGGTACCGGCCGGTCAGCACGCCGTAGCGCGTCGGGCAGCACAGCCCCGACGGAGTGTGGGCGTCGGTCAGCCGGATCCCCTCGGCCGCGATCCGGTCGATCGACGGCGTCTTCAACTTCGTGGCGCCCTGGCAGGAGAGGTCGCCCCAGCCGAGGTCATCCGCCATGATGAAGACGATATTGGGCGGACGGACTGCGGCCGGCACCGCCGGGGCGGCGGCGGCCGTGACGGCCCCGCAGAGGACCGGCAGAACCCCGCGGATCATCGCGCGTCCGCCAGGGCGGACGCGGCGCGTCGGCGGCGCATCTTCCAAGGCTTGGAAACCTCGCATGGAATACCGTCCAACCTCTGGAAGCCGACCGTCCCGGTCAGACCGGATCGAGCTTCCACCCGTTGTGCATCGCGCGGACGAGCATCCGGTTCGCCTCGTCGCAGCCGACGAAGGTCTCCGCCTTCGGATCCCACGTCAGCTTCTTCTCCAGCCGCGCGGCGATGTCGGCGATCATGCCGAGGCACGACGCGACGTGCGTCGACTGGATGTCCGAGAGCGGATCGCGCCGGTTGCGCACGCACTGGAGGAAGTCGTCGCCGTGGTTCGTCGACTTGTAGACGGTCGTCTCGCCATCCTTCGTCTTCAGGGGCTTCCAATCCTCGTCCGGCGGGATCGCCGCGTCGAGGTGCAGTTCGCCCGGACCGATCCGCACCTGCAGGAGCGATTCGGGCTCGGCCCACATGCCGCCGCGGTCGACGTGCACCCATCCCTTGTCGCCGATGAACTTCGTGCCGGTCTTGTTCACCTTCTGGTCCGTGAAGATCATCTTGAGACCGCCCGCGAAGGTGAACGTGGCGTTCCAGCTCTCGATGTTGTCCGTGAATCCCTTCGTCCGGTAGACGCCCTTGCACTCGACGTCGAACGTCTCCTGCCAGAGCGTCGGGCAGCCCCAGTAGGCGATGTCGAGGTGGTGCACGCCCCAGTTGCAGATGAACCCGGCGCAGTAATCCCAGATGAGGTACCAGTCGGGCCACCCCACGCGCCCGGGGTTGTAGGGCTTCGCGGGCGCCGGGCCGCGCCACCGCTCCCAGTCGAACCCCTCGGGCACGGGCTGAGGGTCCATCGAACCGTCGTACTTCGGCTGGTACTGCGGCCCCGGCGCGGAGACCTGCACGGTGTGCAGCTTGCCGACGTGGCCGTTGCGCGCCAGTTCGCATGCCTGGCGGAACGGGCCCTGCGCCCGCTGCCACGTGCCGGACTGGAACACGCGCTTGTGCTTGCGCACCGCCTTGAGCATCGCCTGGCTCTCCGCGATCGAAACGCCCGTGGGCTTCTCGCAGTACATGTCCTTGCCCGCGGCGGCGGCGGCCGTCGCGATCAGCGC
>CAYODK010000319.1:0-5038 GCA_964402695.1 uncultured Verrucomicrobiota bacterium
CATCCTACCCGATCCTCCGGCCTCCCCCTCTGTAAACTCGGTCGCGAACCTCAAAATAATCCCCCCACAAACCCGGAAGCGCCATGCCGCCAGGGGGAGAGACGGGAGGGAGATGAATGACAATATCTCCGGCATTCACGATGGAGATTCTCACGCGCCCGTCCGAAGATGAGCTGATCGTTTTCACGATCAAGCCACTCCCGTCGCCGAGATTGTGCAACACGGCGTAAGGGATCGGCGGGTAGATGCGCTTCTTCGGATCGCCATGCCAGATATCCACATGACGTCCTGACGTCAGCACATGCACGAGGTACCTCCCGCCTGGATCAGCGGACCAAGGATCAATCTCTGCCGTGACGTACTCGCCGGTTACCGCGTCGATCTCGTAACCTACCGCGTTTCTCGAGAACACTTGGTTAGGGTTATAGAGATTCGGTGGAGTCCGGTATCGCGTTGGGGGGGTAGGCAACTCTGGCGTGATGAATGAGGTGTTCCACAGGCAAGCAAAGACTCCGGAATCACCGGCTGGGGACTCGTCGGCATCGCCCACATCGTAGCAGCAGCGCATCTGGACACGATTCACGTCAGAGTTGAACCGGAACATTCTGTTGGTGGTGTCGAGCGATGGGCTCACGATCTCGCCAACCATCTCTGCGAAGATGACGTGCGGTTCGTTTGTCGAAGAGGGATCGAAAGCGATAATGGTTCCCGCCCGCGTATAGGCGATCACATTCGTCTTCGATTCTCGAGCGAACAGCAAATACGGCTCGTCGCTCAACGACTTGGGTGCTGACGCAGTCTCCCTGCCTTGCCAGGTCAAAGCGAGTTCGTTGGTGTTCGGTTCCCTCACAGGAATCAAGCGGGCATTTCTGCTCAAATGCTTGTGTGTCGAGGTCATATCTTCGAGGTCGTAGTACAGAATTGATCCATCGGCCGCCTGAATCCCGGCCCACTGCCCGTCGTCCGCGATCTGGAAGAGTTGCGGTTTGCCGCGAGGTGCCTCTTCGAAGAGGCCGGTCGTTCTCCCCGTTGTCATGTCAACGAATCCCGCACGGCCGGCATACAGGACACCTGCGACGGGTGATGCGTTCGCGAAGGAGATGGTAGGCTCTTCGGGTGTGGGGCGCGTGCGTGTCTCGCGAGTCCGGATCGGTTCCTTCATGGCGTCCGCGGATCGGAACAACCCAGCAGAAGGTTCGATATCAATAGCCAGATTGCGCGACATATTGACGATTCGCCAACACGTGGCAGTGTCTGTGCCTGACGCATCCCCGCCATGTGTGGCATCGTCGGTTGCGTGCTCAACCGCTTCGAACTCGAAGCGAACCACAGCGATATTGTTGCTTTGGCAGACGGCAAGAGAGACGATGTCCCCGCTAAACTTCCGATTGGTCGGCGTCTTGCCCGTCAAGTCGTAGTACCAGAACGACCCGTCGGCTGCCTGCACCGCGGCCCACTGTCCATCATCTGAGATTTGGAAGAGCTGCCGGTTATCGGGAGGCGCATCATCGAAGATGCAGAGCGTCTCCCCCGTTACCAAGTCCACGAATCCCGCACGGCCTGCGAACAGGACGCCCGCGACAGGTGCCGATTTGGCGAAGGCGATGGAAGCCGTTTCACGTATGCTGCTCCTGCGCGTCTGTTCGGCCGGGTTCGGCGCCTCCTTGACCTTGGCGGATCGGAATAGCCCGGCAGAGGGTTCGATATCAATGGCCAGATTGCGCGACAGATTGACGATTCTCCAGCATGTTGAGGTGGCGGTGGCCTGTGCATCCCGCTGATGCGCGGCATCATCAACTGCGTGCACAACCGTGTCGAAGCGAACCACAGCGATGTTGTTACTCTGGCTGGTGGCAAAACAGGCGACGATTCCGCGAATGACGACCGGCGTGGGCTCCGCAGACAGCGGATCGTAGATCTCGGTGCGGCTTCCATCGCTGACCGCAAGCAAACGGAAGTTGTCAGATCGGATGACCCGGTTCGGCTTTCTGATGGTTGGGGCGAATGCCGCGGGAGGCCAGAGGTTGGTCTTTGTCTTCACGTCCGTAATGACGAGATTGGGGCCAACGAACCGGTAGGCATATGGACTTGCCGCAGGCGCAGAGTCAACCGGTTCAAGACTCACCGGGATACGCCACCGGGGACCCGCTCCGTACATCACCGTCATGAAAGTCTGCTGGGCGGCCAGCAGGTTCTCGGGGTTCGACGTCAGGGACCGCGCGCAGTATGCCAAGGCTTCCGCGCATTTGCCTTGCGCGGCAAGATCAAACGCAATGCAACGGTCGTTCTCGCTGTATTCGGCTAGCAGCTTCTTCTGGGCTGCCGACTGTTCCTGCGCCAAGCGGGCGTTGGCGATAGCCTCTCGCCTCTTTGCCATCGCCCATCCGGCGCCACCGATCGCTAAGACTGCCAATGTGGCGAGGGCGGCTACCCAGATCCGGCGCGTGCGACCTCGTCGTCGCGCCTGTTCGAGATGGAAGTCAACGGATTGCGTAATGAAAGCGGCCAGCTCGCTTGCAATCAAGGCGGGATCTTCTTGGCTCAGTTTCTTCGCTTCTTCTAGGGGCAGCCCTTCAGGCAGCAGCAGGCTGGCGTGCTTCCCAGACCCCAGCCAGCGCGCGCAGGACTGCTCGACGCGTGACAGCAGCCGCAGGTGTTCGTGGTTGTCTGCAATCCACTTCGCGAGCCGATCCCAGCGGCGAAGCAATGCTTCGTGCGCGATGCGGACGACGGGCGCGTCGTTCTCGCGATCCGTGGTGAAGAAACGGTGGGATACGAACGCGTCGGTGAACGTCTTCTTGGTCTCCGTATCCGTTATCGTCGAGAGCGGCGTGGTGCGACGGAGGGCTTGGCCTTGAGCGTCCGTCGCAACGGCAACAAGGGTGCGGATGATGTGAGGGAATTCGGCGTGCACATCGGGCGGCAGCGCGGCGAACGTGGCCTCGGCCTGCAGGCCGAGGGCCTTCTCGAAACCGCCGATCTTCTCGTATGCGGCGAAAGTGAGGCATCCGTCATCGGTGCGCGCCTCGAACAGCTGTTGAAGCGCGTACTCGATCAACGGCAGTGCGTCCGGGTGTCCGATCGCATCCCGGAGGAGAATCTGGTCGAGACTGCGAGCGGTGCGGTCATCTTTCTCGAAACGCAGGCCGGCGAGAATCGCTGGTTCCTTGATCAGCCGATGGAGGGCGGCCGGGTCTGGTGCGAAGAGTTCAAAAATGCCCTCGCAGCCGGCGACGTCTTTGGGGCCGCGCTTGATTTGCACGAACGGCTGACATTGCAGGGCGAGAGGGTAGATGTCCGCACGCAACGTCGCGATCACCCATGCGTGGCCGCCCGCGGCCATGAGGGACAGCACGCGCAGAAACGCATCGCGTTGTTCGGGGCCGATTTGCTTGTCTGTCCAAAGCTCCTCAAGCTGGTCCACTAGGAGCAGGATCTTGACGGGTCCGCCGGCCGTTTCGGCGGCGCGGTTGAGGGCGTCCGTAAACTTGAGCGAAAGCGCTGTTTGTGGCGATTCGGCGAGAGAGTCCCGGAATCGTTCCAGCGCATCCGGGCCTCCGCCGCTCAGTTCCTTCAGGGCTTGGCTGTCGGCCAGCGCGCGGACGAGACTGCCGAATACGTCGCCTTGCAAGCCACCCGGCTGCATCATCGCAAGCCGCCATTCCTTCACGCTGTCGTCCAAGTTCGCGTGCAAGAGGTTGGCGGCGATGCCGGCGCGGGCGAGGGAGCTCTTGCCTGAGCCTGAAGAGCCGACGATGACGACGAAAGCATTTCCTGTTTCGGCTCGACGCCTGAGGAGCAACTCGACCTCGCACACCTCCTGCTCACGGCCGAAGAAGATTGGTGCATGCTGTATGTCGAAGACCTGCAGCCCACGATAAGGACACTCATCCCAAACAGCCGCACCCGAGGACGCTTCGCCAAGCATGTCGTCAATGATGGCGCGGAGGTGCATCTTCAGGCGGCTGGCGAACGTCAGCGGCCGGTCGTAGGTGTGATAGGCTCTCTGGTTCCGGCCCAATTCATCCTCGAATCGTTCCTCTATGAACTGGTGAACGAGCGAGTGCTGCTCGGCTATTTCTTTCAACAGGTTCCCCGGCGCCGTGGTCAGCGCGCGGCGGAATCCCGCATCGTCATCGCGCATGTAGGCGATAATGTGGGGGTGCTTGCCGCCGGAACGGCGGCGGGCTTCCAGCATCAAGTCGAATTCGCGCTCCGTTCCGCTGCGATAGGGCGTGCCGTCCGGCTTGGATGGCCGACGCACAGGCGAGCCGAGGCGTGACCACAGGATGAAGACGGCGATATCAATGCGATGCTTCTCCGTCAGCACCACGTCAATGCCTTCTTGGAACGAGGCGTCGGCTCCCAGCGGCAGGTTTTCCCAAAGCACGGGGACGAGTGTGACGCGCGATCCGTAGTAGCGCTGGAGATGTTCGATGACCTGGCGCGCCTTCTGGCGCTCCTCGGCAACGTCACCGGGGCTGCTGAGCAGTATTCGGAGAACTGCCATGGCTGTAAGAGTGCCTCTATGAAGGGCGAATCTCAAGACCAACGTCGGAAGGGGGGTCGAGTTTGCGGAATGGGAACAACGCCTAGGGGGGATGTTGAGTAGTCGCTAATGCCGTTCCCGATAAGAAGATGATTTCCTGACGGTAAGGGCACGAGCCTGTCGGGGCCGGCCTGAACGAGCGTCTTCAGAAGGCATGACGCTACCTGAGTGCCTGCGGGAAGGGATGAACTGCAGAACCAACGGCACATTGAGGGCGAGCAGACTCAGAAACGCGCGAGGCGAGCTCGGCGGCTGCCCTTGACCCGCCCGATGCCGCCGCCGGTGGCCCCGCACCCTAGCGGCTCGCAACACCGGACGGCCGGCGGGGGCGCCGGCCCGTGCGCGCTGGCCGCGCTTCCCTCCGCGGCCGGTGCCGCTCCGCGGCCGCGGGAGCGGCCTTGGCTCCGGGCGCCCTGGACGGGCGCCCACTTGGGTCGTGCCGCCTTCGGCGTGCGTAGAGTGACGGGGCGTCCCGCCCCGCTTCGATGG
>CAYODK010000320.1:0-5024 GCA_964402695.1 uncultured Verrucomicrobiota bacterium
AGCCGGGCATCGCAGCCCGCCGACCGCAACGAAACGACCGTGCGCAGCACCGGGTCCGCCGGCCCCGTCCAGATATACTCGCTCAGAAGATGAAGGACTTTCATGCGCCGTTCCAACGATGAGCCGCACGGGCGCCGCCGGCACGCCTGTCCGCACTGTCATATCCCACCGCCACGACGTGGATGGGATTCGAGTCGCAGGGAGCGTTGGTACTCATGGTCTGTCCACGCGAGACGGCGGACATCCCGAGGGAGAGCGCCAGCAGAGCGAGCGTCCGCGCCGTGTTCATCGTACCTTCCGTTTCTGCGCGTGCGGGTGCAACTCTATCATAGCGTGCGGAGATTGCGACCGGGTAGCCTTCGCATCGATCATGCGCCGAGGCGGGCGCTTCCCATCGATGACGCAAGAGGGGGCGTCAGTCCCGGCTCCGGCCGCTGGTGCGCGATTGGTCGAGCAGCGCCTTCAACTCCCGGACGATCTGCGGCCGGTCAAAGTAGAGGTTCGTCGTTTCGCCCGGGTCGGCTTCGAGATTGTAGAGCTGACCCGGCGCTCCGGGCGCGGTGTCGGGGAGGATGAAAGATCGCAGGCCGGGATGGCTGTCGTAGCGGTTCCCGCCGGACCCGGCGTGGTCGAGGTACTTCCAGGGACCGCGCCGGATGGAGAGCGTGCGCGCCCCGCTGAAGGCCTGCTGAAGCAGGTAGGGGCGGATGGAACCGCCGTCCTGCCCGAGAAGCGCAGGCAGCAGGTTGAAGCTGTCCTCGGCCGCATCCCCGGGCAGGTCGGCGCCGAGGATGGCCGCGACGGTCGCCATCAAGTCGGTGAGGCTGGCGAGCTGAGCGCTGGTCGTCCCCGGCTTCACATGCCCGGGCCAGCGGACCAGGAGGGGCACGCGATGACCTCCTTCCCACTGGTCGCGCTTCATCCCGCGCCACGGACGGGCGCCGTCGTGACCGTGGTCGGCGCGCATGTGGATGACGCTGGTGGTTTCGGGGCCGTTGTCGCTCGTGAAGATCACCAGCGTGTTGTCGGACACCCCCAGCCGGTCGAGCGTGGCCAGGAGTTCCCCGACGATGCTGTCGAGCTCGTGGATGAAGTCGCCGTGCGGACCGGCCCGGGTCTTGCCTTGGAACGGGCCGGCGGGGAACGACGGCAGATGAACCGCCTGGGCGGCGTGGTAGAGGAAGAAGGGCTTGCCCGGCGTGCCGCGGACGTGCGACTCGAGAAACTCGCGACTCTTCCTGAGGAAGACCAGGTCCACTTCCTCCATCGGAAAGTTCGTGGCGATGATGCCGGGCCGGCAGTCCTCCGCATAGGGATGGCGGGGCAGCCGCGTCCTGTCGATCGTGTCCCCCGGCGGAACCGGCACGCGGTCGCCCTCGATGAACGCATAGAGCCAGTCCGTCGTGGGACAGCATGCCGTGCCGAAGAAGGAGTCGAAACCGTGGTCAACCGGCCCCCCTTCGATGCGCCGCGAGAAGTCCACGCGACGGACCGCTTCCACGCCCCTCCCGCGGACCGGCCGGCCTTCCTTGTCGAAGAACGTCAGTCCGACATGCCACTTGCCGACGCACGCCGTGGCGTAGCCGTGGGCACGGAGCAGGGCCGGCAGCGTGAGCCGCCCGGGCGCAATGAGTGACGGTCCCCCGACGCCATCGAAAACTCCGCCGCCCCCCGGAACGCGGAACGCCATCTGCCCGGTCATCAGGCTGTAGCGCGAGGGCGTGCAGACCGTGGCCGGGCTGTGCGCGTCGGTGAACCGCATCCCTTCGCGCGCGAGACGATCGAGGTGGGGCGTGGCGACTTTGGACCGGTCGTTGTAGCAGCCGACGTCGCCGTAGCCGAGGTCGTCCGCGAGGATGAGGAGAAGGTTGGGCTTCGACGGCGTCGCCGCGACCGTGCCCATCGCGGCGGCGAGCAGGAGGGAGGGAATCAGGAGTCGGAGGGCGTTCATGCGCTTGGGTCATCCGGGATCGAATCATGGACTGTCGATGGCGAAGGCCGGTCGGGAAAGCACACCCTTGGAGAGTTTGCCATAGTGGTCGGAACGCCAGAAGTTCTTGAGGTCGTCGCCGGTGATGAGTTGGAGGCCGGGGGTGGGGATGGCGGGGTTGCACAGGATGTAGAGGTTCTCCTTGGCGATATAGCCGTTCACGCTGAGCGTGTGGCCGGCCTGGCCCCCGGGGTACTGAGGCCCGATGTACTTGAAATCAACGACGACCGGCCGCCCGGCATCGAGTTCGCTCCTCAGGAAGGCGGTGGCCTTTTCAAAACCCTCATCGTCGGGCGTGAACGTGACGAGCCTCCACCTGAGCCCGATCTTCGCCGAGGCATCCAGGAGGTCACCCCAGTCGGTGCCGGTGCCGGGCGGCGATGGACAGAGACGTTTGAAATCCCACCCGCCCAGATTCCGCCCCTGGAACCGGGCGAAGGTGGCGCAGGCGGTGGCGCCGCAGTTGTTGTAGCCCTGGTGGATGTGCGGCATCTGCACAAAGGCGAAGGCCCCGGGCCTGCCCTTGCGCCGACGGTACTCGATGAGCTTGAGAAGATCCGCTCCCTGCTGGGCGGAGGCGACGTCCGACGGCTGTGCGGGATGCCCGGTGGGGCCGGTCGGACCGAGCTTCGAGACTCTCGACCAGCTTGCCTTTGCCGCCTCAAGTTCGCCGGCCTGGAACTGCAACTCGCCGAGCACCACCCAGCCCGAGGGGTCGTTCAACTCCACCGCCCGCTCGGCGAGCCGCCGCGCCTCCGCCGGATCGGGCGCGACGCCTTCGCCGGACAGGAACGCCATCGCCGCCGAGGACGCCGCGCGCCCGTGACCTTTGGACGCCGCCTTCCTCCACCAGTCCAGGGCCCGCGGGATATCCTGCTCCGTGCCCTGCGCGCCGAAGTAGCACTGGCCGAGGTTGAACGCCGCCTGGGCCGTTTCATCCGCCGCAGCTCTGAAGTAGCCGAAGGCGATTTCCGGCCTGCGTTCGACGATGGCGCCGCGCAGGTAGGCATGGCCCACGAAATCCATCCCCGCGGCGTCCCCGCGGTCGGCGGCCATGTGTCCCCAGCGCATCGCCTCGGCGCCGTCCTGCTTCACGCCCTTGCCGTCACGGTAGCAGACCGCCAGGGAAACCTGCGCCCGCGTGTCGCCTTGGACCGCTCGCGCGAGCCATTCGTCGTTTGGGGATGTTTCGGCAGCGAGGGCG
Organism: uncultured Verrucomicrobiota bacterium; assembly: GCA_964402695.1. Taxonomy (GTDB): domain Bacteria; phylum Verrucomicrobiota; class Kiritimatiellia; order PWTM01; family PWTM01; genus VGWF01. The sequence goes on from CAYODK010000320.1 coordinate 3,195, forward strand.
GAAGAAGAGTGCATCAGGGCAGCAAGGGAGAGCGCCGTGTGGAACCGGCTCGTTTCACGCGGCGGGCGGGGCTTCGCCTGCGGCGAAACCCGTGAGAGAACCGCAGCCCGTGGGGCGCCGGCACGCGCGAGTCGGAAGACGCCGCAGGCATCGCTTCGCATGGAGGCAACGCTGTCAAACTGCCGGAGGGAAGGCAAGGACGAAGGCCGGAGGCCGGGGGGCATGGGCAGGATCCAAGCGCACGCGCTCATCCTGCACCGGTCGCAAGCGGCAGCGAGAACTCGACAGCCCGCCGCCGGCCGTGCAGCATGCCGGCGGATGTCGCGTGTTCGATTCCGCGGCGTGGAGGGTGGTGCCGCCGACGGGAACCGGGATGGAGGAATCGCCATGAAGATCGGGATCGCAATGCTGATGGCCGCCGGCCTGCCCGCGCTGGCCGCCCCCGTTCATCTGGTCGGGCAGAGGGCCGCCTCGGTCTCATCGCTTGCCGATGGAACGGTCCTCGTTGACTTCGGGCGGGTGGCCTTCGGCAACGTTCGTCTCGTGCCGCCCGCCGGGCTGTCCGCCACGGTGACGGTGCACTTCGGCGAGGCGATGACCTCGGGCCGGATCGAGCGGAAGCCCCCGGGCACGGTCCGCTACAACCATGCGACGGTCGTGGTCGGGGGCGGAAGCCCGGCGCTCGCGGCGCCGCCCGCGGACAAGCGCAACACGACCCAGCCCGCCGCGGTGCTGACGCCGCCGGAGTGGGGCGTGGTGCTGCCGTTCCGCTGGGTCGAGATCGATGGCTGGCCGGGCGAGTTCAAGCCGGAGTTCATCACACGGCAGGCCGCCTTCGCATCCACGTGGCGGGACGATGCCGCGGCGTTCGCGTCGTCGGACCCGACCCTTGACCGCATCGCGGAGCTCTGCCGCTATTCGATCAAGGCGACCACGTTCTGCGGCGTCTATGTGGACGGCGACCGCGAGCGGATCCCGTACGAGGCGGACGCCTACATCAACCAGGTGTGCCACCACTATTGCGACCCGGACCCCCGGATGGCGCGCGATACGTTCGACTGGCTGATGAAGCGGCCGACCTGGCCGACCGAGTGGTCGCACCACATGATCTTCATGGCGCACGCCGACTGGATGCAGACCGGCGACCGGGCGTGGCTGGCGGCGCGGTACGAGCCGCTGAAGGCGAAGCTCCTGCCGGAACGCATCCGCGAGGACGGTCTGATCGGCAGCAATCCGAGGCAGGTGAAGCGCGACGACATCGTCGACTGGCCCGCCGGCGAGCGGGACGGGTTCGTCCATACGCCGGTCAACACCGTCGTGAACGCGTTTCATCTCCGCTCGCTCGCGCTCATGGCGGAACTGGCGCGGGCGCTTGGCAAGGACGCGGAGGCGGCCGACTTCGAGGTCCGTACGCAGAAGGGACAGGCGGTCTTCCAGGCAAAGTGCTTCGACCCGGCGCGCGGGCTGTATCGCGACGGCGAGGGCACGGACCACGTATCGCTGCACGCGAACCTCTTCCCGCTCGCGTTCGGACTGGTGCCGGAGGAAGTGCGCCCCGGCGTTGCGAAATGGATCGCGGAGCGCGGCATGAAGTGCTCCGTCTATGCGGCGCAGTACTTCATGGAGGCTCTGTTCGAAAGCGGGCAGGACCGCCGCGCGATGGAGTTGATCCTCGCGCCCGGCGACCGGAGCTGGCGTCACATGGTCGAGTCCGGCACGACGATCACCTGGGAGGCGTGGGACCAGAAGTACAAGCCGAACCAGGACTGGAATCATGCGTGGGGCGCCGCCCCGGCAAACCTGCTGCCGCGCTACGTTCTTGGAGTGACC
>CAYODK010000321.1:0-5024 GCA_964402695.1 uncultured Verrucomicrobiota bacterium
GCGGCCTCTGGTTTGGCGTCTTGCTGTCCGGGAAGCTGACCTCGATGGTATCGGCGTCAATGAGAGCAATAGTTCCAGCGTTGTACTCTCCCTTGAAGGACTCATCTACGTGCCAACTCCCATCTGCCCTCGTGTCGATTGGATTCGCAAGGTCCTGAACTCGCCAACGATTCGGGCCGTTCTGTTTGTTGCGTTGCACGCCCACCGACGAAGCCGGTCGCGTACTCGATGGCACGAGTCACGTGAACGGGTCTTTGAGGCGGCGCCGCCGGAGAGGCGGGAGCATACGTCGAACTCATCGAGGCGGCGCGTGCTCGGCGCCGCCTGGACGGATGGTGCCCGTGACGTGGTGTGGAGCGGCAGGCGTTCGGCGGAGCGTGACGGGGTCCAGGTGTCGCCCGAGCCCAAAGCAGAAGGGACCGTATCGTATCGGGTGATCGCTGGGGATGACGGAATGCGATACGCGATACAGGGGGCAATCGGATGATGGGCGGTGTTGCGTCCGCGTCAGGTCAGGAGGGTGATGCCGTGCTCGGTGCGTTGGAGACGACCGGCGCGTTCGAGGTCGGCAATGGCATCGCCGAGCCGGTTGTTGTTGATGCGCAGTGAGGCTCGGAGCTGGGCACGCGAGATGGGGCCGGACGCGCGGCGAAGTGCAGCCAGGACGCGGTCCTCGAGGGATGGAGCAGCGGAGGCGGGGTCGAGTTCATCGTGATCCGCTGCGGAGCCGACGACTTCGAGGTGGGTAGCGGAGCCGTCGGCATCGGAGACCAGACGCAACTCGAGGGGGTCGATGCTGGGCGCTGCCCGATGCTCGAGAGACAGGCGAATGCGGGAGCCGGAGGGACCCGTTCGGGTGAGATAGACGCCGTGGTCGTTCCACGCGTGCAGGTCACCGGAGCCGCGCAGAGCCTGACCGAGTTGGGAACGCACGGCCTTGCGCATGTGGTGCACGACGACGATGGCGACGTCGCAGCGGCGCTGCAACTCGCGAAGGAAGCCGAGCAGGGCGGAGATGTCGGAGGAGCTGTTTTCGTCGAGACGATGCAGGCGTACGAGCGGATCGAGCAACAGCAGCTTGGGTCGAATTCTGTCGACGGTGAGGGTCAGCCGTTTCTGGTCGGTATCTTGGTCGAGACGCACGACGGGGGCGGTGATGACATGCAGGTCGACGGCATCGATGTCGAGGCGTCGGTGCTGGCAGATGCCGGCGATGCGGGAGCGCACCTGACGCAAGGCATCCTCGGCGAGATACACGAGAGTGGGCCCGGGGTCGCGTACGGCGAAGCGTCCGAGCAAGGGAGTGGCGGAGGCGAGGCTGACGGCCATGTCGAGACCGAACCAGCTTTTGGTGCATTTGGGCGGACCGCCGAGGATGCCGACGCCATCGCCCCAGATCTGGTCGATGCGCCACGGCACGGCGTCGTTGGAGTCCGCCTCCAGGGCAGCCGCGCGGCAGGTGGGCAAGCCGGAGTCGTCGTGGCGCGTGGTCATGACGGCCACAAGGCCCTGCGGGCGGCAGCGATGTGTTGTGCTCCGACGACCTTGAGCTTTGCGGAGGCGGCCAGTTCGAGCGCCTCGAGCGCGAGGTTGTCGGTGATGCGCAGGTTTCCGCTGGCGATCTCGTAGATGGCGTCCAAGGAACCGTCGTCGAAGGGAGACTGCTTGGCGCCGGCGATGCCCATTCGGAACTCGACGTACTTGGCGGTTTCGTCGCGGGACAAGGGACGCAAGGTGGCGTAGTGGACGATGCGGCGCGCGATGGCGCTCTGGTCATCCTGGGACAGAACCTTGGCGAGGGGGGGCTGGCCTGCGAGCACGACGCTGAGCACGAGTTTGCTGTCCATCTGGAAGTTGGTGAGCACGCGGAGCATGGCGAGCACGTCGGGTCGCAGATCGTGTGCCTCGTCTAGCAACAGAACGGGCCGTCTGCCGTGGTCAGCGAAGCAGGACTCGAACTTGTCCTGGATACGGCGCAGCAGAGTGGGAAAGAAGCCCGCGCTCTGCACGCCGCAGACGCATGCGATCTCGCGGCACATGTCTCGCTTGCCGATGTCGGTGCACTTGACGTAGTGGGTGACGTACCGAGCTTCGGGCAGACGGGCCATGACGGCGCGTACGACGGTGGACTTTCCGGAGCCTGCCGAACAGATGAGCGCGGCGCTCATGCGCTTGTCGATGGCTCGCAAGATGTTGTCCCGGGCTTCCTGGAAGAAGGGCAGTGGGAGCAATTCATCGACCCGGATCTCGCGCGTAAACGGAGTCGAATGACAGCCGAATGCGGACTTGAAGCTCGTTGTCATGGTGTTCCTTTCTTGTGGCTCTTTCGGCGCCGGGGCGAGGGACTTGGCTCGGGGACGCAGGAGACGGGACCGAAGTCGCGTGCGAACGCCATCGCGGCAGCGGTCAAGGATGGTTCCTTCGTCGGCGGGGTGTCGGTGTCGCGACGGCGCACACGTTTGTCTTCGGCGTTGTGAGCGAGGTCGACGGGGTGAAGTTGCACGAGTTTGCCGTCGTGTACGATGTGCACGGTGCGGTCGAGAAGGTGGCGCTGGACGGCTATCGAGTCGCGGGCGTGTCCGATGGGCGTCTCGTAGCGGGTGCCGTCGACCGAAACGACGTTGTCCGCGGACACGCGGCGCGATTCGGTCAAGACGAAGCGGCTGCGCAGGTCGTCGTGGTCGCGGGGGAAGGTCAACTCGCGCTCGTCGTTCTCCCAGCGTTGCAGGGGCGTGTCCCCGTCGAGCGACTCGTGCTCTCGAACGTTGTACTGGTACTCGATGTAGTGGCGCAGTCGAAGCTCCAGGGAGCCGAAGTCCGGGTCGACGTCTGCGCGGGTCATGCTGCGCAGCACGTCGTGATGGGCGGTCTTGTTGAAGGCCTCGATCTTGCCATGTCCTTCGGGGTAGCGGGCCCGACCGTGGATGAAGCAGATGTCGAGCTTCGCGCACACGGCGTGCGTGTCGTCGGCGATGAATCCGGGCCCTCGGTCGAAGTACAAGATGTCCATCAAGCCGAAGTGCCGGACGACCTGGTAGAGCCCACGCAGCAGAAGGGGAGAATTCTCGCTGGCCCCCACGACGACCCACAGCACCCGGCGCGTGCAGTCGTCGATGAAGAACAACGCCACTCGCTTGAGCCTGCTCTTGCCCGCGCGAAAGTACTTGCCGTCGACCAGCACCATGCGCATGCGGTGCGAGTACGCAAAGCGCCGCATGTCCGTCAGCCTCTTCGCGGCTCTGCATGTCGTCGCCAATCCCAGCCGCTTGACGGCCCGCCATACCGTCGTACGGTGCACGCGCACCCCTGCGGCGATCAGCTTCTTCTCCTTGGCACGCCGCAGGATCTCGGGAACGCTCGCATTCGGGTCTTGCGTCTTCTGCTCGCGCAGGTATTTGACCAACTCGTCGGGCAGCGCTGTCGACTTGAGCGTGCGCAGCTGGGGCTCGAGCGCGGCAATGCCTCCCTTGTCGTAGTCCGCCAGCCAACGGTATAGTGTGCGCACGCTGACGGTGCGAACGTGACCGGTCTCGGTGACGTGGATGGACTGCACCGTAATCGTGATGGCGACGGACCGCTTGTGTCCCAATGCCACCAGCCCCAGCACGGCCGCGACCGTCCTGTGCCTGAACAAGGCTTCAGCGGAGACTTCTTTCGGGACCTTCGGCAGCTCGATCTCAACCATCGGGACACCTATCCAGGGCGTTGACAAGAGCGCCAATACCTCAATCGCCGCATTTCGCCATGACGCGAAGTCGTGGGTGACTCCCCACGCGGCGGCGTCAGGGCGAACGTGCACGGGGCACCACATCGTGCAGTCGGCCCGTGCGGGCATCCCATCGGCGTGGTCGTCCCCAGCAACCGGCTGCGAAGCCTGCGGCCAGCATCACGTCCAGCACGTCGCATCGCAAGGCCGTAACTTCCCCGATGAGCAGGCACATCGCCCGCCCGCGTCCCCGGTAACCAGTCGCATCGCGGTACGCAGAGCTCGCCTCTCGTTGGCTGAGCGCAGGGACTCCCAGGGGCCCCTGCGGCAGTAGCTGGCTCTCCCCAGCAAGCCCAAGAATCCCGGCCAGTCGCCCCAGATGCCGACCTTGCGTGCGCCACGACCCCGGCGCTCGCGTGCTGTCGTTGCCGCTGCGGGGCCAAGCCTTGCCCTCGGCCGCGTCCTGCGCGGCCGCAGCGATCGTACCCTCCCAGGCCAGCACCAGCTCCGACGGCGAATGGTCAGCAGGGCGCAGCGGTTGCCCCTCCAAGTCGGCCGGCGCCACGGCTACTCGGCCGTAGGGCACATGGCCGGGTGGGTACAGCGTGAACGCCACGCCGTGCGTCTGGCACAGCACCACCAACACGGGAACCTGCGGACCGGTCTTGCGCTCCCGCCAGTGGTGCACGTGCAGCTTGCACGGCGGACTGTCCGCTCCCTGAGCGCCAGCGCACCGGTCCGGCATGAGTGGTCGCAGCGTGCCGTCCGGGTCGGGGCAGTAGGGCGTGACGATGAAGGAAGCGCGTGCGCGTGGACGAGAAACGTGGCAAGGATCCATCCCACGGACCCGCCGATCTACGGGCAACAATCGCGGCGTAGTGGCGGGCTCCTAGCGGCGCTTGCGTGTGCTAGACGCAGGCGCCGCGCCTTTCATAGCAGGTCCGGGTCGATGCGCTCGCGATCAGGCTGCCTCGGTGCCTCACTTGCACGAAGCACAGCGGTTTCCGAAGGAGCGGAGGATCAGCAGCCCCGTCCGCTCAGGTCAGACCCTCGCCATCGAGCCTGCAACGGGAACGGCACGTCTCTGCCAGCGGGCGCGTGACGTAACAGTGGGATCTGGGGCGTGCCGAAGGACGAATCTCATGGCAGTTCACAACGAAAGATGCTCGCGTCAAACTGCGTCGGCTGTACCCGTCAATTCAATAGCAATCGGGGCACTAGGTTCCGGCGCAGTCGCGAACTCAGTTGTGCGGCAGTGAGCGAGTGCCCGCCTATCTCGAAGAAGTCATCCGTGGCCCCCACCCGGTCTCGTCCGAGA
>CAYODK010000322.1:0-5009 GCA_964402695.1 uncultured Verrucomicrobiota bacterium
GAACCCGAGCGCGTGCCGCCCCGGGAAACGGTCGTGGCCAGGATTCCGGAGCCGCCGCCGCCGGTTCCCGTGGCGCCGGATCCGCTCCCCATCGTGGTCACGAATCCGCCCCCGCTCGAGATGGCGGAGGCGCCGCCCCCGGAACCTGCGCCGGTGATGGAGCCCCCGGTCATTTCGCCTCCCGAGATTGCGACGGCCATGCCCCAGATCGACCCGGCCCCGGCCGCGATCGAGTCGGGGGCAGAATGGGACGCGGTCCGGACCGCGGTCCACCGGCATCTCTCCTACCCCGACTCCGCCCGCCGCCGCGGCGAGCAAGGGCGCGTGCTACTGCTGCTGACGGTCGCGGCGGACGGCTCCCTCGAACGTCTCGACGCGACCCCGGACGGCGCCTCGGACCGCCTCGTGTCCGCCGCTCTCTCCGCCGCCCGCCGCGCCGCCCCCTTCGATCGCTCCGCCCGCGGCGACTTCCGCATCCCCATCGTCTTCCACCTCATCCCGGCCCGGGGCATCTGATCCGGCTGCCGGACGATGCCGATCAGTCTCCGCGTCCATTCTGTGCGCCGCGACGGAAGAAGGATCCACGGAGGCGCGGAACGAACGACGACCGCGCGGTGAAGGAACAGAGAAACACAGCCGGGAGGGCTGCGCATGAATCGATGGGTGGCGACGGGATTGGTGGCGGGGATGGCCGGGGGGGCGGGGGCGGCGGAGGCGCCGGTGACCACGAATCGGCCCGGCGAGATCGTGGTCACGGCGACGCGGCTGGCGACGGATCCGCTGACGACACCCTACACGGTCCACGGTCTCGACGGGATGGAACTCCAGGCGCTGCGCGCGGCGCGCACGACGCCCGACGCGCTGCAGGGCGTCCCGTCGGCGATGATCCAGCGGACGTCCCACGGCCAGGGCTCGCCGTTCCTGCGCGGCTTCACCGGCTTCCGCACGCTGATGCTGATCGACGGCATCCGGCTGAACAACTCGGTCTTCCGCGACGGACCGAACCAGTACTGGAACACGGTCGACCCCCTGTCGCTCCGCGGCATGGAGGTCGTCATGGGACCGTCGTCGGTCCTCTACGGCAGCGACGCGATCGGCGGCACCGTCAACGCGCTGCCGATCCAGCCCCCGCCTGCCGGCGGCCCGGACTGGACCGGCCGGGCCTACTACCGCTATGCGTCGGCCGAGGACTCGCACACGGGACGCCTCCAGGTCGGCGGACGGGCGGACGAACGGACCGGGTTCGTCGTCGGCCTGACCCTGCGGAACTACGGCGACCTCGAGGGTGGCCGCGACGTCGGCGAGCAACTCCACACCGGGTACGACGAGTGGGACGCCGACGCCCTGGTCACCCGCCGGATCGGCGATCGCGGTCTGCTGACCGTAGGCCACCAGACCGTTCGCCAGAACGACGCATGGCGCACGCACCGCACGACCTACGGCATCGACTGGGAGGGTCTCGCGCATGGGACGGACAAAGTCCTCTCCTATGACCAGGCGCGCGACCTGACGTGGGCCACCCTGTCCGCCGAGGAACCTGGTGCATTCGTCGACGACGTCCGCCTGACGGTGTACCGCCACGGCCAGTCCGAGGACGAATACCGCGTCAAGGAGGACGACAGCGCGAGCCGGAAGGGCTTCGACGTCGTCACCTGGGGGGCCTCGCTGCAGTTGGCGACCGACTCCGACCTCGGCCGGTGGGTCTACGGCGCCGAGTACTCCCGGGACGTCGTCGATTCCTACAGCCATCAGCTCGCGGCCGACGGGAGCGTGAGCCAGCGGGCCATCCAGGGGCCGGTCGGCGACGATGCGACGTACGACATGGTCGGCGCCTATGTGCAGGACATCGTCCCGCTGCTGGACGGACGCCTCCAGATCATCCCGGGCGTCCGCTACACCTACAGCCGCGCCGAGGCCGAACGCGTCCAGGACCCGGTCTCGGGCGAGGTCATGGGCGTGGAGGGCGACTGGGACGCGGTCGTCGGCTCGCTGCGCGCGTCGCTGGCCCTCGACCGGGGGGAACGGGTCGCGGTCTTCGCCGGCGCCTCCCAGGGCTTCCGCGCCCCGAACCTCTCCGACCTCACCCGTCTCGACATCGCCCGCAGCGGCGAGATCGAGACGCCCGTCACCGACCTCGAACCCGAGCAGTTCGTCTCCCTCGAGGCGGGCTTGAAGCTGCGCACGGAGGCGGTCACCGCGCAGGTCGCCTACTACCGCACGCTGATCGACGAACTGATCGTCCGCGCGCCCACCGGCCGCACGATCGAGGAGTCCGCCGAAGTCACGAAGCGGAACTCCGGCGAGGGCTGGATCGAAGGCGTCGAACTCTCGGGCGAGTACCGGTTCCTCGCCGACTGGTCCCTGCGCGCGATGGGCGCTTGGATGGACGGCGAGATCGACACCTATGCGACCGCGGAGGCCCGGCTCGTCCGCGACAACATGACCCGGATGATGCCCCTGACGGCCGAGATCGCCCTGCGCTGGCAGCCCGTGGGCGTGCGATGGTGGGCGGAGGTGGCGGTGCGCGGCGCGGACGACGCGGACCATCTGTCGGCCGAGGACCGGCGCGATACGCAGCGCATCCCGGCGGGCGGCACGCCCGGGTACGTGGTGGGCGCGGTGCGCGGCGGCGTCCGTGTTCTGGACGACACCCACCTGACCCTGGCCGTCGAGAACCTCACGGACGAGGATTACCGCATCCACGGGTCCGGCGTGAACGAGGCCGGCCGGAGCTTCGTGCTGGCGATCGATTCGCGGTTCTGAAGCGGGCCGGGGGCAAGACCGCAGCTCGGCCGCCTGTCCCGGGGCCCACGTCCGCCGCGACGATCCGCCTCCGCGCAGACGCTGCGGCCTGGCAAGCCCCCGCGGCGGCCGTGCGGTCCGCGGGCGCCCCGATCACCTTGCCATCCCGCGGAGGATCTCCTCCTCCGCGGCGAGCAGGACCTCGTATATCTCTCGCGCGCCCCCGGCGGCGCGGATCCGTTCGAGCGCATCGGTGTTGTGGCAGATCGCGCAGAGGCGCGCCAGAAGGTGAAGGTGGATCCGGTCGTCCTGGCTGGCGATCAGGAAGAAGATGTCCGTCGTCAGCCCGTCCGGGGATCCGAACGGAAGGGACTGGACGGTCCGCGCGAGGAGGATGAACGAATCGTCGAACAGGTAGGGGTCGTGCTGTGCCGGATGCAGCATGGCCACCCCCCCGGGCAGGGCGGTCGACGCCATCCGCTCGCGGGCATCGAGGCTGACCCGCAGGTCTTCGGGCTGGACGACGAGACCGGTCGCGGCGGCGAGGCCGGCCATCTCGCGGATCAGCGACGCGCGCGTCCGCGCGGCAAGCGCGGGCTCCACGAACCGGACCTGCATCAACTCCGGGATGATGGCCTTCTGTTTCGAGAGGTCGTGGTACTTGGCCGTCGTCTTCCGGTGGAACTCGTCCAGCCCGTCGCACTCCAGCCCCAGCACGCGGCAGGACGCCCAGCTGTCGACATCCTTGCGCCGGAAGACGACCCGGTTGCCCATCGACTCGAAGGGGATTTCGCCCGCGCGGACGAGCTCCTCCACCTCCGCCTCGGTGACGTGGAGGTATTCCGCGGCCTCGCGGATGTTGAATGTTCGATGCGGCATGGCATCCCGCCGGCGTCCACGGCCGTTTTCCGGGCATCCTACGGGGGTTTCCCGGCGAAGTCACGCGCGCAGGCACGGGCGAGGCGGCGGCGGGCGCATGGCGCTTCTACGGGTATCAAGTCCAGGATCATGGACCGCCTGCTGTCGCCGCGACCGGCGGTCGCGGCTACAGAAGACCTCGTCGGAGGCTCGTGTTCACTGCCCTCACGTCTTGCCCGACGACAACGCCCGCAGAGGTGCCATACGTCCGGCGGCAGCGATCGAGGCGCGAAGGCGGGTCTTCGCGGCCCGGGGGCCGTCACAACGGCGGTCCGGACGCGGAGTGGGTCTCGACGGCCGGGCCCGCCCCTGCCGTACCGGGCGGGGCATACACGCGCACGTAATCCACGTGCATCGCGGCCGGCAGCCGGACGGCGCGGGGCCGCACGGTCGAGCCGGGGGTCGGGAGCAACGACAGGCAGAGGAACTGCGGCACGTGCGAGACGCCCTGGCTCGTGCGGAAGGTCTCGCGCCCATCGACGGTGAACACGTACTCCCGCTCCGTCCACAGCAGGCCGAAGACGTGGTAGTCCGCGCTCAGCGGCGCGTTGGTCAGGCCCGCGGCCGACAGGTCGACCAGGGCCCCCGCGACGCGCTGGGGCGGCGCATTGGAGAGCACGCGTGGCGGGCCGAACGCGTTCGTCCTCACGACGGGCGTCCCCTCGTAGGACTCCCAGTAGACGCCCTGCGACAGGGCGCGCTCCCCCTCGGCGTCGCCCGAATACGAAAGAACGTCGATCTCCGCCCCGGCGAGCCACGGCCGGCCGGCCGGCGTGCCGAGGGTCGCGGACATCAGCCAGAACGCCCCGCGAAGCCCGCCCGATGCCTGCGGCCGGATGCGGGCCTCGAAATAGCCGAACGCACGCCGGTACGACAACTGCGTGGTCACCCAGGCCGTGACGGGTCCGGCCTCCGTCTCGAACGCGGACAGGACCAGGGCGCCCGTCTCCCCGCCCGAGACGGCGTCGCGCGACAGTCTCAGCCAGTCGCGGGGGTGGTCGGCCATGAAGGACGACCATCTCTCCGGGTCCAGGGGGCCCTCGAACTCATCGTGCCAGTCGAGCCTGTACCCCGGAGGGACATGGGCGGAGTGAACGATGCCGGTGGAACCGGGCGGGACCGCGCCTGCGCGTGGCAGGCCCACCGCGCACAACAGGCCGGCGGCAACGGCGAATGCCCGGCCCGCACCGCCCATCACTCCCCCCCTCCGCCGCCGTCGGGCCTTGCACCGCCGGACGCGAGGGCCGCACGGTGCCGTTCGAGTTCCGCCTGGCGGGCCGCATACTTCCCGTCGCGCCAGGTGTCGATGGGACAGGGGCGGAAGCCGTCGGCGTCCGGTTCGGGGTTCC
>CAYODK010000323.1:0-4966 GCA_964402695.1 uncultured Verrucomicrobiota bacterium
CTCGGGCGTCGGGAAGACCTCCGGCTCGCCGTAGATGGACCCGGTGGACGAGAACGCGATCCGGCGGATGCCGTTGGCGCGCATGGCCTCGAGCACGTTGTAGGTGGCGATCGTGTTCTGCTCAAGGTCGCGGCGCGGGTGCTGCGTGCCGAAACGGACATCGGCATTGGCGGCGAGGTGGAAGACGGTGTCGCAGCCGGCCGCGGCGGCGGAGAGCGCCCGCTCGTCGAGCAGGTCGCCGCGGATCAGCGTGAACCCCGTGGCCCCGCGCACGGGCTCGAGAAACCGCTCCTGGCCGGTCGAGAAGTTGTCATAGGCGCGGACCTCGTGGCCCGCGGCCAGGAGCCGCGCCACCAGGTTGCTGCCGATGAAGCCGGCGCCGCCGGTGACGAGCGCCCTCATGGGGATCCTCCGTCGTTCATGCGCCCACTCTGCCCTGTTTCGCGCATCAACTCCAGCATCGCGGCCTCGATCCGCGCCGCGTCCAGGTGCTTCAGGCAGGCCATCGGCGTCGCCTGCGTGCAGAGGATGCCGTGCTTCGAGAAGAAGTAGCAGGGACTGCATGGCAGCCCGAGCCGGACGATGCGGTGGGGCACCTTGTAGGGGCCGGTCGCCGCGGGATCCGTGGGGCCGACGATCTCGACGACCGGCGTTCGCACCGACGCGGCGACATGGGTGAGAAGGGTATCCCCGCAGACGAAGCATGCCATGCGCCGGATCAGGGCGGCGGTCGCGCGCACGGCGCCGTCGGGCGCAAGCCCGATGCGGTCGGGCGGCAGGCCGCTGGCCGAGGCGATCTCGCGACGGAGCGGGACCTCGTCCGGGCTTCCGAACAGCACGATCCGGGCGTCCGGGTCGGCGGCGGCGATGCGACGGGCGAGGTCGGCCCAGTGCGCGGCGGGCCATCGCTTGAGGATGAGGTTTTTCGTCGTGCCGGATCCCGGGTGGAACCCGATCAGGCGGCGTCCAGCGCAGGCCGCGGACGCGCAGAAGGCGTCCGCCGCGGCCTCGTGGCCCGCGCCCACGTGCAGGACCGGCCGCGGATCCGCGGACGCCAGGGGGCGGCCAAGCCCCTCGGTGAACAGGCGCAGGTTGTTGTCCACGACGTGCAGCCGGCGATCCTCGCGGATGACGCGCGTGAGGAACCGCCGCGGCTGCGATCCGCAATCGCAGCAGAACTCGAATCCGAGCCGTTCGCGGGCCCCGATCAGCCACGTGATGAGGTTGTATTCGAGCCGGTTCTGCGGCATCAGCGTCAGCGAAAGGTCGTAGGCCCGCCGGCGCAGCCGCATGCAGTAGGCCACCGACCGGAGTCGCCCTTCGCGCAGGAAGTCGAAATGGCGCCACGTGCTGACGGAGGGGTTGTCTTCGAGGACCTCGCGCGGCGCGGCCCCCTGCATGGTCAGCACCTCGATCTCCGCCGAGGGGAACGCGGTCCTCAACTCGGCCAGCAGCGGCGTGGCCAGCAGGGTGTCCCCCGCCCCCGCCAGGGAGATCGCGAGGATGCGCGACGGCTCCCGCCCGGTCGTCATGAGCCCCTTTCCCGCCGGACGAGGCGCCCCGTGAGCCCCACGAGCACCGCCAGCGCCGCCGCATTGCCGACCGCCAGCAGGCCGATCATCCCGAACGCGTCCCCGCGCCCGCCGAACCAGAGGGCGGCGACGTATCCCGCGGCCACCGGGGCGAGCCAGAGCAGCGACCGTGCCGCATGGCGGGCCCAGACGTACTGCGCGAGCACCATCGTCATGGCCAGCGGAACGGCGGCCCACGCATAGGCCCGGAGCAGCCGTTCGACCACCTGTCCCTCGACGCCGTACATGATCTTGAGCGCGAGACCCGGAAGGAGCGAAACGCCCGTCGCAAGGCCCGCGGCCAGCGCGAGCGCGATTCCCGCGGGCACGAGGAGCGTCTTCACGTCGGACGACACCACCGCACGGGGGAACATCGCCAGGACGATCGGCATCGGCAGGAACAGGACCGTGCGCGCCAGCATCGAGGCCTTGCCGTAGGCGGCGAAGACCGCCCCGTCGAGCATGCGCGACATGAGGATCAGGTCCGCGTTCATGAAGACGTAGAGCAGGAACTGTCCGGCCGCCACCGGCCAGAAGAACGCGTTGAACGGCCGCAGGTCGAGCGGCAAGGACGGCTGGTCGCCGAGGCTGCGACGGACGGGCACATAGGCCACCGCGAGGCCCGCGACCACGCTGGCCGCGAAGACCGCGAGCATCGCCGTCACCCCGCCGCCCGCCAGGCAGACCGCGATGGTCAGCCCGAGCCGGACGGCGCCGGGCGCGATGCCGGCGGCCGCCATCCACCCGAAGCGCCGCGCGCCCTGCAGGGCCCCGCTGACGACCGGGGTGTACATGCTCACGAGCGCGATCGAACCGAGCCACAGCAGGGCCGGGGTCGACGCGGACGCCAGCACGCCGCGGAGCACCGGGCTGGCCGCCGCCCACAGGCAGAACCCGATGATCCCGCCGATCGTCACCACGCGCATGACCGAGCGGAAGAGCCGGGCCCAGAGATCCTGCGCGTTCGCGTGGCAATACTCCGATGCATAGCGCGCCACGGCGACCTGGAGCGTGGCCGAGGGAACCATGATGATCCAGAGGAGGCCGAGCATCGAGACGAGCGCCGCATAGCCGGACGGCTCCATCCAGCGGCCCGCGACCATGTGCACGCCCATGAAAAGGACGCCGGCCAGACCGTTGCTCACCACCATGATGGCGGCGTCCCGCGCGAACGACATGTCGAGCCATTTCCTCATGCCGGATCGTTCCGCGGCGCGGCAGCGGGACGGCGCATCAACCCGCGACGGCGGCCGGCAACTGCGCGTCGTGTCCCGCCTCGAACCGCCGGATGTCGTCCTCGAACTGCAGTGTCTGCTGGACCTCGTCCAACCCGCCCAGCAACGTCTCGCGCACGGTCGCGTCGATCTCGAAGCGGAGCTCCATCGGCGTCGGCCCCGCGAGGGCGACCGTCTGCCGCTCGAGGTCGACCGTCGCCTGGAGACCGGGCGTCGCCGCGACGGCCTTGACGATCGCGTCGATCTCGCCCTCGGCCAGTTCCACCGTCAGCAGCCCGTTCTTGACCGAGTTGTTGCGGAAGATGTCGGCAAACGCGGGAACCCGGGTCTCGCCGCGCATCTGCCAGGGAGCGATCACGACGCGGAACCCGTACTGGCGCACCGCCCAGACGGCATGTTCGCGGCTCGATCCGCACCCGAAGTTGTTGCGCGTCACCAGGACCGACGCGCCGGAGAAGCGGGGCGCGTTCAACTCGAACGCAGGGTCGGGCGACCCATCGGCGAGGTAGCGCCAGTCGAAGAACAGCGCCGGCCCAAACCCGGTCCGCCGGATCGACTTCAGGAATTGCTTCGGAATGATCTGGTCCGTGTCGACGTTCGCTCGGTCGAGCACCGCGACCAGCCCGGTATGCTTCACAAAGGGTTCCATGTCGGAGTCTCCGTTGAGGGGCGCCGCCCTATTTCCACGTCCGGATGTCGACGAAACGGCCGGCGACGGCGGCCGCGGCCGCCATCGCGGGCCCGACGAGGTGGGTGCGGCCGCCCTTGCCCTGCCGGCCTTCGAAATTGCGGTTCGACGTCGCCGCACATCGCTCGCCCTCGGCCAGCTTGTCCGGGTTCATCGCCAGGCACATGCTGCAGCCGGGCAGGCGCCACTCGAAGCCCGCGGCCTTGAACACGCGGTCCAGCCCCTCGGCCTCCGCCTGCCGGCGGACCGCCCCGGAACCGGGGACGACCATCGCGCGGACCGTGGGCGCCACCGTACGCCCCTGGATCGCCGCGGCCGCCTCGCGCAGGTCCTCGATCCGGCCGTTCGTGCAGCTGCCGATGAAGACGACATCCACCGGGATCTCCGTGATCCGCTGTCCGGCCCGCAGCCCCATGTACGCCAGCGCCTTCTCGGCATCCGACCGGCTGTAGCCCGGAACGCGATCCGGATCCGGCACGGCGGCGTCGACGTCGACGACCATCCCCGGGCTCGTGCCCCACGTGACCTGCGGAGCGATGCCCCCGGCGTCGATCGTCAGCACCCGGTCGTACGTCGCGCCCGCATCGCTCGACAGGGTCCGCCACCGCGCGATGGCCGCGTCCAGATCCGCTCCCCGTGGCGCGAACGGCCGGTCGCCGGAGGCGATGTACTGGAAGGTCGTGTCGTCCGGCGCCACCAGGCCGGCGCGGGCCCCGGCCTCGATGCTCATGTTGCAGACGGTCATGCGGCCTTCCATCGAAAGCGCCCGGATCGCCGCCCCGGCGTACTCGAGAACGAAGCCCGTGCCGCCGGCCGCGCCGATGGCGCCGATCAGCTTCAGGATCATGTCCTTGGCCGTCACGCCTCGCTTCAGCGCCCCGGTGTACTCGACGCGGAAGGTGCGCGAGGTCTTCTGGCGGAGGGTCTGCGTCGCCAGCACGTGCTCGACCTCGGAGGTGCCGATGCCGAAGGCCAGCGCGCCGAACGCCCCGTGGGTCGCCGTGTGCGAGTCGCCGCACACGATCGTCGTGCCCGGCAGCGTGATGCCCAGTTCCGGGCCGATGATATGCACGACGCCGTTGTTTCCGTCCTTCAGCCCGAAGAGGCGGATGCCGAACTCCCGGCAATTGGACTCCAGCGTCTCGATCTGCTCCTTGGCGATCGGGTCACGGATGGTGTCGACATCGTCCGTCGGGACGTTGTGGTCCATCGTCGCGAACGTCTGCGCCGGCCGCCGGACCTTCCGCCCCGCCAACCGGAGCGCCTCGAACGCCTGGGGACTGGTCACCTCGTGCACCAGTTGCCGGTCGATGTACAACAGCGTCGATCCGTCGGGCAGGTTCCGCACGACGTGCGCGTCCCAGATCTTCTGGTAAATCGTCTTGCTCATAGACGTTCCATTCTAGGGGCAGCCGCCCCCGCACGCAAGCGGGCCCCGCGTCCGGGTTCCGGACTATCGCGCGATCCACAGG
>CAYODK010000324.1:0-4921 GCA_964402695.1 uncultured Verrucomicrobiota bacterium
CGGCCAGAAGACCTTCCACGCGGGCGCACCCTCCGCGCCGGCGGCCTTGACGAACTGCCGGATGTCGCACCCCATCCGCTCGATGTCGAGCGAGAAGGCGCAGACGTACCACCCGTTCTGGCGGTCCGGCGTGTCGACCGGCGTGTGCAGCACCTGCGGAAGCCCGCCGAGCGTTTCGAGCAGGATCCGCCCGTTTCGCCGCCGGGCCGGCATGTTCCACGAGTCCATCCGGGCCAGCTCGGCCAGCCCGATCGCCGACTGCATCTCCGTCATCCGGTAGTTCCAGCCGACCCGATTGTGGATGTACGGCAGCTTCTGCTCCAGCGCGAGGAGGTTCATGCGCTCGCGCACGTCGTAGCCGTGGTCGCGGAAGCTCCGCGCCTCCCACGCGAGATCCTCGTCGTCGGTCGTGACCATCCCCCCCTCGCCGCCCGTGGTGAAGGTCTTGTTCTGGCAGAAGCTGCAGCCGGCGATGTCCCCGAGCGTGCCGGTCTTGCGCCCCTTGTAGACGCCGCCGAACGCCTCGGCGTTGTCCTCGATCACGCGGAGGTTGTGCCGCGCCGCAAAGGCCCGGATCCGGTCCATGTCGCAGACATTGCCGTACAGGTGCACCGGCATGATCGCCTTCGTGCGCGGGGTCACCAGCTTCTCCGCGGACTCCAGGCTGATGCAGTGGTCGTCGCGGTTCACGTCGGCGAAACGCGGGATCGCCCCGGCCTGCACGATGGAGAAGCTCGACGCGATGAAGGTATAGCTCGGCACGATGACCTCGTCGCCGGGCCCGATGCCCAGCGTCGCGAGGGCCACGTGCAGCGCCGCCGTCCCGGTCGCCACGCTGATCCCGTGACCGCTCCCCTGCCACTCCGCGAAGCGGCGCTCGAACTCCATGCCGTGGGGGCCCGTCCAGTAATTGACTTTCCCGGAGCGAAGAACCGCCTCGACGGAGCGGATCGCCTCGTCGCTGAAGGAGGGCCAGTGCGCGAGGGGCGCCGTGACGGCGCGCGGACCGCCGTCGAGAACGAGCTTCTGGGACGCGATCCGTTCGATCGTGGCGAGGATGTGGGAGTTGTTCATGCCGCGACGATGCGCCCGTCGCCGGCGGACCGCCACACCAAAGACGGCGAGTTCCGATACTATTCGAACGTCCCCGGCCCCCGCGGGGGCCGGACGGCGGACGGGGAGCCCGCCTCCGCCCGGTCGGCCGCGCCCGCGGGCGTCACCGCCGCCCGGAATCGGCTCGGGCTGACGCCCCTCCGGCGGAGGAACTGCCGGTTGAAGTTCGAGAGATTCTCGAAGCCGCAGGCGAACGCAATCTCCGTCACGTTCGATTCGCCCTCCGCGAGAAGCCGGCACGCGCGCCCCACCCGCAGCTCGTTGACGAACCTCGGGAATGTCGTGCCGGTGTGCGCCCGGAAGAACCGGCTGAAGGCGCCCGCGCTCAGGTGGACCAGCCCCGCCGCCTCGGCCAGGAAGACCGGCCGGTCGAAGTGCTCGTGGATGAAACGGAACACACGGTTCATGCGCTCCTGGTCGAACGGGCTCCCGCCGGAGGCATAGCCCGGGCTGGCCAGCGGCCGGCACTCCCGCGACCGCGCCAGGAGGTCCAGAATCTCCAGAAACAGCGCGATCCGGCCCACGCCGGAGAGCCGCCCCATCTGGCTCATGCGCTCGGCCACCTGCGCCCGCGTCCGACCGCGCACGTCCAGCCCCAGCGCGGCCCGGCGCAGAAGCCGGCGCACCGGCGCCATCGCCGGCAGCCGCATCAGCCCCTCGCCCAGACAGTCCGCCTCGAACTGGATCAGCAGCGCGTGCACCGGCGGCGCCCCGCCGGGCGCGTCCTCGTCGTTGCGGTAGAGATGCGGAAGGTCGGGCCCCACCAGCACGAGATCCCCCGGCCGCAGCGCGGCCAGGTGGTCGCCCAGCATCCGGAATCCCCCGCCCGCAAGCACCAGGATCAGTTCGCACTCGCTGTGGAAATGCCACGGACAGTCGAAGCCGCGCCCCCGGATCTCCTTGAAGGCGAATCCCTCCTCCGGGGCGGTCGTCAGCTTCTGGTAGATCGGCTTCATGGCGTACGGTGCGGGCCCCGAACGGTCGGTAAAGTATCGGTTTTCTCCGGGGGACGCATAGCGGAAACGGCGGCAACTCTGCTTCCTATCCCGGCACGGGCGACGGCCGGACCCCTCCCCAATTCTTGCTCAAGCCGGGTGCATGCGAAGGGATCCGTCGCAGAGTGCGCATGATGACGGCCGCGACGGAGCGCGGCCCTCCAGCGCCCATTCAATGGATACGCAGGAGGATGGCTCTGGAGGGCGCCGCGGCGCCTGACCTGCGTTGCGACTTCGCGATCAGGGTCGGCGCCGTGCAACAGACCCTCGGAGCAACGTTCGCCACTGATTTCTGGGTCTCAGCCATGGATCTGGGAACCCTGCATACGCGTTGAAACCGCGCGGGGATCGGTTCATCATCCGTCCATCCGCGAAGATCCACGGAGACGGAGGGAGCGAGCATGAAGAAGTACAACGTCGGGATCGTCGGATACGGCTGGGCCGCCGAGGCGCACATCCAGGCCATCGACGCGACCCCGCTGGCGCAGGTCACGGCGATCTGCTCGTCGCGCAACCTCGACGCCGCGGCCCTGGCCGCGAAGCACGGGCATCCCCTCCGGGTCTTCCACAGCCTCGACGAGATGCTCGCGCAGCCGGATCTCCACGCCGTGTCGGTCTGCTCCTATCACAAGCAGCACCCGGAGCACATCGTCGCCGCGGCCCGGGCCGGGAAGCACATCATCGCGGAGAAGCCGCTCGCGCTGAAGACGGAGGACATGCGCGCCATCGAGCAGGCCGTGAAGGCCGCCGGCGTCGCCTTCTGCGTCTGCTTCGAACTGCGGTTCTCCTCGCAGTTCCTCGCCGTACGCTCGGTGATCGACCGCGGGCTGCTCGGTCGCCTCCACTACGCCGAGGTCGACTACTACCACGGCATCGGCCCCTGGTACCGCGAGTTCCTGTGGTGCACGACGAAGGAGGACTGCGGCAGCAGTCTGCTGGAGGCGGGGATCCACGCGATGGACGCTCTCCTCCTGTGCATCGGCGACGAGGTCGAGGAGGTGTTCACGTACGGGTCGAAGTCGGCTCATCCGACCTACGCCCCGTACGAGTACCCGTCGACCACGTCCACGCTCGTCCGCTTCAAGGGCGGCGCGGTCGGCAAGTGCGCGTCGGTCATCGACTGCTGGCAGCCGTACTACTTCCACACCCACCTCGTCGGCAGCGAGGGAAGCCTCCTCGACGACCGCTTCCACAGCCAGCTTCTCGCCGGCGTGCCCCGCACCGCCTGGAGCCGGCTCGCCTACAAGCCCGTCGACTCCGGCGACGTCCACGACCATCCCTACCAGACGCAATTCGAGGCGTTCTTCGACGCCGTCGACCGGGGCGCCGCCATGCCGCTGACCGGCCTCGACGAGGCCGCGCGGACGCACGACGCCGTCTTTGCCGCGATGCGCTCGCTCGAACTCGGACGCCCCGTCCGCCTGGCCGAAATCCGCGGCTGACCGCCGCGCGCCGTCGCATGACGACTCTGTCCGCAAGGCTGTGGCCCGTGGCGTGCGCCTGCCTGGCCGCGCTTCACGGGCCGGCCCCCCGCCCCGCCGCTGCCGGCGACTGGCCGGCCTGGCGCGGACCGCTCGGGACGGGCATATCCACCGAGACCAATCTCCCGGTCCGATGGAGCGCGACCGAGGGGGTTCGCTGGCGCGTCCCCCTGCCGGAGCCCGGCAACTCCACGCCGATCGTGTCCAGGGGGCGCGTCTTCCTCACGCAGCCCGCCGGCCGTGAACGCATGCTCCTGTGCCTCGACCGCACGGATGGACGGCGGCTGTGGCGGCAGAGCGTGACCACGACGCTCGACAAGGACCCCACGCACGGGACGAATCCCTACTGCTCGCCCTCGCCCGTCACCGACGGCGAACGCGTGATCGCCTGGTACGGCTCCGACGGCCTGCACGCGTACGACCGGGACGGCCGGAAGCTCTGGAGCTGCGACCTCGGCGTCCAGCAGCATATCTGGGGCTACGGGGCGTCGCCGGTCATCCACGGCGACCTCTGCTTCCTGAACTTCGGTCCCGGCGCGCGCACGTTTCTCGTTGCGATCGACAAGATGACCGGCCGGATCGTCTGGCGGCACGACGAGGAGAGCGACTACGGGAAGCCGCCGCCGCCGCGCCCTGACGGCGGGCGCGCGAGCCCCGCCACCTACGTGGGATCGTGGACGACGCCCGTCGTCCTGCGCGTCGGGGACCGCGATCAACTGCTCATGACCTGGCCGGGGCGCGTGGCGGCCTACGATCCGCGGACCGGGGTTGAACTCTGGACCTGCTCCGGCCTCAATCCCCTGGTCTACACGTCGCCCATCTACTCTGGCGACACCGTGGTGGCCATGGGCGGATTCGGAGGGATGAGTCTCGCCGTGCGCGCCGGGGGAAGCGGCGACGTCACGGAGTCGCGCCGGATCTGGCATCAGGCGAAGACCCGGCAGCGCATCGGCTCCGCCGTGATCCACGACGGTCACATCTACATCCACAACGATCCCGGCGTGGCCGAGTGCCTCGATCTCGCCACCGGGCGGCAGGTCTGGGAGGAACGGCTACGCGGGCCCGGCAAGAGCGTCCAGAACTGGTCCTCCATGGTGCTGGCCGGCGGGAATCTCTACTCCATCACCCAGGGCGGCGATTGCTTCGTCCTCCGGGCCGGCCCGACGTTCGAGCTGCTGGCCGTCAATTCCCTGGGCGAGCGCAGCAATTCCTCCGTCGTCCCCTCCGACGGGGAGATCTTCCTCCGCACCCACGCCGCCCTCTGGTGCATCGGCGGGGCTGACCATACTAAACCTCTCATATTTGTCCCGACATCAAGCGGCGTAGGCGGTT
>CAYODK010000325.1:0-4854 GCA_964402695.1 uncultured Verrucomicrobiota bacterium
CAACGAGATCCACAATGTCTGTGCCGAATCGCACGACTGCGGAGCCATCTATGCCGGCCGCAGCTGGACCCTGCGCGGCCACGTGATCCGGCACAATCACCTGCACCACCTCTTCGGCAAGGACGGCGGGCCCTGCAACGGGATCTACCTCGACGACCTGTTTTCGTCGGCCGAGGTCATTGGCAACGTCTTCCACGAGTGCCTGCGCCCCGTCTTTCTCGGTGGCGGCCGCGACAACACGATCGCGAACAACGTCTTCGTCGATTGTCCAAAGGCAGTGCACATCGACGCGCGCGCGCTCGGATGGTGCGGACCGCACGCGGACGGGCGCATCAGGGAGGCCCTGGAGAAGGGGACCATCGCGGGGGTCCGCTTCAGGGAACCGCCCTTCAGCACGCGCTATCCCCGTCTCGTCGGCTTGCTCGACGACGAGCCGAAGCACCCGAAGGGAAACGTCGTCCGCCGGAACATCTTCTGGCGCGGCGACGGCTGGAACCTCGATCGGCTGGCCGGCGGCAAGCCCGTGCCGGATACGTGGTGGGACGACATCGAGGCGAAGATCCGGCCTCTCGTTGACATCGCGGACAACCTGGTCAATCAGGATCCGCGGTTTGTCGACGCGGCGGCCGGGAACTTCCAACTCCGGGAGGAATCGCCGGCGTGGCGGCTCGGCTTCGAGCGGATCCCGGTGGAGACGATCGGACTGGTCCATGACCGCGACCGGGCGAGCTGGCCGGTGGTCCACCCGGTGAGCCGTCCGTCGGTGGGACCGCGGGCAACCGCAGGCAAGGAGTGACATGATGCAACGTGTGGGGGTGCTTCTGTCGTTCGCAATCGCCGCAGCGACGGCGGTCGCGGAGCCCGTCGCACTCGAGGCCGGCGCGCTGCGGGCCGGGTGGGACGCGGCGTCCGGCGCGATGGTCTCGCTGCGCGACTCGGGCGCGGACCGCGAGTGGCTGGCGCCGGGCGTGCGGACGCCGCTCTACTCGATCCGTTTCGCGGGGGAAACAAATGCGTTGCTGTCCACCAATGCCTCCGCGGTGAGCGTGCGGCGCGACGGCGCCAGCGTGATCGTCGAGGCCACTCACGCGCAGCCGGCGGGGCTGGTCGTCACCTGCCGGTACCGCGCGGATGCGGCATCGCGCGGCATCCTCGGGCGGATCTCGGTTCGGTCGGCCACACCGCTGAGGATCGAGGAGGTTCGGTTCCCGGTCGTGAGCCTCCGGCTGCCGTTCGCCGGGACGGGCTCGGACGACCGGATCCTGTGGCCCGAGTGCGACGGCACGGTGCTGATGAACCCGTCCACCAACCGGCCGGACCGCTCGTTCCGCTACCCGGGCGTGGCGTCGCTCCAGATGATGGCCGCGTACGATCCGAAGGCGGGCGTGATGATGGCCGCGCACGACGCGGCCGCGCGGACGAAGACGTTCGCGACGCGCGGGGTGCGAGGCGGCCTGGAGATGAGCGTCGGCCACATCACGGCGCAGTCGCCGGTCACGGAGTGGGACCCGGGCTATGACGTCGTCCTCGCGGCACTGCAGCCCTGCGAGGGGCTGACGTCGGTCACGTGGGAGGCGGCCGCGGACCGCTACCGCGGGTGGGCGCTGCGGCAGCCGTGGTGCCGGCAGACGATGGCGGAGCGCGTCGCGTCGGGCGACATCCCGCGCTGGATCGTCGATCCGACCCTCATCGTCTGCTACTCGCTCCGCGGGCTGATGGCGGACGGCAAGTCGGGGAACCGCCAGCCGCTGCTGGTGGACCAGGCGGCGCGGTGGAGCCGGCTGGCGGGGGCGCCGGTGACGGCGCTCATCACGTCGTGGGAGAAGCACGATACGTGGGTGACGCCGGACTACTTCCCCCCGTTCGGCGGCGAGCGCGAGTTCGCGGAGATGACGAAGGCGCTGCACGCGAAGGGCGGGCGGACGATGGTGTTCCTGTCGGGGCTGAACTGGACGCTGCTCAAGGACATGGCCGGGCCCGACCGTCCGCGCGTCCATGTCGACCAGCAGGCCGAGTTCGACCGGCGCGGGCGCGCGTCGGCCATCGGCGATGCACGGGGCGAGCCGGTCATCAGCGGGACGCCGGACCAGGGCGTCGGCCGCTCCGCCGTGATCTGTCCCACCACGCCGCTGGCGCGCGAGATCCTCGCCGGGACGTCGATGCGGTGCCAGGGCCTGGGCATCGACTGCGTGCAGGTCGACCAGATCGTCGGCGGCGGCATGAAGTCGTGCCTGCACCCGGGCCACGCGCATCCGCCGGGCGGCGGGTCGTGGTGCAGCGAGGCGCTGTACCGCCTGTTCGGCGAGATCCGGAAGGCCGGGAAGGCGCGCGACCCGGACTTCGCGTTCGCGATCGAGGAGCCCGGGGAGTTCTACCTGCCGCTGCTCGACACCTATCACGCGCGCGACCTGCACCAGGGCCGCTGGCCGCGTTCGGGCGCCGGCGTGCTCGGCGTGCCGCTCTTCACGCACGTCTACCACGACTTCCTCGCCGGCTACGGCAGCGAGGGGTGCTACGTCTCCGACAAGCCGGCGCGCCTCGCGCTCTACCAGATGGCCGCGAACCTCGTCTGCGGGAAGATACCGGCGGTCGCGTTGTGGGGGCGCTGGCTGGAGCCGGAGAAGGTCGAGCCGACCCAGGCGCGGCTGCTCCGGGGGCACATCGACCTCTGGCGCGGTCCGGCGGGCGGGTTCCTCACCTTCGGCCGGCGCGTGGCGACGCCGGATCTCCCGGTGCCTGCGATCGACATGGTCTTCACGGAGAAGGACGGCAAGACCCGTCGCCCGTTGACGGTGCCGTCGGTCCTTCATGGCACGTGGACGCTTCCCGGCGGCCGCACGGGCACCGTTTTTGCATGCATCGCCGACGCGCCGGTGTCGTTCGCATTCGGCGGGGAGACGATCCGGCTGGAACCGGGCGGGGCGGCGTTCCGGGCGGACCGCTGACGTCCGGGGTGGTGCGAAGCGGAGCCGTGTGGTGGGGGAGACGGACATGAGCACACGAGGTATGGCGTGGGTGGCGGCGGTGCTGGCGGCGGCGGGCATGTCCGGCGCACACGCCGCCGCGGACGAGGCCGTCCTGCGCGGCACGATGGTAGACGCCGCGACGGGCCGGCCGGTCGCGTGCTCGGTCCACATCACCGACTCGGCCGGGAAGGCGGTGTCGCGCGACGCGTCGTACCGCAACGGGTTCCGGTGCGACGGCACGTTCACGCAATCGCTTCCGCCGGGGCGGACGCGCGTGCGCGTGACGCGCGGCATCGAGACCGAGGCGGCCACCCGCGAGGTCGACCTGGTTGCCGGGAAGGAAACGAGTCTCCCCATCGAGTTGAGCCGGAGGGTCGACATGCGCGCGCGCGGCTGGTACGCCGGCGACAGCCACTGCCACATGATCCATGGCGAACGCGATGTCACGACCGGGTTCGACGCCGTGGCCCTCGCCGCGCGCGCGGAGGATCTCCAGTACCTCTCCCTGGCGCAGGCGTGGAACCTCGCCGACCCGACGCCGGAGAGACTCGAGGCCGAGTTGTCCGCCCGCTCGACGCCCGACTGCCGCCTCTCCTGGAATCTGGAGATGCCGAAGAACTACCACCGCGGCGACGCGGGCCGGTGCCTCGGGCATTGCTGGACGCTGGCGATGCGCGGTCGCACGCCCGGCGGCGCCGACGTGATCCCGATGCTGGCCGCGGCCAGCGCGGCCGACTACGAGTCCGACAAGCCGCCGTTCGCGTGCTTCGAGTCGCACCGGTTGATCCGGGAGCAGGGCGGGGCGGTGTTCTACACGCACCCGGCGCGGTGGTGGACCGGCTCGTGGGGCGGTCGCGGCGGATACCCCGCCGTCGAGAAGATGCGGGTCTCGAACATGGCCGTCGAACTGCCGCTCGATACCGTCATCGGCCCGACCTACGACGGGATCGACCTGTTCACCAGCGGCGGCGAGGTCGCGGCCAACGCGAAGGCCTTCGCCCTGTGGGCGCTGCTGCTCAACCACGGCTACCGTCTCGCGGGGACGGCATCATCCGATGCGTGCTTCGACCGCCCGGGCGGGGCCGTGCCGGGGTCGGCGCGGACCTACACGTACCTGCCCGACGGCTTCTCGTGGGACGGCGTGGCCAAGGCCACAGCGCGCGGACGGACGTTTGCGACCACGGGGCCGCTCCTCGTCGCGACGTTGGGCGGCGAGCCGCCGGGATGCGCCGTACCCGCCGACGGTCGCGAGCGTGACCTCGCGATCGAGGCGTGGGCGTCGGGCCGCGACAGCGCCGGGCTGCGCTCGGTTGAAGTGCTGCGGAACGGCGGTTCGTATCGCACGTTCGACCTGGCTTCGCTGCCCGTCGCCTTCCGCACGAACCTGGCGATCTGCGAGACGGAGTCGTGCTGGTACTGCGTCCGCGTCAACGGGACGGCGTCGAACCAGCGGGCCATCAGCGGCGCCTTCTACGTCGATCGGGAGCCCGCGTCGACGCCGCCCCCGACGCCGGCCCGCGTTCAGGTGCGCGTGATCGACGCCCGCACCCGCACGCCGCTCCCCGCACGGATCACCGAGGTGACCTGCCTCGCCACCGCGCAGCGCGATGGCGCGATCCACTCGCTGGAGAGGGGCGGGGGAACCGTGACCGTGCCCGCCACGGTGCGCCTCCGCGCGGACAGTCCGGGCTACACGGGCCGGATGCTGAGCCCCGTCCTCGACTTTCCGCCGCTGATCGAGGCCGTGACGCGGATGGAGGACAAGGACCTGCTGGACTGGGCGACCTTCGAGCGGATGCGGGGCCTGCTGGGCGGGATCACGCTCGTGTTCGCGCTGGAACCCAACGCGCCCTGATGCGGTGCGGCTGCAAGTTCAAGCAGGCATCGA
>CAYODK010000326.1:0-4835 GCA_964402695.1 uncultured Verrucomicrobiota bacterium
GCCCCACCCCTCCCCCGGATGACGGTAGTAGAGATGGAATTCCCCTCCCGGTGTCTCGATCGTGCGCGTCGGTGGAAGGTCTCCCATGCCCTCAGCCAAGTCCGTCTGACATGGAACGCCGGCGAGGTCCCGCTGGCAGGAGGCGCCGAGTTCCACGACAACCATGCCGGACACCGCCCCGGTGAGCGCGCCGATCATGGCCCCGGGATACAGCCGCCAGAGTTCCAGGACCGCATCGGGGTCGTTCGTTGCCATCTGAATCCCGCGCGGCCCGCAGGGAAGCCCGTCCGGGCCGCAAGGAAAAACCGGCAGACCCTCGCAGGCCAAACCACCTCGATCCTCGGACGGAAGGTAGGCCGCGAGTTCCGCAGCAGCGGCCTGCATGACGGCAACGGCGCGGGCAGCGGTCCAAGGGCGACTGTGCACAGCATCCAACCAGTCTGTTCCGGACTCATTCATGGGCACCTCGGGAAGGGACCGCCGCGCCGGCCGGGTGATGGTTGGGGTGCACGATTCCCCTCTGGCTGCGCGGCGGTCCCAAGTCTGACGGATTCGTTCATCATCGGCCCATCACGGCCGCCCGGCTCGGCCGGGCTCAATTCGGCGGCGCCCCCTGTTCCGGCAGGTCCTCCAGGAAACTGCGCCAGACGATCGGGCGGGGCTCGGTGTCCATCTTAAGTCGCGCTTCCTTCGGCAGGAGCGGCATCACGGGTGTCCGGAAGGCGCGAACCGGGTCCTTCAGGATGTAGCGGCTGAGGGCCTCCACTTCCCGGGGCGGCGGTCGGGTCGGACGGAAGGGTGGAGAAATGGCTCAGGACGGCCCGGCGCCAACCGAGAAGCGTCGCGGCATCCTGTTGTTCCTGCCGCCGCTCGGCATTCAGGCGATCCAAGTCCAGGACCGAGGAGATAGCACCGCGGAGTATCTCCTGCAGTCTCGGCGGCGGGACGGCCTCCAGTTCCCACACGTACCGGCCGTAACGCCGCACGTATTCCGCGGCGGTGGACGCGGACATCTTCACTTCCATGCGCGGCGGGAGGTTCAGCGCCTCGACCTGCTCGATCGTCAGTGCTGCCTTGTGGCACACGAGGTCACACTCCGGGATGCCGAAATCATCGCGAAGCGACCGGCCGAAGGACTCCGCAATGGTCATCCCTGCGGGATCCAGATCCGAGAGGATGACGAGAACGAGCTTGGCTTTTCCCGACTTGCGATACCGCTGCGCGATCTTCCAGCGCGGCGGGAGCGAGGCGAATCCCCGCCCGACAGTCATCGGGAGCGTGAAGCGTCCTGCAACAGGCGCCAGGATGCTCTGGAGGGTCAGCTTCTCCACGAGCACCTCAACGTGATTCGTTTGGGACTGCAGCACGTCCCTCCAGTAGCCCTTCAGAAAGCGGTCCAACTCCCCGCGGAGATAGGCACCCGCATGGGCATGGGTGCGCCAGAGCGACACCGGACGGGTCTCGTCGCCGATGGCCTCGAACGGGAGCTCGCCAGCCACGCGAAGGCGGGCGAGAACGTTCGTGAGCGTCCGGTAACACGCCGGGGTGTTGCTGTAGCGGGTCCTCTTGCCCGCATGCAGGCGGGGCGGATCGTTGAGAAGCTGGTAGTGAATCTGGCGGTCCGACAGCGGCCAGTAGGCACGCAGGGCAGCGGCCACGGCGAGAGCGGCATCCGCGACCGGACGGTTTCCCTTGATGAGACTCCGGCCTCGGGCGCGGCCCAGGTCCAAGGCCTCGACCGCGACTTCGGATTCCTCGCGCCGCGCCTCGACCAGCCGCCGGTGGGCGGTGCCGGGATCCACCGCCACGGCCAGTTCCCGGGCGAGTTGATCCAGGCGCTTCACCCGTTGCTGATTGAACGAGACGAGCAACCGCGTGAACTCCGGGCTGCCGCGGCGGACCTTCTCGATCCGGCACGGAACGGTCTCAAGCCCCGCCGCCCGGGCGGCGACCATCCGGCGGTTGCCGGAGAGAACATAGTGGTCTTCCGTAATAACCAACGGCTCCAGGATCCCGTTGCGAGCGATGTCCCTTGCGAGGACCTGAACATCTGGATCTTCCGGGGAAATCCGGCCGTACACCGCATCATTCTCGGGTGGGGTCTCGATCTGCCAGACCGAGATTTGACCATGGTCAATTTCGGTCGCGGAACCGGCACCTTCCAACCCTTCCCTGAGCGCGAAATCCATCGTCGGGTTCATGGTGTGACCCCCTCGATGAGCGCCCGGACTTCGGACAGGCGAAAGCCCGGCGCCCGGAGACGGCCGGGGAGACGGACGCGCCGAAGCAGGCCCCGGCGGACCCAGAGATCGACCGTCCGGGGTGTGCGGCCGAGGAGCCGGGCGACCTCAGACCTCTTGATCAGGCGGTCCGGCTCGCTCGCCGCCGCGGTTCTGGAGAACTCCGCCAGTAGGGCGTTGCGTTCCCCCGCCGACAGACCGTTGAGCGCCATGCGTGCAAGCTGCACGGAAGCTGCGTGCGCGGAGATCATGGCCGGCCTGCCTCCCCGATCTTGAACCGGGACAGGGCCTCGTCGAGTTCCTGCCTGACGAAGAGGCAGCACCGCGATCCGACCTTCCGGTACGGGATCATGCGGCGGCGCATCCAGCCGGAGAGACACCGGCGCGAGATGCCGAGGTAGCGGCAGGCTTCGGCCGCCCGCAGATACGATGTGGCTTCGATCCGCGGATTGGCCGTCGCCTCGGAATGTGTGTTCATCGTCGCACCCACAAGGGCCCGATCAGGGGCCTTCGTGCGCGACTCTGCCACACGGGTCCGGCGACAGTGGCCGGCGGTGTCTCTACTTCCTGCGCGACCAGCGCTCGATCGATTTTCGCGAGATCCCGTGCTTCTGCGCGATGCGCTCCCGCGCCTCCGTCAGGCTCACGCCGGCGCGGTCCGGTCGCGGGCCATGGGCGCGGACATACGCATCGACCTCCGCGAGGATCGCCCGCCGCGTCGCCTGCAGTTGCCGGGAGACCTCGCGGCCGCCCTGCGAGGCCGCGGCCAGGACCTTTCGTCCGCGCTCGGCATCCGGCTTCATGTCCGCGATCCGCGCCAGGGCCAACTGGTGCTCTCTTTCCCGGACGTACGCCTCCTCCTCTTCCGACTGTGGCGGGGCGGGGATGCGGACATCCTGATTGATCGGCTCGACGACGGCACGCTTTGAGCTGCGGCGAATCATCTGGCGGAAGTGGGCCGTGAGTTCATCCCGCGTCGATGGAAGTCTCACGAAGAACGCGAGTTCCTCCGCCCGCTCCTTGGCGATCGTCATGTCGCAGTCTCCACGAGTTTCAACAACTCGGACCGGACGTGCCTCCACGTCCCCGCCTTCATGCCTTCGGCGAGGGCATGAACGGCGGCCGCGGGCACGACCTTCGGGGGGGCGATGCGGGCCGGCGCCTCCGCCGACAATCCCGGGAGCTTGGCCACGGCCGCCTCGACCGCTTCATCGCCGGTATGCGTGTAGTGCCGGGTCATGGCAGGGTTCGCGTGGCCCACGATCGCTTCGACCACCGAAAGCGGGACGTCCGCGGCGCGGCAGAGGCTCACGAACGAGTGGCGCAGGGAATGGAAGCCCACGGCCACGGAGTTGCGGATGCCCACCTTCCGGCCGGCCGTTTCGACTCCGCAGGCCGTGAAGTGGGCCTGAATGCGCTCGCAAACGTGGCCGGAGTGCCGCGCATACGAGGCGGCGATCTGTGGAAGGAGCGGGCCGCGGCGTTTCGCCGGCGGCGTCTCCGCCAGCAGGGCGAACAGTTCCGGATGGATGGCGATCGAGACGGGTCTCGCGCCCGGATTCCGCGCGATCTTGCTCGGCGTGCGTACGATCTTCCTACGGGCCATGTCGACCTCACCCCAATGGAGCGTGCATGAGTCCCCCAACCGTAGACCCGTGTAGAGGCCGAGGGCAAGCAGCAGCCGCATGTCCCCCTTTGCTTGTGAACATACGTTCCGCAGTTCCTCGATGGTCAGTTCACGCCGACCCGCCGGCGCCAGGCGTTTCCGCTCGATGTCCGGCCACGGGTTCTCGGCCAGGCGCGCCTCCTCTTTCAGGACCCGCCAGACCAGGGTCAGCAGGTTCACGTACTTGTTGTACGTGCCCGGAGCGAACCCCTCGCGGGACATCCAGCGGGCAAACGCGTCGGCATGCCGGGGCGTGATATCCCGCAGTGCGGTGATCTTGGGATGCTGCTCCGCCATCCACCCGACGAACCGGTTGAACTGGCAGGCGTACATCGTCAGGGTTGCTGCGCCGGTGTCGGGACGTTTGGGCGATGCGAGATAGGCGGCCCACGCATCGCCGGGCGCGAGGGCCGGTGCCTGCGACTGCAGCGCGGCATCGGCCTGCGCCTCCTTGTGCTCCGCGGTCACCGAGAGCATGCGCGCCATTGTCGCCTCGTCCCGCAGGCGGAACGGCGCAAGCAAGTCGTCGAGTTTGTCCTCCGCGCTCTTGCGGTCGCGCTTGCCCGTGCTGACGCTGTAGCGCTGGCCCTCGTGATTCCATCCGGCGTACCACACGCCCGAGCCCTTGCGTCGGTACAGAAATCCGCGTGTCCGGTTCATGTCGCGCCCTACCTTCTCCTATGTGCAGGATCAGATGCGGGCCGATTTTACTCCGTGTACAATCCGTATACAATCGTTGTTGTCGTCCGCTGCCAGAGCGGTCTTGGCTCAGACTGTAAATCTGCCGGCTCTACGCCTTCGAAGGTTCGAATCCTTCCCCCACCACCAGCCTTCACCCGCGAGCCTTGCCGATCCGGCTCTTCGGCTCTTCCCCTGTCCGTCCGACCAGATGATGAGACCGTTTTGAGACGAAAACCGGGTGACACTCC
>CAYODK010000327.1:0-4826 GCA_964402695.1 uncultured Verrucomicrobiota bacterium
GGCCGTCTACGACGCCGTCGCGCGCTACGGGCGGGTCCTGCAGACCGGCAGCCACGAGCGGTCCAACGACACGTGCCGCTTCACGTGGGAACTCGTCAACAACGGGCGCATCGGCGATCTCCGCGCCGTCGAGGTCAACCTGCCGACCGACCAGGCCCACCACCAGAAGATCCGGCAGGCCGCGGGACCGTTCACGCCGCAGCAGCCGCCGGAGAGCCTGGACTACGATTTCTGGGTCGGTCCGGCGCCGTGGCGTCCCTACGTGCCCGACTGCACCCACTTCGGCTGGCGCTTCACCCTCGACACCGGCGGGGGCGAGATGACCGACCGCGGCGCGCACGTGCTGGATCTCGTCCAGTACATCACGAACCACGACGACGACGGGCCGGTGGAACTGACGGCGACGGGCACCCAGGCCGCGAGTCCGATCTTCGACGCGTTCATGGACTTCACGTTCGAGTACCGCTACGCCGACGGACTGTGCGTCCGCGGCGTCAGCGAGGGCGACCGGGGGCTGAAGCTGATCGGATCGAAGGGTTGGATCTTCATCCAGATCCACGGCGGCCGGCTCTCGGCCAGCGATCCCGCCCTGCTGCGCGAGCGGATCCTGCCGTCGGAGAAGCGCACCGAGCGGAGCCCCGGCCACCACCGGAACTTCCTCGACTGCGTGCGCTCGCGACGCCGCCCCATCGCCCACGAGGAGATCGGCCACCGCACCGGGGCGCTCTGCCACCTGCTCAACACCTCGATGCTCCTCCGCCGACCGTTCCGCTGGGACCCGGTGAAGGAGACGGTCGTCGGCGACGCCGAGGCCAACCGCCTCCTCGCGCGGCCGATGCGGCATCCGTGGCACCTGTGAGGACCCCCGACATGAACCCCTGCAACCCTCATCCTTCGGAGACCGCATCCATGAAGACGCTCGTCACCCGTGCCCTCGCCGCTTCGGCGGCCCTGCTGGTCGCCTCCTGCGCAACCCTCAAGCCCGATCCGCGCGCCCTGGCCGAGCTGGACGGCCGGCTGAAGGCCTTCGGCACCCACGAGTACGGCGCGGACCGCGCGCCGCAGGCCGCCCTGTCGGCCTTCCTGACGGCCCATCGCTCGGCCGCGGACCGCAAGGCCATCGAGCCGCGGCTCATCGCCTTCGCCCAGTCCGCGTCGAACACCCGCGCGTCGCGTCAGCACGTGATCCGCGAGCTCGGTCGCGTCGGCTCGGCCGCCTCCGCACCGGCCCTGATCGCGCTCGTGCCCGACGCGGAGGTCGGGGCGGACGCCGCGATGGCGCTGGAACGGATCGCCGACCCGGCCGTCGACGCCGCCGTGCTGGAGGCCCTGTCCGCCGGCCCCGCGGCCGCGCGCGGACGCCTCGTCGCCATGCTCGGCCAGCGCCGCGCGGCGGGCGCCGTGCCGAAGATCGCGCCCTGTCTCCGCGAGTCGGACGCCGACCTGGCCGTCACCGCCGTCGCAGCCCTCGGTCATCTCGCGTCCGCGGAAGCCGCTACGGAGCTGATCGCCGCGCTGCCCGCCCTGAAGGGCGCGCCGCTCACCGCGGCGTGGGACGCGCTTCTGTCCTGCCACGCCGCGGCGGTCGCCGGCGGCGACCGCCGCACCGCCAACGCCGTGGTCCTCGCGCTGGACCGGGCCGGCGCCCCGGCCCGCGTCCGCACCGCCGCGACGCTGACGGCCCTCCAGGCCACCTCCCCGCGCGACGCGGCCCTCCAGGCCGCCCGGTTGCTGGAGTCGAAGGACCCCGCCGACCAGGCCGCGGGCGCGCAACTCGCCCGCCGGCGCGCGGACGATCGCTCCCTGCTCGCGGTCATCGCCGCGATGCCCTCGCTGCCCCCGGCCTCCCAGATCGCCGTGATGGGCATCATCGAGGACCGCCGCCTCACGGTCGCCGCGCCGGTGGTCGCGCGCGTCGCGGCCTCGTCCGACCCCGCCCTGCGCAAGGCCGCCCTCCGGACGCTGGGGCCGGCCGGCCGCGCCGATTCCGTGCCCGCGATCCTGGCCGCCGCGGCCGGCGGCGACGAGGAGATCCGCACCGTCGCGCGCAAGGCCCTCCGGCTTGTCGCGGGTCCCGGCGCCGACGACGCCATCCTCGCCGCCGGCAAGGGCGGGGACCCGGCCGTCCGCGCCGAGGTCATCCGCTGTCTCGGCGACCGGGGCATGGTCGACGGGCTGCCGATGCTCTTCGCCGCAGCCGGAGGCGCCGACCCCGCGCTGCGCGCCGACGCCGTCCGGCAGATCGGCGCGCTCGCCGGTCCCCGCGAGTGGCCGAGACTGCTCGACCTGCTGGCCGCGGCCGGCGACGACGATCGGCCCGCGATCGTGACGGCGGCCGAGATGGCCGCCCTGCGGCTGCCGGCGGCCGGCGACGAGGTGGCCGCGCGGCTCAAGGCCGCCCCGCCCGCCGCCGCGCGCGCCGCGCTGTTCGCGCTCGCGGGGAAGCTCTCGCTCGACGCGACGCTGCCCGAACTCCAGAAGGCCGCGGCGAATGCCGACGCCAACGTCCGCAACGCCGCCCTGCGCGCGCTGGGCTCCTGGACCCGATCCTCCGCCCTCCCGGCCCTGACCGCGGCCGCCGCGGGCGCCGAGGGCTCGTCCCTCCGGCTGGCACAGCGCGGGGCGATCCAGGTCGTCCGCAAGGCGACGGACCTCGACCCCGCGGCGCGCGTGGCCCGCTACCGCGACCTCGCGCCGAAGATCGCCAACGTCGACGAGCAGCGCGCGTTGCTGTCCGCCGTGGCCGAGCTTGCAAGCCCCGAGGCGCTGGCCGTCGCCGCCGGCTTCCTCGACGCGCCGGCCGTGCGCGACGAGGCGGAGGCTGCCGTGCTCCAGATCGCCAGGCGCGCCGGCAAGCCCGACGCCGCATCGGCGGGGGTTCTCAAGCGCATCGCCGCGGAATCGACGTCGCCGGCGCGGAAGGACGACGCCGCGGCCCTCCTCAAGTAGCGGCCCGATCAGTAGGCGTACCGGCTCCCGCCGATGAACTCGCGGATCAGCGAGGTCGGCGGGATGGCGTCTACATCCTCGATCTCCGCGAGGGGTTGGAGCAGTTCGCACACCCGCCGGGCGCGGATGTAGGCGTCCTGCCGCCCGGGGTCGTCGCGATACAGCTCCATCGCCTCCGGAAAGAACCGGAACACGCGGGGCTTCAGCACGGGCAGTTCGTGGGGGAGGGCGCTGTTGACGAGGTGGTCGACGGTGCCGATGAACGGGATGATGTGCCTCAGCTCGCTCGCGCGCACGTAGTGCCAGTGCGTCAGCGTCTGCAGCGGCTGGTGGTTGCGGTGCCACGAATCGCGGATCATCCGCCGCATGAGCCGGTGGTCGGCCCACCGCATGAAGGTGCCGTCGGCCGCGCGCAGCTGCCCCAGCGTCTCCACGTAGACCTTGAACTTCCGGGCGACCGGGATGCTGGCCGTCATCGCCTCGTAGAGGCCGTGCAGGCTGTCGATCAGGAGGATCTGGTTCGGGGCCAGCCGCAGGGGATGGACGTCGAGGCTCCGCCGCCCCGTCTTGAAGTCGTAGTGCGGCGTGCGCACCTCGCGCCCGTCCAGAAGCTCGAGCAGGTGCTGGTTGATCAGGGGCAGGTCCAGCGCGTGCGGCGTCTCGTAGTCGTAGTCGCCGAACTCATCCTTCGGGTGCAGCTCGAGATCAAAGAAGTAGTGGTCGACGTTCATCGCGACCAGTTCGAGGCCGGCCTCGCGCAGCCGCTCGGAAAGCTTGATCGTGGTCGTCGTCTTGCCCGACGAGGAGGGACCGGCGATGATCACGAGGCGCACCTCGGGGCGCCGGCCGAGGATGCGCTCGGCGCCCGCGGCGACCTCGGCCTCGTAGCGCGCCTCCCCGTCGCGGACAAGATCAGGATAGCGCCCTTCGGCGAGGATGCGGTTCAATCCCTCCACGGTCTCGCACCCGTGGTCCATGTTCCACCGCAACACCTCGTAGATCGTGCGGTACGGGATGTTGTCCGTCGCCTCGACGGTTCCCGCCCGGGCCGTCCGCCGCTGCGCTCGGCCGTGCCGGTAGATGATGTAGGCCCGCGCGACGGCGGCATGGCCGGACTCCATCAGGACCCGCTCGACCACGTCCTGGATGTCCTCGACGGTCGGGATCGCGTCGCCGGCATAGGCCGAGCACAGGGCCCCCTCCACGCGGGCGGCCAGGGCGTCCGCCACGGCACGATCGGCCGGCCCCAGGGAGGCGAAGGCCTTGAAGATCGCGGTGGCGATCCGCTCGCGGTCGTACGCGACGGTGTTGCCGTCACGCTTGATCACCCGCCGGATCGGTGGCTCCGCGCTCATGGACCGGTCAGATGTTGCCCTCGAGGAAGCCCTCGAGCTTCCGGAGTCGCGTCGGGTGGCGCATCTTGCGGAGGGCCTTGGCCTCGATCTGGCGGATCCTCTCGCGCGTGACATGGAACCGCCGGCCGACCTCCTCCAGCGTACGGGAGTAGCCGTCGATCAGCCCGAAGCGCAGCTTGAGAACCTCCTGCTCGCGCTCGGTCAGCGTCTGCAGGACCTCGCGCAGGCGCTCCTTGAGCAGCGAGTAGGCGGTGACCTCGGACGGGTTCTCGGCCGACATGTCGGGGATGAAGTCCCCGAAACTGGTGTCGTCGCTGTCCCCCACGGGGCTGTGCAGCGAGATCGGCTGCTGGGCGATCTTCAGGATCCCTCGGACCCGTTCGACGGGGAGGTTCATCTCCTCCGACAGCTCCTCGGGCGTCGGCTCGCGGCCGAACTCCTGGATGAGCTGCTTCTGGATCCGCATCAGCTTGTTGATCGTCTCGATCATGTGGACCGGGATGCGGATCGTCCGCGCCTGGT
>CAYODK010000328.1:0-4794 GCA_964402695.1 uncultured Verrucomicrobiota bacterium
GGGGCGGCGGGGGAGGCCGTCGGACGGTCGCCGAGAATGGCGAGGGCCGAGGCGTCGATCTCGGTTTCCATGGTGCGGCCCAGGAAATCCAGCAGGATCCGGACGCGGTCGCGGGCCGGCAGGACCTGCGTGACGACGGCCTCGATGCCCTTCAGGGGGCCGTCGATCACCGTCGCCGTGTCGCCCGGATTGACCTGGGGATCGACGACGCGCAGGTCGCCGTCCTGCAGCTCGGCGCGCAGCGCCGCCACGGTGGCGGGCGGAATTTCCGCGTAGCGCCCGCCGAACCGGACGATGCCCCGCACGCCGGCGGTGTAGAGCACGGCCTTGCCGGACTGGCGCAGATCGAACCGGGCAAACAGGTAGGAGGGGAACAGGGCCTCGGTGAACCAGACCGGGCCGCGTCGCGTGGGGCGCCGGAACCGGATCCGGGGGCAGCATGTCTCGACGTCCCCGAGCCGGACGAGGCGCGCCGCGGCGAGGTGTTCGGCCTTGGTGAGCGTGCGGACGCAGTACCAGCGGGGATCGGGGGCCCCCGGGACGGGCTCATCAGGCGTGGTCATCTCGCGGGCCCGGGGACGCGGTCCTCAGGGCAGCCCGAACTCGCGGGCGAGCGCGTCGGCCCGGCGGCTGGCCCGGAAGCGATCCGTCGCACCGAGCGTGCGCGCGAGGGCGTCGGCGTTCTCCTTCGCCTTGGCCTCGCCCTGTCGGGCTGCGAGCAGGCTCCATGCGTAGGCCTCGCGGAGGTCCTTCTCCACGCCGCTCCCGTCGGCATGGCAGGCGCCGAGTGCGGTCATGGCCGGGGCGAAGCCCTTCTCCGCAGCCTTGAGGTACCAGGAGACCGCCTGGGCCGGTGTCTTGGGCGTGCCGGTTCCCGTCTCCAGATGCCAACCGAGCAGGTACTGGGCCTCCGGGTGATCCAGGACCGCCGCCTTGCGGAACCACGAGATCGCCGCGACCGGGTCCTTCGGAACCCCGACGCCGGAGGCGTAGGCGGAGCCCAGGCGCGCCATCGCGCCGGCGTGGTTCTTGGCCGCGGCACGCTGCCACAGGACGATGGCCCGGCCCTCGTCCCTGGCGATGCCCTCGCCACGGAACAGGTTCTCGGCCACGCGGGCCATCGCGTCGGGGTTCCCCTGCAGCGCGGCCTTGGCCCACCACTCCAGCGCCTGGCGGGTGTCCTGGGCGAGGCCCCGGCCGGTCAGGAACCGGTCGCCCATCTCGACCTGGGCCGCCGTGTCCCCGCGCTCTGCGGCGTCGCGGACGATCATCGCCGCCGCGGCCTCCCCGTCGGCATCCTGGGCCGTTGCGCCGGACACCTGCGCGGCGAGTGCCGCCGCCGTCAACCAGCCAAGGTGTTTCATGCAGTCCATCGATCCTCCGGTCTGTGCCGGGCGCTCCCCGCCGGTCCTGCCCGCGACAGGCCCAGCATCATAGGCGGCAGGGGGGGTGGCCGCAACACGAGAAATGTCCGCGGTTCAGGTCCGAGGGACGATCCGGCCGACGATGCGCCGCAGCAGGGTCTTGAGGTGGACGTTCTGGAGCGGTTCGAGCGAGCGGATCGCCGCGTGCTTGTGGTGCTCCATCATCTGGAGCGCCTTCTCGGCGACGCCGGCGGTGCGGATGAAGGCCGCGAGATCGAAATCATGGTTCTCGGCGCCGGGCTGCAGCCAGGCCTGCGTCGCGGCCTCGCGTGTCGCTCCGGCGGCGGTCTCGACGGCGAGGGCGGAGAGGATGGACATGCGCGCCTTCGCCGCGGCCGGGCCCGCCGGCGGGGCCGCCAGGTCGTCGAGGTCGTCGCGGATCTGGTAGGCGATCCCGAGCGCGGCGCTGTAGTCCCGCAGCGCGGCCTCGATCGCGTCGTCGCGCCCCGTGGCGGCCAGCGCCCCGAGCCGGAGGGCCACCTCGAAGGCGGGCGCGGTCTTGCGGCGGAAGATGC
Organism: uncultured Verrucomicrobiota bacterium; assembly: GCA_964402695.1. GTDB lineage: Bacteria > Verrucomicrobiota > Kiritimatiellia > PWTM01 > PWTM01 > VGWF01. The sequence goes on from CAYODK010000328.1 coordinate 1,940, forward strand.
CGATGACGTCCTCGGACGGCATCGGATGCGGATCGCGCATCCACGCGAGTTCGCCGCCCTGGCCGATGCACAGCGTGCGGTGGCCGTCGGCGGCGACCTCGATCATCGCGCGAACGTCGGCGGGGGGTGAGCCGCAGGCTGCGATCAGCCGATAGCCCTCGCCGAGCAGCGCGTCGCCGGCGTTGATGGCGGCGGGGACGCCCTGCTCCCGGTGGAGCGTGGCCAGGCCGTAGCGCGTGTCGTCGTCGTCCTCGATGTCGTCATGGATCAGCGAGGCCTTGTGGAAGCACTCGACGGCGATCGCGAGGTCGCGGACGCCGTCCGGGACCGCCGCCGCGGGCGCGCGCATCGAGCGCCAGACCGCCGCCAGCAGGAAGGGGCGCCACCGCTTGCCGCCGCGCAGCATCCACGCGCGGGCGAGGCGCTCGACGGCCTCCGCGGGGGCGCCCATCCGGCGGTCGAGCTCGGCGGGGGCGAACCAGCCGCGGACCTCCTCCCGCAGGCGGTCGAGGTCGGCCCGGCCGAGCCACGCCTCGCCGGACCGGAGGCGGATGGCGTCGGTGACCCAGTCGGTGTCGACGCTCGTGTGGTGGCAGCCGTCGTGCAGGAGCGGGATCGCCAGCCCCGACACCGCCTCCGCGGAAAGGTGGGGGAACGCGCGTTCGAGGACGGAGAGGCAGCTTACGCCGATCACCGCGTCGACCTTGCCGCTCTCGATGAGCCGCGTGACGACCGTCGTGCCCTCGGCGACCAGCACCACGTAGCCGAGGGCCTCGGCCTCGGCCTGCAGGGCGCCGATCGGGCAGCGTCCGCACTGCTCGCACAGCACGCCGAGCGCGTCGATCGAGGCCGGGCACTCGGCCCGGTCGCGCAGGCACTGCGGCATGAGGATCACCCGCCGCTCGAACGGGATCCGCGCCACCGTCTCGCGCCAGACCGCGTTGCTGACGAGGACCGTGAGGAAGTCGGTATACGAGACCGGCGCGGACTCGCGGACGACGATCTGGCGAGCGTGGGCGCGCAGGTCGTCGATCGGCAGCGGCGGGACCAGCCGCCGGGCGGCGACGTAGGCGTCGGCGACGTCGCGCAGCGCGTCGCGCTCGGCGCGGTCCGTCGGGACGCGCACCAAGGCCGCGTCGGCCGGGGCCGTCGCGGTCCGGGGCTCTGGGGTCCGTTCATCCATAGGCGCCGAGTCCGAGGAACACGTTACGCTTGGCCGCGCGGTAGAGCCAGTGTGTCTCCGGGATCGCCCGGGCGCCCATCTCGTGGTCCGGGCGCGGCTGCATGGCGCGCAGCTCGTCCGCGGCGGAGCCCCGGCCGGAGGAATCGCGCGCGCCGGACGCGCCGACGTAGTCGAGGAGCCGGTCCGGACGGCGCATCAGGATGCAGCCGCCGTCCGCGGTGGCGAGCGCGGCGCGGGCGCCGGCGAGGAAGCGGGACTCCGCGACGATCTCCGCGGCGTGCGAACCGTCGCCGATGGTCTCGGCGGCGAACTGGATCACGGGGCAGGGTTCGATGTCGCCCGCCGGGCCGATGTGGTGGCTCAGGCCCGCCGCGGCGGGGCAGAGGCCCCTGCCGTCCGCATCCCAGTAGGCGTCGACGACGAGGATCGGCACGCGCGGGCGGACGTCGACGAGGAAACGGCGGAGGCGGAGGACGCCGTCGGCGTCCAGCGCGATCTCCGGCGTCGGGCGCGGGCCGACCGGCCGGTAGATGTAGTACCAGGCGTAATGGACGCCGCGGTCGATCAGCTCGCGGAGGAATCCCTCGCAGGCGAGGTCGTCGATGTTGGTCCGGCACACGCTCGTCGCGACGCCGGTGATCAGGCGGTGGCGGCGGCAGGCTTCGAGGGCCTCCATCGCGCGGTCGAAGACGCCGTGGCCGCCGCGCCGCTCGTCGCCGGCGTCCCCCCGGCCCTCGATGCTGATCAGCGGCGTCACGTTGCCGAGTTCCCGGAGGCGCGCGGCGACGGCGTCGGTCAGCAGCGTGCCGTTCGTGAAGAGCTGGAAGTAGGCCTCGGGATGCCGGGCGATCACGTCCAACAGGCCGGGATGGAGCAGGGGCTCGCCTCCGAGGAGGCCGAAGAACGAGGACCCGCGCCGCTGCCAGACCGTGATCAGGCGGTCGAGCACGTCCGGCGCGATCGACCGCGGCGGGTGGGACGGTGTGACCCAGCAGCCCTGGCACGAGAGGTTGCAGTCGTTCGTCAGCGAGAGGAAGAGGAACGGCGGGACGAGGCCGGGACCGGGCGGCGTGCGGCGGAGCCGCCGCAGCGCGCGCAGGCCCTTCCAGCCGGCGTTGACCGCGAACCGCCGGAGCAGCCTCGGGTCGGGTTCGGTCAGCAGCCGGCGGGCGAGGCGCAGGATCATGGCGCGCCCCCGGTCCCGGAGCCCCCGGAGCACTTCGCTCGTTCCTCCATGGCGCGACGCACCTTCTCGGCGTCGAGCAGGCGCGACTTCGCGCGGCGGCGGCGCTCGGCGAGCGCGGCGTCGATGTCGTCGCCCAGCAGCTCGTGCAGGTCGTGGCGTGCGCGGGCCCGCTCGGCCTCCTCGTCGACGATCGGGGCGCCGTCGATCGGCGCCTCGTCGTGTTTCGGGAAGATGATGGCGGCGTGGGGGCAGATCCGCGCGCAGGCCGGGCAGTGCGGCTTGCAGTTCTGCGGCTGCCGCACCTCGACGCGGCCGTTCTCGAAGACATAGACGCCGAAGAGGCAGAACTCGAGACACTGGCGGCAGTCCGTGCAGCGCGCGCGGTCGATCACCGGAAACCAGGGGAGCCAGGGGGGAGTGCCGAGCGATGATGGATGAGTGATGAGTGGGGAGGGAGCCGGTGCGGACGATGTGAAATGATGGGTG
>CAYODK010000329.1:0-4782 GCA_964402695.1 uncultured Verrucomicrobiota bacterium
CGCCGCGGCCGGAGTCGACTCGGCAGTCCGTGTGGGCCCGTCTGATGGCCGCCCGGCCACAAGTGCAGTCGGCACGGGGGCCGACGACCGTACACATGGTGCTGATCGCACTGGCCTTCTCCCCGTTGCTGGCGCTCTTCTTCGTCAACCTGTGGGCGCGCCCCCAGTACCAGTTCTTCCCCGTCGCGCTGTTGGGGGCCATCGCGCTGGCATGGTCGCGCATCCGTGCGGCCGACCGTCCGCTTCATCCCGGCCCGGCATGGATGAGTGGAACAGCGGTTGCTGCGTCTTGGGTCATGCTTGCGGCGGCGACACTGCTCTGGTCGCCGTGGATCTCGTCCTTGGCCGCGCTTACCGGGGCCGCGGGCTTGATCGCGTGGCGCGGGGGGTGGAGACTGCTGACGGCCTGCGCGCCGGCCGGGCTGGCCTTCGCCACGTGCATCCCGCCCCCGCTTCGATATGACGAGCGGCTGACTCTCAAACTGCGCGAGATCGCCGTCGAGTGGAGCAGCATCGTTCTGGATGCGCTCCATGTGCCCCACATCCTCCATGGCAACATCGTGGAGATTCCCGGGCAGCGGCTGCTTGTCGAGGAGGCCTGCAGCGGAATCAACTCGCTGCTGTCCGTCTCCGCCCTCACGCTGCTGTACTGCCTTTGGCGGCGGCGCCACATCCTCCATGCCGTGGCGGCCCTGGTCCTGACCATCATGGCCGTCCTGTTCGGAAACACCCTGAGAATCGTCGTCGGCGCCTACGTGATGTATCACTGGAAGATCGACGTCCTTTCCGGACAAATCCACGAGTGGATCGGGCTCGGGTTGATGGCGTTCTATCTCGTCTTCGCGCTGAGTGTCGATCAGTTCTTGTATTTCTTCTCCGAACCGCCCGATGCCGGCTGGGGACACCGACGCCGGTATGGCTACTACATCAGGAGTTCCCGTCCGCATGTTGTCCCCCCTCCCCCCGCTCCCACCCCGGCGGGGGGTGGGCGAAACTGGGCGCGGATTGCGGTCACGGCCTTCCTGCTTCTGGGCGCGGGACAGATCCTCCAGGCCTTTCGGAGCGAAACGCTGGCCGCACCGGTTTCGTCGGGGCTGGTTGATGGCGCCTCGTTCTCCCCCCCGGAGCGCATCGGGGCGTGGAGACGAGTTGAGGACCGCAGCACGGTCCGCCTCAGCCGTGCAGAGACGTCCGGCGTGTTCTCCCACATCTGGAACTACGAGAACGGGGACACCGTGGTCTCCGTGGCGCTCGACTATCCGTTCCGCGGCTACTACGACGTGGCGACCTGCTACACCTTTTCCGGCTGGCGCGTCGCGGAGCGGATCTTCACGCCGCCGGCCGAAACCAATGGGTGGGCGCCGCACATCCGGCTGTCGATTGAGACGGATTCGATCCGGCATGGTTGCGTGTGGTTCAGCACGCTCGATGAGCGCGGGAAGTGGATGGACACCGCCTCGATCGCCACCCCATTCCGCGAGCGTTTTCCGGGCCTCATGCCGACCTCGTATCGGTTTCAGCTCCTCATGACCGCCCATGAACGGATCGGTCCCGCGCAGCAACAGGCGGCAGAACAGGTGTTCCTGGGCTTCCGGGCCTCCCTGGCGCCCCAGGTGCTTGATCAGGTGAAGAGAAAATGAGTGACCGGCTTGTATCATTCTTCCGGAGGCTGGAGATCTGGCGTAAGAGTCGCCAGCCGAAGCGACTACTGGCCGCCCTTCCGGCCATGGTGGTGGCGGTCATGCTGGGGGTCGCGCTGTTCTATGTCATCGCGTGGGCGCGCGTCCGCCGGGTGGACCGGTATCGCGCGATTGCCACATCGGCATGGACCCAGAATGACTACACAACCGCCCTGTTGGCGTTCAACCGGCTTGCCATCCTCGATGAAACACACCGGGACGAGCATCTCTTTCGGAAAGCCCTGTGCTTTGATCGTCTGGGGAAGAGGGATCAGGCCATTCAGTTACTGGAGCATCTGGCGCCCTTGGACCGCCCGGGCTTTCCGCCTGCCCATCTCCAACTCGCGGCATGGTTGTCGACCGCGACCAATGCGACGCCCTCCGCCTCGTTGCGGGTCATCGAACAGCACCTCCAGAATGCCTTTACGGCCGAGCCGGCTTCGATCGACGTGAACCTCGCACTCGCACAATTCCACCTCAATCTGCGCGCATGGGGAAAGGCTGAATCGCATCTTCGCACAGTTGCGCCGGCCCGCCCTGACGTCTCCTTGCTTCTCTCCTTCGTGCTGGCGGCGCAGGGCCGGGACTCCGGCGCCCTGGCCTGGGCCGGAATCGCTGAGCGCTATTTCCGGGCGCAGACTCTTCTGCTCAAGGATCGCGTTCCGGGCCCGCGCATCAACTGGGCCAACGCCCTGGCTTCCGGGCGCAACTACCCACAGTCGGTGTCAGTCCTGGAGGACGGATGGAAGAAGACGACGAACGCCCTCTACCTCCCCATCATGGGCAAAGTCTATGCGCTTTGGGCGCGCTCGCTCCCGCCGTCGGGGCCTGGGATGATCCCGGAGCGTTTGCGATTGATCCAGCAGGGGCTCCAAGTGGCACCGCGCGATCAGACTCTGCTGAGCGATCTCATCGCCATCAGCAGGCTCGATGGCCCTGACGCGGAGAAGGCCGCCGCGGAGATCCGCCGACTGCTGGCGATTGGCGAAGGATCCGCCATGCTGCACTTCTGTCTGGGCCTGGACGCGTGGAAGCGAAAGGACTTCGACACGGCCCGACAGCACTTCGAGTTCTCCTACCGGCAGTTCCCGAACATGCCGGTCGTCGCGAACAACATGGCGTGGACGCTCGCGCTTTCCAGTCGGCCCGATCTTCCCCATGCCCTTGCCATCATCCAATCACTCATCGACCGGTTCCCCGACAACCCGGACTTCCGCGAAACCCGGGGGCAGATCCTGGTCCGGATGGGGAGGATGCGCGAAGGCATCGAGGATCTCGAGTATGCCCTCCCGAAAGTGACCCAGCGCGAGTCCGTGCATCGTGCCATGGCCGAGGCCTACCGGGCCATCGGCATGGACGCGATCGCCATTGAACACGAGCGGCGGATGCAGATTGAACAGAATATCGAGCGAGCATCTTCTCTGCCTATGCCGGCTGCCGGCGTCACCTTGGAGGACCTCGCGCCCAAGTAGCGGAGACAGGGAGATAAGGAGGGGGCCGGGTAGGCCGGCCGGGCGGGACGTTGAGGGGCCTGCTTGCTGAAGACCGTTGGGCCTTGGATCATCGTCGCCGGACGCGACGAACGTGGAACAGTGTCCGGACTCCGCGCGTTTGTCGAAGAACATCGCGGTGCCGACCCGCCACACCTGTGATTGCCGCGCACGCCGCGGAGGAGCCCAGTTCTCGAGGGGATCCGTGTGAGGATCGCGTCCGTCGACATCATGGCGCAACCGGCCCACTGCTGTTCGGTACCGACTCCCCGCGAGCGGGCCGGGTGACAGACATCCAGAAGCCGTACACGGACGATCGATCCCAATGGATCGGGAGATTGCTGACAGCACAATGCTGGGATTCACGGATGGCGGCGCCGAGGATCGGGTAGTAGAGACCCTGCAGGACGGAGGCGTGGCGCCGGGATGTCGGGTTTCTATCAAACGAGAGTGGCTCCGGGGCGGCAGAGGCGGGAGGGGAACCGACCTGTCACTCCCACGGCCTGCGAGGGGGCGGAGAAGGGCTGGTGGACGACCGCCTTGATTCTTCTTCTCGGGGCGATCCTGCTTGTGGTCGTCTCTCTCTGGGTTCTGCAGGCGGGGACGTCGTGGGAACCTTCGTCGGATCCGGATGGGGAGGAGAGGAAGAACAGTCCCTGAATCGCTCCGGACTACTTTGAAGGGCTGCGCTGCCGATGCGGCCCGCGGCGGCTGGCCGGCGGAGCGGGCGGGGGTTCGTTGCCCCATATGCCGCCCTGCTCAACCCAGCGAATGGCGGTGTGCATCATCTCGGCCCTTGTGGACAGCCCCAGCTTCGACTTGATGTGGGTCCGGTGCGTTTCCACCGTGCGCGCGCTGATATGGAGGCGCAGGGAGATCTCGGCGCTGTTCATTCCGCGGCCGACCAGTTCGAAGATCTCGCGTTCCCGGTCGGAAAGCCGTTCCGGCCCCACGCCGCGCGCCTTCTGCATGCCCGGGCGAACCATGGAGTTCAGGAGTCGGTTGGCCTGCCGGTCGCTGAGGTGGATGCCGCCGTCCAGGATCTTCCGCAGGGCCCTCAGTACGGCTTCCGATCCCTCCTCCTTCATGATGTATCCCTGTCCGCCACTCCGGAGAATGGAATCGGCATAGAGATCCTCACGGTGCATGGACAGGGCGAGCACCGGGACCTTGCAGCCCGACGCCCGCAGCGTCCGCAGGAGTTCGAGCCCGCTTTCCCCGCCGAGGGAGATGTCCAGCAGGATGGCATGGGGTTGGGACGATTCGATCATCGCCAGGGCCTCCCGGGCGCCATAGGCATGGCCGCAGGCGATCAGATCCGGTTGGGCGTCGAGGGCTGTCTCCAGCGCCTCGCAGATCAGCGGGTGGTCATCGACAATGAAGATCCGCCGCTTCTGCGAGCCGGCCGCGTTCGCGCCCGATCCCGGCCAGGAGCGATTGTCGGTCTTCATACGAAGCCCTCCCATGCGTATCCCCGGGAAGCGCCGCCCCCTTGTCCCTTTGCCAAGACCTCCGCGACGTTCGGGACCCCCGCAACCCTCCGGACCGAGGCGCCTCTCCCTAGCCCAAGTTCGACAGTTGGGCACGGAGGAAGTGATTTTCTGGATGGCGGG
>CAYODK010000330.1:0-4769 GCA_964402695.1 uncultured Verrucomicrobiota bacterium
GTTCGGGCGGCGGCGGGGGAGGCGGAGGTGGCGGAGGCGGCTTGGGCGCGTCCAGCCGGCCCAGGTAGACAACGTGCAACACCTCGCCCGCCGTCCGCATCGCACGGTCGCCGACGCCCGGGATCTGCAGCAGGGCGGCCACGGCTGCCGTGTGGAACACGGCCGATCCGGCCAGCGAAAGGCGTGTCAGGCGGAACCGCGTCCGGGGCGCGGCCGCCGGCGCGATCCGATCCGTCAGACGGATCCGCAGCGGCGGACGGCCCGCGACCCGGATCGCGGGACTGCGGGGCATGCCGGCGGGTTGGAGATCACGGTCCATCAACCCCTTCTTCCTTGCCGGGGCGCCGATTGGACGGACCGGAATCAGGGAGGGCAGGCAGGAGTGCCTGTCCCACGGCGGTTGTGCGGCGGCTCAGGGGCCCGCAGGCTTCTTCTTGCGGCCCTGTCCGCCTCCGCCTCCCGCCCCGGGGCCGCCGGGCTTCGGCGGCGGAGTCTCGCCGTCGAACGGCCGGTTCCCGTAGGCCGCGCGTGGCGGCGGCTCGGTCTCCTTCACTTCCCTGCGGAGGCGTTCCAATTCGGTCTTGAGCTCCGCCACGACGGTGGCGTAGGCCGGATCGCGGATGAAGTTCCGGGTCTCCAGCGGGTCCTTCTCGCGGTCGTAGAGCTCCCAGTCGTCGACGTCCGGCTTGTAGTAGTGCGCGAGCTTGTAGCGCTCCGTGACGACGCCGTAGTGCGGGCGGACGCGGTGCGGCACCGGGTACTCGTAATAGTGGTAGTAGAAGCTCTTCCGCCAGTCGGCCGGCGTCTCGCCCTTCAGCAGCGGCACGAGACTGCGGCCCTGCATCTCGGCCGGCACGGGGAGCCCGGCGGCGTCGAGGAACGTCTCGGCGAAGTCGAGATTCGAGACGAGGCGCGGGCTCGCGCCGCCCGGTTTCGTCACGCCGGGCCAGCGGACCAGCAGCGGCGCGCGGAGCGACTCCTCGACGATCCACCGCTTGTCGAACCAGCCGTGCTCGCCGAGGTAGAAGCCCTGGTCCGCCGAGTAGATCACGATCGTGTTGTCGGCGAGCCCCTCCTTGTCGAGGGCGTCGAGGATCCGGCCGACGCTCTCGTCGACCGCCTTGATGCAGCCGAGGTAGTCGTGCATGTAGCGGTTGTAGCGCCAGCGCACGAGGTCCTTGCCCGTCGGGTTCGCCTTGCGGAACGCCTCGTTGCGCGGCTCGTAGTAGGCGTCCCACGCCGCCCGCTGCTCCGGCGTCAGGCTGCCCGGCGCCTTGAGCTTCGCGTCGGTCTCGGTGAAGGTCTTCTCGATCGTCATGTCCTGGTCGCGCCACGCGAGACCGCGTCCGCCGCCGTAGTCGTCGAAGAGCGTCTCGGGCTCCGGGTACGTCCGGTCGCCGTCGTGGCCGAGATGCCGCAGCGCGGGCGCCCACTCGCGGTGCGGCGCCTTGTGCTGGGCCATCAGGACGAAGGGCTTCGTCTTGTCGCGGCCCTTCAGCCATTCGATGGAGAGGTCGGTGATGATGTCGGTGACGTAGCCCTCGTGCCGGACGTTCTCCCCGTTGCGGATCATCGGCGGGTTGTAGTAGATGCCCTGCCCGGGGAGGATGTGCCAGTGGTCGAAGCCGGTCGGGTCGCTGATCAGGTGCCACTTGCCGATGATCGCGGTCTGGTAGCCGGCGGCCTGCATCAGCTTCGGGAATGTCGTCTGCGAGCCGTCGAACCGGCAGTTCGAGTTGTTGTAGAAGCCGTTCAGGTGATTGTACTTCCCGGTGAGGATCGTTGCGCGGCTCGGTCCGCAGATCGAGTTCGGAACGACGCAGCGGTCGAAGCGGATGCCCTCGCGGCCGATCCGGTCGATGTTCGGGGTCTCGATCAGCTTCCGCTTGTCGCCGTAGGCGCTGATCGCCTGGTAGGCGTGGTCGTCGGAAAAGATGAACACGATGTTCGGCCGCTTCGCGGCGGCGCGGGCGGCGAATGGGGCCGCGAGGGCGGCGGCGCCGAGCGAGGCGGCGCGGAGGAAGTCCCTGCGGGTCGTTCGGTTCGTGCTCATCGCATCGTTCTCCCCGGGCCGACCGCGCCACCCCTGACGCGGACAGCCGGAAACGGTATTCTAGGGAAATGGAAACGGGGCGAAAGGGAAATCGGACGGCACACGTGGAGCGGGACCGGGCATGATGCGTGGATCTCAGGGGGCGATGGCGGTTTTGCTCGGCCTGGCCGCGTCGGCCGGGGCCGCGGAGACGGTCTGGCTCGATTTCGAGACGCGGGGAACCGCGGCCGACTGGAACGCGCCGCAGGGCGGGCTGGAGTTCGAGATCGCGCCGGTCCCGGCGGACGGCGGCGCCTCCGGCCACGCGCTGCGGCTGCACGGCCCGGCGAAGAGCTTCCTCTACACGCGGAAACCGGTCCTCCCGGAGATCCTCACCAACGAGTGCGCCGTCGCCTTCCGCGTCCGGCCCGCGGCTGCCGCCCCGCTGCCGGTGGAGTTCGAGGTGCAGTTCATCGAGCCCGACGGAAAGTCCAAGTTCTGGCGCAAGGTCACGGTTGCGACGCAGGGATGGACCCGCGTGGACCTCCCGCTGCGCTTCTTCCGCACCGGCGGCGTGCGGCTGCCGCGGTGGACCTCCGTGCGCTACTTCGCGTTTCATCTCCGCGGCGAGGCGGACCTGTGGGTCGACGACATCGCCTTCGTCCGCGAGCCGGGCCTGGGGACGGAGATCGAGGTGAAGGAGTTGCGCTCCATCGCGTTTCCGGAGGCCGCGGAGGGTGCCGTGCGCGCGGTCCGGTCGGCGGAGTTTGCGGTGCTGACCGACTGCGCGGATCTCGATCTCAAGGATCTCGCGGCCGCGCTGGGCGGACTGACCGCCGACTTGCGCCGGCAGCTGCCGTCGCTGCCGCCTCCGGAACGGCCGCCAGTGCTGGCCGTGTTCGCGCGGGAGGCCGACTACCGTGCCTTCCCCGGCCGCATCGCGGAGCGGCTCGGGTCGCAGGCGTCCCCGCCGTCGTCCGACGGTTACACCATCGTCGGCGTCGCGACCTCGTTCTGGGATCCGGCCAGGGGCACGCGCCGCCCCGTCTACTTCCATGAATTCGTCCACGCGTGGCTCGCCCAGGCCGGCGGGCTCGCCTGCGAGGGCGGATGGCTGCACGAGGGCGTTGCGAACCTCTACCAGATCAGGATGGTCCCGCAGGACGGGCTCGAGGAGCTGGTCGCGAAGTCGATCGCGTCGGGCGCCGCGAAGCCGTTCGGCGAGCTCTGCACCGACCGCCCCGTGCGCGTGGCCGACTACTGGCAGTTGATGACGCTCTTCCGGATGCTCCTGGAGCGCGAGCCCTACGCGACGCGGCTGCCCGGGCTGTTCACCGCCGTGCGCGACGCGAACACCTTCGATCTCGGCCGTCACCTGCAGCCGGTGTTCGGCGTCGACGAGGCCCGGCTGACGTCCGACTGGCGCGCCTTCTGTGCCGGGGCCTACGGCGCGCCGGCCGTCGTCCCGCCGTGACATCTCCCGCCCAGGCTCCCTCGGCGTTCGCCCCGCTGCCCGCATTCACGCGCCGGCTGATCGGGTTCCAGGTGCTCAACGCCGTCAACTTCACCATCGCGCTCGGCTCGCCGATGGTGCTGGCGGCGAAGCTGCTCGGCGCGGGCGATGCCACCATCGGGCTGCTTCTGGCGCTGACCCCGCTCTTCGTCTTCCTCCAGATCCCGTCGGCCCGGCTGGCCGAGGCGTGGGGCTACCGGCGCCTGATGATGGCCGGCTGGCGGACGCGGTCCTACATGATGCTCGGCATGGCCCCGCTGCCGCTGCTGGTCGGCCACGTGCCGTCGGGCTGGCTCCTGGCCGCGATGGTCGCGCTGCTGCTCGGCTTCAACGTGATCCGCGGCTTCGCCTCGGGCGCGTGGTACCCGTGGCTGGCGCACATCGTCCCCGAGGCGCAGCGCGGGCGCTACCTCGGCCGCGAGAACTTCGCCGTCAACGCCGGCACGCTGGCCGCCCAGGTCGTGTGCGGGTGGTTCCTCGGGCACGATCCCCCGGCATGGCACTACACGGTCCTCTTCGTCGTGTCGTTCGCCGCCGGCTGGTGCAGCGTGTGGTTCTTCGAGCGGGTGCCGTGCCCGCCGCCGCGTCCCGGGACCGGCGCCGCGGGCGGGGGTGCGGCGGCCATGGTCCGGCGGGCGTGGCGCGACGCGCCGTTCCGGCGGATCACGCGCTACACGATGCTGCAGGGCGTTGCGATGGCCGGCGTCGCCGGCTTCCTCGTCGTCTTCCTGCGGGACCTCGGCCGCATGGGTGCCGGGATGGTCGTCTACGTGATGGCCGCCTCGACGCTGGGATCGCTCCTCACCGCCGCCCTGATCGGGCGCGGGCTCGACCGATTCGGCAGCCGGCCCGTGATCCGGCTGGCCGGCCTGGGCCAGATCGCGCTGCTGGCCTTCTGGGCCGTTGTCGCCGCGGGGCCGGTGCGCGTCTCGTTTGCCGCGGCGACGGCCGCCGCCTTCGTCATGGGCGCACTGGGGACCGCCCACGGGCTCGCTGTGACGCGCCTGACGCTGGCCTTCTGCCCGCGCGACGACCTCACGCGCTCGATGGCCGTCAACCAGGTCCTCACCTGCGTCACCGCCGGTCTTGGCGCCGTCCTTTGGGGCGCCATGATCGAGTGGATGCGCGGCCTGCCCGCGCTGGCCGGGTCGCCGGGCGTCGCCTTCGCGGCGTTCTTCGCCACCGGCCTCGTCGTCATGGCCGCCGGCCAGAACGTCCTCGGCG
>CAYODK010000331.1:0-4753 GCA_964402695.1 uncultured Verrucomicrobiota bacterium
AGGACGCCGCCGGCGGGGCGAATGCGGAGAGGCTCCCGGCCGTCGAAGGTCGCGCAGACGTCGCCCTCGGTGGAGGCGACGCCGGCCGGCAGTTCGGCGGCCGTGTCCATGCCGGGCGGCCCGTAGAACCAGGCGTCGGCGCGGCCGGCCGACGCCTCGACGACGAAGGCCGCCCCGTTCGTCGTCGCCGCGCCCGGCGGCGGTGGCAGGACGCCGGCCGTCATGCCCGGCGCCTCCGCGCGGAAGCCGAACCCGGCCAGCGCGCGCCCGTCGATATCGCGCGGCTCCGGACCGAGGTTCGCGACGATCCTCACGGACCCATACTGCGCCCGCATGACGCCGTCGTCGGGCGGTTGTTGGCCGTTGGATGTTGGATGTTGGATGCTGGATGCTGTGTCTGGACTTCGGCGTTCGATGTTCGGTGTTCGATGTTCGGCGTTCGCCTTCGCCTGGGTGTGGGCGAAGGCGGCGACGGGCTCGCCGGTGTAGCGGGCGCACACGGATTTCTGGATCCGGTCGATCCACGCGAGCCAGCCCATCGTGCGCGCGTCGGTCGCGGCCTTCGCGTGCATCGTGTAGCTCATGTTGAAGCCGAGGCCGAGCGTCCACGCGACGTCGGACGGGGCGACGACGAACTTGCCGAGGTCGTGGTGGTAGAAGGCGCACTTGTCGTGGGCGAGGCGCTGGGCGAGCGGCAAGATCTCCCATGTGTCGGGCGGGTAGGTGATGCGGAACGGGTGCGCCCACTCCGGCCGGCGGCCGGGGACGAGCGTGAACGTGAAGCCGCAGAGCATCGACTCGACCTGCGCGGCGCGGTCCCAGCCGTCCTCGGTGCCCAGCGGCGCCAGCGCGGCGTCCTCGTCGGCCTGCGACAGGAGACCCTCCGCGTAGGCGTGCGGCAGCGGGCCGGCGGGATTGAAGTCCCAGCGCCACGCCCGCGCGCCGACCTGGTCCTGGAAGAGGATGTCCACCGGCACGTCCTCGAGGAACTGCCGCCGCAGCCCGCGGTTGGCGGCGCGGACCGCCGGGTGCCAGAAGCAGGTCGTCCAGCCGTCGTTGGAGGAGTAGCGCTCGAGGTACGGCCTTCCGTCGAGTCCGATCGAAAGCGGCGCCTCGCCGGCCGCGAGGAAGGTCGGGCCGCGCGGATGGTCGCACCACCACGTCGGGTTCGTGTAGGGCATCACAAGATGGCCGGCCGCCCGCGCGTTCTCGTGCAGCCCGCGCATCTCCGCCTGCGTGCCGAAGCCCGCGTTGGGCGGCAGGTGGTCGGGGTACTCCTTGTCGAACCCGCCCTTGAGATAGCCGGAGCTGTGCAGGATCACCGGCGACGGCAGGAGCGGGAGTGCCGCGGCGATCTCGCGGGCGCCACCCTGGATCTTCAGCAGCACCGCGCGACGGAGGCGGTCGAGCACGTCCGGCTTCATCTTCGCCCGCAGCGGGCGGTCGACCCCGTTCGCGGCGGCATAGGCCGCGAGGGCCGCCTCGGCCGGGCCTCCGACCGCGAGGCGGACCACCGGGCTCGTCCACGCGACCCCGGGCGGGACGTACGCGGCGAAGGAACGGTCCAACCGGCCGCCGCGCTCGTCGCCCCCGAAGCCGAGCCGGCCGGGGATCAGGATCGCGGCGGGGTCCTTCGCGCCGGCCCACGGCGCCCAGGTCCGCGGCTGCACCCGGTGCACGGCCGCGCGCCCGGCGGTCGATTCCAGGTGGACGAAGTCCGCGAAGACCGGCGGATAGGTACTCTCGCAATGGAGATACTCGGCCGGCCGGAGGGCGGCGTGGAAGGGATAGCCGCCGGTCTCGAACCACCGGCCGCCCGCGCGGACGTGGCGCGCAATCCGTGCGACGGCGTTCGTCAGCGTGTCGTCCGCCGCGACCGGGAGCCATTCGCCGTACGGGTTCACGATCGCGAGGTCCTCGTCGCCACGGACCGCCTCGTCCACCGCATGCGCGGTCGGCAGCTCGACGAACCCGCACTTCATCTCCCGCGCGGTGCGCTCGAGCGTGTCGCGCCACTGCGCGACCGTGAGGGTCGTGAACGCGCCGGAGTCCGGGCCGTTGCGGACCGAAACCAGCGCGATCCGCCGCCGGCCGGGCGTCGACGCGGCGGCGTCGCGGAGAATCCGCACGGCGGCGTCGCGGACAAGGCCCGCGTCGCGCTCTTCCAGCCGGCCGGACAGCCGCCAGAGGAATCCACCGCCGACCGCGTGGGCGCAGAGAAGGGGGCCGGCGTCGGAGTCCACGAGCACGGTCGAGGCCTGGCCCGGGGGCGGCGGGCGATGGATCTCGGCCCGCGCGCGTCCGAAGCGCGAGGCGAGATTCGTGCCGAGAATGCGGATGCCCTCCGGCGTTGCGCGCAGCGGAACCGGCGGCGCGTCGAGGGGGAGCATCCGCGGGCCGGCGGGCAGGATCATCATGATGCCGCGGCCCGGCGACGGCGCGGGCGACCATGCGGCGGGGCGGTCCGCGGGCTGGCGCGCGAAGAAGCCGCCGTTCCACGCCACGCCGACGCCCTTGTGCGGGTCCAGCGGCGCGACGAACCGCTTCACGTCCGCCGGCGAGAACCGCAGGCGGCCGGGCAGCGCGAGTTCGAGGACCGTGCCGGTGCCGGGCGCGACGGCGGCGGTGAGGTCGAATCCGGCCTCGCACGGCCGGACGAAGACCGTCACGCGGGCTTCGGCGGATTCAAACGACAGGTCCGCCGAGCGGCCGTCCGCGCCCGGCCGCACCGCGACGCGACGCGCCATGTTCGTCGCGTGGAAGGACGAGGCGGCCAGCGTTGCGCCGTCGCGGAATTTGAGCAACCACGCGCCGTCCTCGCCGCCGCGGAAGATCGCGCCGTCCCTGCCGGCCTCCGCGACCGAGACGATGGCGCCGGTGTCGGAGTCCAGCGTCATGCGCGCCGGGCCGGATTCGAGCGTCAACGCCCGCGCCCCGCCCGCCAGTGCCAGGATCCCGGCCACGGTCCAGTGCCTCTTCATGGCCGCAACACTTCGCACGCCGCGCGCCTCGCCGTCAACCGACGCCCGCCGCGCCCTCGTCCCGGGGGTTGACCGCGGGCCGGGATGAGATGCCCGGGACGACGGGGGGCCGCGGCCCCGCGGACCGATCGCCGGATCCGGCCGCCGGGGCTGGCGGCCCTCCCGGCCGGCCCTGCGGCGGACGGTTTCACCTTGAAAGGCCGGCGGGAAACGCGAATCCTCATCCCGAGACCGGAGGTTCCCATGAAGCCGTTCGCCGTCCTTCTCGCCGCCGCCCTGTGGACGTCCGCCGCCGTCGCCGCCGACCCGGCGATGGTCACGAAGCTCTATCCGGTGGTGCCGTCGATCGTGGAGATCGTGACGACAGGGACCGGGGGATCGGAGACCAACCGGGGCGAGTTCATCACGATGGGGGGCGGGTCCGGGTCGCAGCGGTCGGCGGACATGCAGAAGTTCTTCGAGGACATGGGCGTCCCGTTCCCGCCGGGCAGCAGCATCAGTTACAACCCGACGATCTCGCAGCTCATCGTCAGGAACACGCCGGAAAACACGGAGATCTTCGAGCGGGTCCTGCAGGCGCTCAACGTGGTCCCGAACCAGGTCGAGATCGACGTCACCTTTGTCGCGTTCGACCTCAAGCTGATCGAGGAGACCGCCCGGAAGTCCGATCGTGCCGCGCCGACGGGCGAGGAGATCAAGACCCTCTGGCGCGAGGGCAAGGGGAAGATCGCCGGGACGTCCAAGGTTCTGACCCGCAGCGGTGTGAACGCGCAGAGCAAGGGTGTCGACGAGGTCATCTATCCGACCGAGTTTCAGGCGACCACCAGCAGCAACGGCGTTGCCGATGCCCTGAACGCGGTGCCGGCCAGTTTTGAGACCCGCGAGATGGGGTTCATCCACAATGTCACGCCGACCGTCGGGCCGGACGGCTACACAATCGACCTGACTTTCGTGCCCGAGCTGTGCGAGCTGCTCGACTGGGACGATGTCGGCGTCGGCCTCACCGGCGCGGACGGCAAGGAAACGCAGAGCCACATGCGGGTGCCCCGCTTCCATTCGCGCAACCTGACCACGTCCATCGTGCTGTGGGACGGCGAAACCGTCGTCGCCGGCGCCATGCCGAACTCCGGCGGCACCGAGATGACCTACGCCTTCATCTCCGCCCGGCTGCTGAATCCGGACGGGTCGCCGATCAAGAAGCCTGCGGCGGGCGGATACATCGACCTGCCGCCGCAAGCCAAACCCCCCGCCGCACCGAAGAAGTGAAACCGCCGCTCCTTGCCGTCCTCGTGCTCGCCGCGGTGCTCGATGCGTCGGCGGCGGACACGAACATCCTCGGACGGGCGTATGTCGTGGAACCTGGGATCTGGGAGATCCTGAGCGCCACGAACCATGGCGCGGCGTCAACGGGAGCCCTTGCGGACGAGCTCCGAAGCTTCTTCGAATCCATCGGGGTTTCCTTCCCGGAAGGCAGCAGCATCCGGCGGCAGGGCAATCTGCTGATCATCTGGAACACGCCGGAGAATCTGGAGCGGTTCCATATGATCTGGAATGCAGGCGGTCTTCCGTCGGACCAGGTGGAGATCGATTGCTCCTTCGTCGCGTTTCCGGCCACGGATCTCGACGCCGCGGCGCGGAAGTCGGCGCGCGCGGCGGCCACGGCGGAGGATGTGCGGGCGCTCTGGCGCGGTGGCGCCGGGCGGCTGGTGAGCACGTCCAAGGTTCTCACGCGGAGCGGGGTCAACGCTCAGGTGGGGGGGGTTGCGGAGATC
>CAYODK010000332.1:0-4732 GCA_964402695.1 uncultured Verrucomicrobiota bacterium
CAGACGCCGCACGGTCGACTCGCCCAGGTTGCCCTTGAGGTCCCGCGCGACGAACTTCACGAGCACCTGGTCGCCGGGCTTGAGGCCGAGCGGGAGGAGGTCCCACGGACGCTCGATCGCCACCTCGGCGTTCGTCGCGGCGGCCGGCGCGCCCTCGTCGCGCCAGGCGGAGCGGTTGACCTGGACGGCCTGCACGAGCGACGCGACGCCGAAGTCGTCCCGCGCGACGGCCGCAAGCTTCACCACCTCGTCCGGCGTGACCGTCAGGTCGCGCTCCGGCGTCGTGAACTCGACCTGCGGCACGAGGTCCGGCAGGACGCGGATCTCGTAGACCGGCCGGTAGCGGTTCTCGAAGCCGGTGCGCTCGGCGACGAGGCGGACGTGGTAGGTGCCGGGCTGCGCCAGCGTCAGGTCGGTCCGCAGGGTTCCATCCTCCGCCTTCTCCAGCGGCACCGTCCGCGGCGCGCCGCCGTGCTCGATGCGCAGTTCGGCCGCCCGCACCGGCTGGTCGACGGTCAGCGCCAGGTCGACGCGGGTCCCCTCGAGGCCCTCCAGGTCGCCCGCCGTATCGCGCACGGTGCGGGCCTCCATCCGCGCGTAGTCCGGCGCGTGGTAGGTCTTGGCGAACGCGACGACCTGCGGCGCCGGGAACGCGGTGATGCGGTAGCGCCGCGTCAGGGCGTCGCCGCCCCGGATGCGGTACTGCAGCGTGTCGGTGCCGACATCGATGTTCGCGGTGAACCGGCGCGGACCGATCGGCTTCATGCGGACGCTCGCCCGGGCACCGGCGGCGAAGGTCTCGAGGTGGATCTCGGTCGCCGGCCGGCCGGCGACCTCGACGATCACCGGCACGGTGTCGCCGCGCGGGACGACCGCGTCCGCCGGGGTCGGATCGGTCACGACGATCCGCGTCTTCGACACCCGCTCGATGTTGGCCGAGGGCAGCAGCGCGCGCGCGAGCAGCCGCCGCCACTGCAGCCCGGGCACGAGGGCGAGGAGCAGCATCAGCGCGATCGCGATCCCCGCCATGCGCGCCCACCGGGCGATCAGGCGGAACGGGAGGACCTCGCGGATGTCGATGCCCTCGACGCGGCGCGCGATGTCATCCTGGAGCCGGGCGCGGAAGACGGGCGAATCCCAGGCGTCCGCCCGCGCCGGTTCGCCGAGTTCGACGGCGGAGAGGAGATCCTCCCGCAGGTCCGGCCGCGTCGACTCGAGCCAGCGCGCCAGCACCCGGTGGTCGGCGCGGCGCGAGAGGTGGCGCAGGCAGACGCGCCACAGGACGAAGCCCGCGAGCCCGTAGGCCAGGCCGCTCAGCAGCCAGCGGAGCCCGTCCTCGAGCAGGAAGAGGCCGTCCGCCGCCGCGACGATGACGAGCGCGCCGAACCACGCCGCGACGGCCGCGAAGACGCCGCGCTCGATGATCAGCCGCCGGCGCCGGCGGCCGAACTCCTCGATGCGCGCCGCCGTGACCGGGCTGAGCGTCACCGGGGGAGGTTGGTTGGATGCATCCGCATTCATGAGGTGTCGGGTGTCAGGTTTCAGGTGTCAGGACGGAGGGGGGACAGGCTCCGGGCGTCAGGACGCAGGCGGACGATTTCGGGCGCGGAGGACCTCCGGTGTTCCGGGCTTCGCGGCTCACCCGCCGGGTCACGGTCACATCCGCCGGTCCGCGGTTCCGGCCTTCCTGAAACCTGACACCTGACACCTGAAACCTCACAGCATTCCCTTCCGCTTTCTCACGACCCACTCGACCGTCAGCAGCAGGACCACCGCGCCGAACCACGGCCAGCTTTGCCAGAGAACGGTCTCGCTCTCGACGATGCGGCCGCGGCTCATCGGCTTCAGTGCGGCGACCGCGGCGTCGAGGGTCTCCTCGCGTACGAACTGGCCCCGGGTCATCGACGCGAGCTGCCGCATCAGCGGCTCGTTCGCGGCCAGGTCGGCCAGCTCGCCGGTGTCCCGCGGCCGGACCACGAACGTCGCGCGCGCACGGAGATCATCCTCCGGGATGCCCTTCACGACCAGCCGGATCTCGTGCTCGCCGGGCTCCAGCGAGCCGGTCTCGGTCCGGTAGGCCCCGCCGCCGGACTCGTCGGGCAGCATCGGCAGCACCGCGACGCGGCGGCCGTCGCGATGGACGTGCGCGAAGACCGTCGCGCCGGTCAGCGCGCGGCCGCGCTCGTCTCGGAGTCGCGCCCGCAGCATCGCGCGATCGCCCGGCCGCTGGACCGGCGCGCCGGCGTCGACCGACGCCCGGTCGTCGCGGACCGCAAACGGCGACTCCATCATCGCCATCGCGAGCTGGTTCCAGAACCGGGTATGGTGCTTGTCCGCCACCTCGTAGCGCCAGCGCCACGACTCATCGAACGCGACGTGCAGCACGCGGCCGGCGCCGAACGGGCGGCCGAGGATGGCGGGCACGCCCTCGCCTCCGCGCGTGACGGCCTCGACCCACACCTCGGCGCCGGGCCTCGGACGCAGCGGCTCGACGCGGTGCGGCGGGCGCAGCATCGCCCAGACCGCGTTGCGCGGGAGGCCGTCGGACGAGAGATCGAGCGCGGCGATCCCCTCGCCCGCCGGCGTCAGGCGCAGGGCGGAGGGCAGGATCTCGGCGCGGCCGGCGATCCAGTCCGCCGGGAACAGCGGCCCCAGGGCGCCGTCGGCGTGCGTTCGCAGCGACTCGCGCTGGCCGTCGAGCAGGAGCAGTCCGCCGCCGCGGTCGCCGACGAAATCACGGATCCATTCCAGCTCCTGCGGACGGAACGCGGCGCGCGGAATCTCGCCGAGCACGACGAGGTCGAACGCGAAGAGCGCGTCGCGCGAGGACGGGAACTCGTCGTTCTTCTCGCCGCGCGGAAGGTCGCCGGACGGACAGAAGACCGAGACCGTCTCCCATTTCTCGTCGCGGTCGAAGAGGTTCCGCAGGTAGCGCCACTCCCACCGCGCCCGGCCCTCGAGCAGCAGCACGCGGTACTTGCGCGTGACGGCGAAGATCTCGAACGCCCGCTCGTTGTTGCCGGGCTCGGCGTCGCCCTCGACCTCCGCGACGACCGCGCGCAGGTCGAGCCGCACGCCGGCGCGCTGGACGCCCTGGACGCCGCGCAGGGTCTCCTCCTTCGCGAGGCGGTCGACGGGCAGTTCGTACTCGACCGGCCGCAGGCCCGACCCCTCGCCGAGGAGCTTCTGCTCCCAGACGACCTCGTCGCCGCGGAGGATCCGCACCGTGAACGGCCGTCCGGCGGGCAGATGGTCGGCGACCACGACTCGCCCGCGGGCGCGGTCTGCATGGAAGATCGACGCCGGCGCATCGACCCCGACCACGGCAACGTCCTCCGGCGCGCGGTCCGCGCCGACGAGGACCGGGAAGACGGGCACGCCCTTCGCGCCCAGCACCCGCGCCGTCCGCAGCGGCGTCTCGCCCAGGTTGTGGATGCCGTCGGAGAGGAGGAGTACGGCCGACCGGATCCCGCCCTCGGCCCCGTCCGCCGCCGGATCGGCCCGCCCGCCCGCGTCCAGTCCGGCCCACGCGCCGGAGAGATCCGTGAACGAACCCTGCGGCGCGGCCCGGACGACGGCAGGCGCCTCGCCGGCCCCGCCCTGCCGCCCCGCGCGCGACCGCCACGCCTCCTCGATGCGGCCGTCCTTGAGGACGTGCAGGCTCACGTCGTGGTCCGCCGCGAGGGCCGCGAGCGCGGGCGCGCGGCCCTCCCAGAGCGCGCCGGCGATCCGCTGCCAGCGGGGGGTGCGGTCGAAGCGCTCGATCACCGCGCGGATCGCGGGCTCGTCCCGGCCGGCCAGCTCCGCGGCATGGCGCAGGAACGCGGCGCGCAGCTCCCGCTCCCAGACCTCGGCGACGTGGACGAGCCGCGCAAGCTCCTCGCCCGTGCCCGCGGCCCCGGAGGCGGCCCGGTCCGCGAGGGCGCGCGCGGGATCGGCGAGGTCCGCGGCGAACGCGGCCTTCGGATCGCCTCCGCCCGCGCCGGCGCCGTCGTACGGCAGCAGGCGCATGCCCGGGATCGGGCTCTCGATCCGGCCGTCCGGAAGCTGCCAGCGCACGACAAGGTGGTCGTCGCCGCTCCCCTCCTTGTGCAGCGCCTCGAAGTAGTAGCGGCGTCCGGCCTCGAGCCGGATGCGGCGCGACTTCTGCGACGACGACTGCTCCCACTGGTCGGGCGGCGCCCAGGTGCCGGAGATCGACGCGATACGGCTGCGCAGCCCGGGGTCCTCGCCGGAGCTGAGCCACAGCTCGCCGTCGTCGTCGCTCGTGATCCAGAACGTGTACTCGCCGGTCGCCGGGGCGACGAGGTAGCCGCGGATCCTCTCGCCGTAGTTGTCGCCGCTGTTGCGGGGCGACTCCAGCGCGCGCACGGCCTCGCGGCGCTGCGGCGGCCCGCGGAAGGCGTCCTTCGTGATCAGGTCCGCGATCAGGTTTCCGGGCAGGTTCTCCCACCGCTCGAGGTCCGCGGCGCCGGTCTGCCGCAGGCTGCCGAGCGTCGCGGCCTGGGCGGCGTCCAACTCGCGCCGGGCCTCCGCGACGGCCTCGCCGAACGCGCGCCCGGCGCCGGCGCCGTCGGCCGCGGCCTCCGGCGCCATGGCGGCCTCGCGCGCGGCCTGGAGCCGGTCGGCGGCGCGCAGCGGCGCGGCGTCGAGCCCGGCCGCGTCGGTCCAGCCGAGTCGGTGCGCGATCAGGAGCTTGCGGCCGGGCTCCATCTGCGGATCGCACCGCCCC